>NYSL01000032.1 GCA_002682945.1 Cryomorphaceae bacterium | reverse complement strand
TCTAGATTATCTATACTTTCAAGCATTAACCTCCACTCTTCTGCAAATCTCCAACGGTCACTTTGAACCCTGGGCGACCACATTGCTGGACCTTTTGACCTGTTAAGCATTCTAAATTGTATTGCTGTATTATCCGACACAATACCTGAAAACCCACCCAAGGCATCTATTTCCCTTAATATTTGACCTTTAGCAACACCACCCATAGCAGGATTACAACTCATTTGTGCAATCGTTTGCAAATTCATTGTTATTAGTAATGTTGCGGACCCCATTCGCGCCGATGCTGCAGCAGCCTCACAGCCAGCATGACCTCCTCCTACAATAATAACGTCGTAACTCATTGTTTCACGTGGAACTATATGTTTTCGTATAAATCAAGATAATAATCTTCTTTGCTTGACATTAGTGTTTTATCCTTTTTTTCGACATCCTTATAACCGAGAACATGCAATAACCCATGAAGCATAACTCTATTTAATTCTTTTTGAAACAAAACACCTAAATTTTGAGAATTATCTTGAACCCTTTCAATACTTATATAAATATCAGCCATTTTCCTGAGTCCTCTATTTCGAGAAAAAGCAATAACATCTGTATAATATTTATGATTAAGAAATCGATTATTTATTTCTAATATTTTTTTATCTGAAACGAGTTGGTAATTAACTTCTATGATTTTACACTGTTCTTTTTCTTCTATTTTTTTTAATAATAAAGCAAATTTTTTAGGTTCGATGAACTTCTTCCAAATATATTTTTCATAGTCAAATTTTACCATTAACAGTTAATTTTATTAACTCTATTTAAATGTCTACCTCCTTCAAATTTTTGATTCAGAAATGCATCTAAACATTTTAAAGCTATTTTTTCTGATATAAATCTCGCTGGTAAAGCTAATATGTTTGCATTGTTGTGACTTCTAGCTAAACTCGCTAATTCTGGATTCCAACAAAGAGCCGATCTTATTCCTTGATGTTTATTGACAGTCATATTAATACCGTTACCACTTCCACATATTACTATACCTAAATCAGCTTTTTCCTGTAAAACATCTAATGCTACTTTATGCCCGTGATCCGGATAATCTACAGAGTTTGGGCCATCACACCCATGATTTATTGTTTTATAACCTAACTGAGATAATTTATCAATAATTAAAAATTTTAAACCAAAACCCGCATGATCATTCCCTATAGATATTGTCAATATTTTGTTCATAACCTTGTATCAGTTGTTGATTAAATTTTAATGAATTTTTTATGTGTTTTTTTAATTAACTATGATTTTATATTTATCAATAAAAAAATATAAATTATTAATAAATTTTAGTGATTTTATTTTTAACAAAAAGTATTATTTATAATATAAAGTTACTAATATGTATATATATTAAATGATTGATTTACAATATTTTATATTAAATTTTATTGTTAACTAAATGTTTATTAATATTAATATTTTAATATCCAAATTCTTTACTTGATTTTATACACTTTATTAACCGGATAATACTATTATATACTTTATTTTAAAGAATATATATATATAATTATATGTTGAATTCTATTCCTTGAGCTAAAGGTAAAGAGTTACCATAATTTAAAGTATTAGTTTGTCTTCTCATATATGCTTTCCAGGCATCTGAACCACTTTCTCTTCCCCCACCAGTTTCTTTTTCACCTCCAAATGCACCTCCAATTTCTGCACCGCTGGTTCCAATATTAACGTTAGCAATACCACAATCTGAACCACTTGCTGATAAAAATATATTAGCCTCTTGCATAGAGTTTGTCATTATTGCTGAACTTAATCCTTGAGGTACATTATTCTGAGTATTTAAAGCTTCATTTAAATCAGAATATTTCATTACATATAATANAGGAGCAAATGTTTCATGTTGAACAACATCCCAAATATTTTCCACTTCAGCGATAGATGGTGTGACATAACAATTACTAGAATACAATTCGCCTTTTAATTGTTCACCTTTTAATAAAAAATTTCCTCCTTGTTTTTCTACATTTTTTAAGGATTGTAAATAGTTATTTACAGCATCCGAATCAATTAATGGTCCCATATGATTTTCTGTATCTAATGGACTACCAATTTTTATTTGTTTATATGCATCACAAATTGAATTACATACTTTATTNTAAATACTTTCGTGAATTATTAATCTTCTCGTACTTGTACATCTTTGACCGGCAGTTCCAATAGCTCCAAAAACTGCAGCAGTAACGGTCATTTTTAGATCAGCTGATTCAGTTATAATAATGGCGTTATTACCACCTAATTCTAAAATAGAACGACCCAATCTACTCGCTACTTTTTCACCAACAGCTTTACCCATCAATGTTGATCCTGTAGCTGAAACAACAGGTATTCTTTTATCCTGGCTCATTTTTATTCCAATATTTTTATCACCTGTTAATATGATAGATAAGTTTTTTGGAAGATTCATTTCTAATGTAACTTCATTCCATATTTTTTGACAAGCTATAGAACATAAAGGTGTTTTTTCAGAACCTTTCCAGACACAAGAATTACCACAAACCCAAGCTAATGCTGCATTCCAAGCCCAAACAGCAACAGGAAAATTAAAAGCTGAAATTATTCCAATAACTCCCATTGGATGGTACTGTTCCATCATAAAATGCTCAGGTCTTTCACTTTTAATAGTTAAACCTGTTAATTGTCTAGACAACCCTACTGCAAAATCACAGATATCTATCATTTCTTGTACTTCTCCCAAACCTTCTTGATAGGANTTNCCCATTTCATAACTAACTAATAATCCTAAAGCAGATTTTTGATNTCTTAATTTATTTCCAAAAACTCTAACAGCTTCTCCTCTTTTTGGTGCAGGAACATTTCTCCATTCAAGGAAAGCTTTATGGGCTTCAATTATACTTTTTTCATATTGTTCATCAGTAGTAACTGATGTATAACCAATTAAAGATCCATCAACTGGNGAATAGCTAGGAATTTTTTTATCAGAATTATGAGCATTAATACCTATCCAGGTTCCAGCATTTTCATTATCAATAGATAAACTTTTTAAAGCTTCTTGAAGTGTAGGTTGTGACATGTTTAAATATTTTCAGGATTAGAAAAACAAAGATAACTTGATATGTAAGGTAAAAATTTGNAAAAAAGAACTGATAAAAAAAAACCCTGAAAACAGGGTTTTTTTGAGGTCTCGAGCGGATTCGAACCGCTGTACAAGCTTTTGCAGAGCTCTGCCTAGCCACTCGGCCACGAGACCAGAGTTTTCAAAANTACGACCCAAATAATAATTGAGCTAAGATTTTTCTTTAGAAAAANANACACAAACTTGTTCAACATCTCCATTTATTGGTGGGTTTAGTTTACAAATTTTAATATCTGCTTTCAAAATAAGAGGAAACTCATTAAAAAGTCTATTAATAATGCGTAAACAGACAGATTCTAATAATTTTGATCTTTTTTGCATTTCTTGAGTCACTANAGTTCTTAAATCAACATAATCTACAGTGTATTTCAAATCATCTTTTATTGCAGATTCTTGAAGATCGCAAAACACTTTTAAATTAGTAATGTATTCAGAGCCAATTATAGATTCTTCCTCTAAACACCCATGATAAGCATATTCTCTTTGATTAACTAATTGTATTTCTTGCATTAGTTTAATGTAGTTATTGCATTATTTATTCGAATTTCTGAAATATCTTTTCCAATTAANTCCATTACTGTAAAAATTGAAGGACCATGAGTTTTTCCCGCAATAGCTAGCCTTAATACAGGACCTAATTCACTAAATTTTAAAGAGCTGGAATTGAGATAATTTTTGAAGGAAGCTTCTATTTCATCACTACTGTAATTGGTCTTTGAAAATATATGAGCTAAATCTTTAAGCCATAATTGCGCGTTTGNTGACCATTTTTTTTCTACCATTTTTGAATCATAATCAACAGGATCCTNAAATAAATAATAACAATCTGTAACAATTTGATTCATAAATTCAGCTCTATCCATAAATAAGTAGAGAGCTTTTTTAGCCCATTCATTTTGGATTGATATATCGTACTTAAGTTTAATAGAATTTACAAACTCATCAACTAATAACGATTCATCTCTTATTCTTAACTGTTGTTGATTGAACCAACGGGCTTTATCGTAATCAAAACGCGCTCCCGCTTTACTTACTTTGTTCAAGCTAAAAGATGAAACAAGCTCTTCAAGAGAAAAAATTTCTTGATTTGTACCAGGGTTCCATCCTAAAAAAGCAAGCATATTTACGAAACCTTCAGGGTAAAAACCAAATTCTTTATAACCAGAAGCTGTTTCTTTAGTTTCTGGGTGAGACCAATTTAAAGGAAAAACAGGGAAGCCTAATTTATCACCATCTCGTTTCGACAGTTTTCCATTACCGTCAGGCCGAAGNAACAAGGGTAGGTGGGCAAAAACGGGACGCTCCCATTGAAAATAATCATATAAAATAAAATGTAGAGGGGCTGAAGGTAACCACTCTTCTCCGCGAATCACGTGAGAAATTTCCATTAGATGGTCATCCACAACATTAGCCAAATGATAAGTGGGTAAGCCATCACCTTTCATAAGCACCTTATCGTCAACATTTACACTATTTACACTCACCCAGCCTCTTATTTCATCATGAAATTTTATTTCCACACCATGGGGCATCTTAACACGAACGACATANGGTGTTTTGGATAATAACTTATTATTAACAACTTCATCAGAAAGAGTTAAAGAGTTTTTCATTGAGGTCCGAGTGATACTATTATATTGCCAATTTGGGTTTCCTGCTTTTTTAGATTTNTCTCTAATTTCAGAGAGCTCTTCAGGAGTGTCAAAAGCCATGTAAGCGTGACCTGATTTTATAAGTTTTTCGACATAAGGACGATATATNTCTTTTCTTTNGCTTTGCCGATAGGGAGAGTGTGGACCACTATCGGTGATAGAATTATTAACNCCAACACCNTCGTCTGGAGAAATTCCNCACCANCGTAAAGAGTCGACAATATATTTTTCNGAACCTTCAACATATCGAGACTGGTCGGTGTCTTCGATACGGAGTAAAAAATCNCCGTTATTCTTTTTTGCAAACAAATAATTATATAAAGCTGTTCTTACCCCACCCATATGCAAAGGCCCTGTGGGGCTTGGGGCAAAACGAACCCTTACTCGTTTATTTTTCATAAAGTTTTTCTTTAATTCGGCAAAGGTAACCCACCTTAAAGTACCTTCCTATCTTTGCAAGATGAACACAAAGTTATCAGAACAAGAAATATTACGTAGAGAGAGTCTTGAGGCATTAAGGAAAGAGGGGATAAACCCATACCCCGCAGAAGAGGTTCCTGTCAATGCTTTGTCAGAAACAATAAAACAAGAATTCTCTAAAAAACCAGAAAAATACACATCTGTATGTGTTGCCGGAAGGGTGATGACTAAAAGAATTATGGGGAAAGCTTCTTTTTTAAGCATCAAAGATTCTTCGGGTAGAATTCAAGCTTACATAAATAGAGACATTGTGTGTCCGGGTGAAGATAAAACATTATACAACGTAGTGTTTAAAAAGCAGCTTGATATAGGAGATTTTGTGTCTTTAAAAGGGCATGTTTTTACAACAAAAACAGAAGAAATAAGTATTCATGTTTCNGAGCTAAAGNTGNTAAGCAAGGCGCTTAAACCACTACCNGTAGTTAANACNGACTCTCANGGAGAAAAACANGATGAGTTTAACGATCCGGAGTTGAGATACCGNCAGCGNTACGTAGACCTTATTGTAAATGAAGGNGTAAAAGAAGTTTTTGTAAAGAGAACACAANTCTTTAATACTATGCGNGAGGTNTTTAATGAAAAAGGCTATTTGGAGGTAGAAACACCAATANTGCAAAGNATACCAGGAGGCGCGGCGGCAAGACCATTTATGACNCANCACAACACATTNGATATGCCCTTATACTTAAGAATATCCAATGAGCTTTATTTAAAACGACTGATTGTTGGAGGNTTTGATGGAGTCTATGAATTTGCAAAAGANTTTAGAAATGAGGGTATGGACAGAACNCATAATCCAGAATTTACAATTCTTGAAATATATGTGGCCTACAAGGANTATNNGTGGATGATGGAATTTACCGAAAATATGTTTGAAAAAATTGCAAGAAAAACAANAGGATCAACGGANGTTTCTTTTGATGGAAANAAAATNAATCTAGCAGCNCCCTACCAAAGGGTTCCGATTTTGGAAGCGATAAAAACCNATACAGGGTTTGATTTAATAGATAAAAANGAGGCTGAGATAAAAAAGATAGCACAGTCTTTGGATATTGAAATATCTCCAGANATGGGNAAGGGNAAAGTTATNGATGCCATTTTTGGAGANAANTGTGAGAANCACTNTGTTCAGCCNACNTTTATTACCGATTACCCTGTAGAAATGTCCCCGCTNTGTAAAAANCACCGAGATGACGAGAGGCTTACCGAAAGGTTCGAGCTTTTTATAAATGGGACAGAGATNGCTAACGCATACAGTGAGCTAAATGATCCAATTGATCAAAAGGAGAGGTTTGAAGATCAGCTCGGGCTTCAAAAGAAAGGAGATGACGAAGCTATGTTTATCGATAAAGATTTTGTAAGATCCCTAGAGTATGGAATGCCTCCCACTTCAGGCATGGGGATCGGGATGGACCGCCTAGTGATGCTGCTTACAGGAAATACAAGCATTCAAGAGGTTATTTTTTTCCCCCAAATGAGACCAGAGAAGAACGATTAGCATGCTTTATCCAGAGTCAGCTTTTGAAGCTCTTGATTTTTTGGAGTTTAAGACAATGCTATCCAAGTTCGCTGTGTCTTCGAATGGACGGCGTGCAATTGTGGAAATGCTCCCAAGCGCATACAAAAATCAAAAAGAGATAGAGTTATACCAAGGTGCGGAGCTTCTTGAAATTTTAAAAATGGATGAGTCGTTGCCGCCAATTTCAAGATCAGAGATCGACGAGGCGATTCCTTTGTTGAAAATAAAAAATGCTGTTCTTGACACCGATCATTTTATGAGCATTAGAGATCAATCGGAGAGCTATAATGCACTTTTTAAATTCACACAAATAAATGATGAGGTTGCGCCAACACTAGCGTTATCATATAGACCGTTTCCCCCAGAAGATAAAATCAAAAAACAGATTGATAAGGTTCTTGAAAAAAACGGTCAGATCAAATCAACAGCATCCAGCGAGCTTAAGTCTATCAGACAAGAAATTGCAAAAAAACGAGTTGTCGCGGACCGCCTTTTTTATAAAGCCTTAAAGAGATGTGAAAAAGAAGGTATACTTGGAGATATTAGAGAATCCGTAAGTAACAGCAGNCGTGTTNTGGCTGTAAANGCTCCAGATAAAAATAAAGCAAAAGGCGCTTTTCACGGAAGCAGCGCAAAAAACACACTTGTATTTTTGGAGCCCAATGAGTGTTTGGAAATTAATGCTACAGTTGGTGTTTTAATAGAGGAAGAGAGACGAGAAATAAGACGAATACTTTTAAACCTCACTCGAGAAATAGCACCATTTTCAGAAAAAATATCAATAACGAACAAAAAAATTATAGAGTTAGATGTCTTGTTTGCAAAAACACGGTTTGCAAAAAAAGAAAATTCACACCTTCCTGAAATTACAGAAAACGAAATAGCATTTAACAAGGCTGTAAACCCAGTTTTAAAAAAGACACAAGAAGCCAATGCTCAGGAGGTTGTTCCCCTTGATTTATACATGGACAAAAACAATCGGATTGTGGTNGTTTCTGGGCCAAANGCTGGAGGGAAATCTCTCGCTTTAAAAACGGTAGGCCTTCTGCAAATTATGCTTCAGTGTGGCATGCTTGTGCCTGNGGGTGGAGGGTCAAAAATGAAGTGGTTCGAAAGAATAATGACAGACATAGGAGACCCTCAAAGCATTGAGAGTGAGCTCTCAACCTACAGTGGGAAACTATCTAAAATGAGAGATATTTTAAGATANTCAGACGACAAAACCTTGTGTTTGGTAGACGAGTTTGGNAGCGGTTCAGANCCAGACTTAGGAAGNTCTTTGGCTCGTGTTTTTCTTTCGGAGATACATAAATCGCAGGCATTTGGAATTTTTACAACACACTTTAATAATATAAAAGCTCTCGCTGAAGAACTATCAGGAGCAAGCAATGCAAATATGTCTTTTGACATAGAGTCATTAACACCTCAATATACAATTCAACAAGGCACGCCGGGTTCTTCATACACATTTGAGGTGGCTGAGAGATCAGGGATATCAAAACGCATCATGACAGAGGCAAAAAAAAATTTAAAAGAGCAAACGCTATCATTTGATAGGTTAATAGTGGTTTTGCAAAATGAACGAAAATCTCTAGAGTCAACCCAAAAACAAGTAAAAGCTAAACTCAAAGACTTAGAATCTTTGAAGCAATTAAACGAAAAAAAAATACAAGAGCTTGAAACAAAGCTATCCAAAACAGGCAAAAACAACACCGAGCTAACGCAACAAATAAACTGGGGTAAGCGCATGGAGCAATGGGCAAACCTGTGGTCAAAAGCAAAGACCCAAAAGCACAAAAAAGAGGTACAAGACAAAATAATAAAATCCCTATCTGAGAGAAATTACGAGGTAAGGGCTCGAAAAAAGAAAGAACAACTGCAGGGTAAAAATGCAGCCAAAAAAGCTCTTGAAAACCTGTTTCTTGAACCGGTTAAAAAAGGTGATAGGGTAAAAGTTTTAGGCGGCGGCGCAAAAAAAATTGGAGAGGTGATAGAAATCCGGAAAGATAAATTTTTAGTTAGCCTAGGCGATGTTCTTTCCACCTGGTTAAAAAGAAAAGAGTTTGTGCACGTTGAGCCCGCTATCGATAAAAAATTAAAACCTAATGAAAAGAAAATGAGGGCTGAGAAACAAAACGTTAAATTCGTTAAAAAGAAAGAAAGCCCAATTAAAACACAAAAAAATGGAAAATGAAACGCATGCGTTAATAACTAACGAAGCAGTTGTTTTCGGACTGTTAATGGTTTTGCTCGGGGGTATTTTTTGGGCAGCAGACAATCCAAAATTTAAGACATTTTTTAAGTGGGTTCCGGTTCTTTTGCTGTGTTATTTTTTACCTTCAGTTTTAACCAATACAGGCCTGGTTCCTAAAGACACAAACCTGTATTTTGTTGCATCAAGATACCTTCTTCCAGCTTCTCTGGTTTTACTAACCTTAAGTATAGACTTAAAGGCTGTTATTGGACTAGGCCCAAAGGCATTAATTATGTTTTTTACGGCAACAGTTACCATCATTTTGGGCGGCCCATTTGCTGTTTTGATTGTTTCTAGCATTTCGCCTGATCTTGTTGGTGGTGTTGGTCCAGAGGCGGTTTGGAGGGGTCTTTCAACCATTGCCGGTTCGTGGATCGGCGGCGGGGCAAACCAGGCCGCAATGTATGAGATTTTTAAACCATCAGACGGTTTGTATTCAGCGATGATAACGGTTGATGTTGTTGTTGCTGAGATTTGGATGGCGTTTATTCTTTTGGGCGCTGCAAAAAGCGACCGCGTTGACCAATGGCTCCATGCAGACAACACCTCGGTAAAGGTTTTACAAAAAGAAATGGAAGATTTTTCAGAACGCACCTCTCGTATTCCAAAATTTCCAGAGACTATGAAGATTCTAGGTATTGCTTTCGGCGCGGTTGCCTTGGGTCATTTAGCGGGAGACTACTTTGCTCCTTGGTTTAAAGAAAACGCACCGTATTTGTCAAACTTTAGTTTGACGAGTAGTTTTTTTTGGATAGTAATCGTCTCTACAACCATAGGTCTTATTTTGTCTTTTACAAAACTTAGGAACCTTGAGGGCGCGGGCGCAAGCAGAATAGGGTCTGTATTTATATATATACTAGTAGGGACGATAGGCATGAAAATGGATCTTTATGAGCTAAAAGAAGCTCCTGGTTTATTAATTGTTGGGGGCGTTTGGATGCTTTTTCATGTGTTAATTTTACTTGGAGTTGCCCGCGGAATCAAGGCGCCGTTTTTTTTCGTCGCCGTTGGTTCAAAGGCGAATATTGGCGGAGCTGCGTCTGCGCCGGTTGTGGCGGCAGCATTTCATCCCTCACTGGCCCCTGTTGGTGTTTTGCTTGCGGTGCTAGGTTATGCGCTCGGCACGTATGGAGGCTGGCTTACAGGCCTTTTAATGTACTTAGCCTCAGGAGACCCGGGAGCCTTTATGATTTAAACCAAATAAAAGCATGAAAAGAATATACATAGCCATAGCTCTAATCATTTCCACTTCCATGTTGGGACAGGAAGTGGACCCCCTCTTTGTTCAGAAAATTTTTCAAAAATCCTTAGGGGAGCAGCAAGGTTATTATTGGCTTAAAAACCTATGTCAAGAGGTCGGACCTCGTTTAGCAGGAAGCAAAGGTGACGACCAGGGTGTTCTGTGGGCATATGAGACCCTTGACACCCTTGGTTATGATTTGGTTCAGAAGCAGCCTGTTGATGTTCGTCACTGGGAGAGGGGTGTGGAAACGGCAACCTATAATACAACGGACAAACAAGGCCATAGAATAATAAAAAAGTTAAATATTACCGCTTTAGGCGGCTCGGTTTCCACGCCCGGTGGAAATGAAGGAAAGGGCATAAAAGCTGAGGTGATAGAAATTAAAAACAGGGAGGATCTATACGCCAAACGTATGGAGTTAAAAGGTAAGATTGCATTTTTTAACGAACCTATGGATCCGTGGCTTATTAACACGGGTTCGGCTTATGGAAAAGCTGGATGGCAGCGCTGGGGCGGGGCGTCTGAAGCTGCAAAAATTGGTGCAGTCGCCTCGATTAATCGATCCCTTACACACCGCTTAGATGATTTTCCACACACAGGAGCAATGACCTATCAGCCGGGTGTAAAAAAAATACCCGCCGCGGCCATTTCTACTAACGATGCGGAGTGGTTAAGCAAAGAACTCGAGAAAAACACGCAAGGAACAATTCACCTTACCGTTGGGTCTAAAGATATAGGCAGACGAAACTCAAATAATGTAATCGCTGAGCTTAAAGGTTCAGAAAAACCAGACGAGATTATTTTAGTGGGAGGACACTTGGACTCATGGGATCTAGGAACAGGAGCACAAGATGATGGGGCGGGAGTTGCTCACGCCATGCACGCCGTTTGGCTTCTCAAGGAGTTGGGGTATAAGCCAAAACACACGCTCAGAATAGTTCTTTTTGCAAATGAAGAATTTGGTTTAGACGGTGCGAGAAAATATGCTAAAGAGGGTTTAGATAAAGGAAGAAAACATATTTTGTGTATCGAGTCAGATGGAGGGTCGGGCGCCCCAAGAGGGTTTAGCCTCCCCAAAGAAATACATGACAATAGACCAGCGATGATAAAAGCATTAGATAAACTGCTTGCTCGATATGGCTGCCGAGAGTGGACACAAGGAGGGTCTGGTGCTGATGTAAGTCAAATTGTTGATGACGGGGTTTTATTGTGTGGGTTCAGGGCAGACAGCCAAAGGTATTTTGATTATCACCACACATCT
>NYSL01000031.1 GCA_002682945.1 Cryomorphaceae bacterium | reverse complement strand
GATTTTATTCAGCAAATGATCGAATATGGAGAAAAATATAGTTTTGAAGAAGGAATAGAAAAAAATATTACAGGTTCAGAAAATTAATAATTTCTAAAAAGCTACTATGCTAAGTAAAAATGAATTAAAAAAAATTCCTGAAATACAAAAAGCGATAATTAATGTTTTAGAATATTTTGATTTTTTCCAACATTCATTATATCCCGATGAGATTCACAAGTATTTAAGCCTTAAAGCTTCTCAAGAAACACTTTCTAAAAACCTTGAGGAAATGATAAGCCCTGGACATGTTTTTACTAAAAATGGTCTTTGGGCACTTAACACTAAGTCATTAGATGTAAGACTACATAATCTGAAAAGGAATGAAAGGTTACTTTGGGTTTCAAAAAAAATGGGTTGGATAATCCGCAAATTTCCTTTTGTAAAAGGAGTCTATATATCAGGGTCGCTATCAAAACTAGGTGCCAATGAAAATGCAGATATAGATTATTTTATAATCACAAAAAATAATAGAGCCTGGTCTACAAGATTATTTTTAACTGCTTTCAAAAGGATATTTTTACTTAACAATAAACGATACTTCTGTATCAATTTTTTTCTTGACGAAANTCATTTGGAGTTAAATAAAAAAAATATNTATACTGCTGTTGAATCAGCTTCATTAATTCCTCTTCATAATAAAGGACTACTGGGAAAATTCTATGAAAAAAATCCATTTATACGAGATTACTTTCCAAATTTCATTCCTCAAAAAGCCTATACATTTAAATATACCGGATTTTATTTACATTGGATTTTTAAATTTGATCCTTTATACGGAACTAGAAATGAGATAACTGATGATTTTTTTGGAAACTGGATAGAGAAAAAAGCTCAAGACATATTTAAAAAACGATTATCTATAAAATTCAATGGGGAAAANGTTGATTCAGAAATCTCGGATCATGCNNGTGGCNTATGGCCAAACAGTGTCCAAAATAGAGTTCTCAATAATTACAACGANAAAAAATTAGTATAAATATGAAAAAAAACTTAATTTTTTTTAGTGGAATTTCAGGGGTAATTATTGCTTTGCTGATGTTTTTCAAACCACCAACATATATTGCAGAGAGTACATTTTTTGTGCCCTTAACTTTTATGGAAAAACAAATTAATCAAAATGGAATAGGCTTTGGTTCCCCTATTGAAATAGACGCGCATATTGAAGTATTAAATAGTAATATTCTTAAACAAGAGGTTGAAAATTATTTTGGTAAAGAGTTAGGTTTTGATATAAGTCGAACCCGAAATGGAGCTGTCAAAGTTGAAGTCATGGCGCCTGAAGCGCAATTGGCAGCAAGTGCAGCAAATATGATTATTCTATGGGGTGATTCCATCAAACAAGAAATGCTTCGTCAAAATGTAGAGCAAAGCCTGGAGTTTATAAAAAGTAATCTTTTGAGATTATCAAATGAGACAAAATCCTTAAGACAAACCTTGGATTCATTGCGTATTGAAGCGCAAAAAGATTCTTTGGGTTTAGCGGCTACACTATTTCAAAAAGAGAATCAATTTGGCACAGCTGTAAAAGAATTGACAACTCTCCAAAGAAAAAACAAAACGCTTGAGGGCTATAAAAAAGCACCATCACCAAAATCATATATTATCTCAAATGCACAAGTTCCTTTATCCCCGTCTGGATTACCCTTCTGGCTCTATGGATTGCTTGGTTCCTTTTTAGCATACTTAGCTCTCTGGGGATTCTCGAACATAAAAGTCTAAACCCTCAGTGTTAAATTTCAAAAATTTAATCGGGCCTCTGTGTATATTACTTATTTATGGTGTGTCTATATGGTCGATAAATAAATGGGAATTAATTACAGCTACATTATTTGGAATCTGTGTAGCTATTTTGATAGTTAAAAAAAATTGGGTTAAAAATCTATTTTTATTACTGGCATTTTCGCTCCCCTTGAGNTCAAATTTAAGTCTGGGTGGACTTGATTTGATGTTGCCAGCAGAATGGATAATAGGGGTCTTGGCTTTGGTATTGTTATTCGATACATTCAATAAAAAAAATTATCAGTTAATATTAAAAAATCCTCTTCCTGCGTTGTGGGTTATTTCTTTTTTAGTACCTCTCGTTTTTAGTTCAATGTTTATGGTATCATTAAAATTTACATTACTAAATGGGGTTTTTGTATTAACCTTTTTCTACGGAACTCTTCGCTTTGGCAAAGGTGAGGTGCTTAAATGGCTTAAACTTTATTTTGTAGCTTTCTTTCTTGCAGTTCTCTGGGGCGGCTATCAATTTTTAAATTTTGATTTTAATCCAGATACGATTTCGGGCATATTTAAACCATTTTACTATTCAAATACTTATGTTGGAGCTACTGCCGCATTACTTAGTGGATTCGCATTAGGAAGTGGACGAGTAGATAAAAGGTATTTTGTTCTTGCCATAGTCGCCTTGGCAATCATAATTTTTTCGGAATCCCGAGCTGCTTTGATTAGTTTCATGGTAATGTTAATAGCCTATCTATTTTCATTTTTTTCACCCAAAATTCGATTGATTCTTCCTGCGTTACTAATTATGATTGTTTTAGTATTCGGATCAAAGAACATCAGTGAGGCTTTTACCTATAATAAAATTGAAAGTCATAATCCCGATGCTAATATTTTTGAAGAGACACTATCCGTTACAAATGTCCAATCAGACGTCAGCAATATTGAACGTTTAAACCGATGGCTCAGTGGGGTCAGAATGTTTCAAAACAAACCGCACTGGGGGTTTGGTCCTGGGACATATCAGTTTACTTATATCTCTTTTCAGGAACCCAAGCTAATGAATCGATTAAGCGTAAGAAATCCAGATGATATTCCAAAAGGATCAGGAGGTTCTGCTCATAGCGAACTACTGCTTCAACTCAGTGAAAATGGATGGCCCTCAACTGCAATATTTGTGATAATATTTTTGGTCTGGATTTATCGTGGATACTTGTCTATCGGGGAATTGCAAATACAGAGATTACCTTTTTTCTTGGGCTTAATAAGCTATGCATTTCACATGAATGTAAACAATTTTTTAAATCAACCAGGATTTGCATTTTTATTTTGGACTTTTGGCGCTTTATTAATGAAGCCTGACCTATTTTCACACAAAACAGAAGATGAAAGCTAACTATTATAAAAAAGTTGGTGACTACTATGATAAAGATGCTATTGATTTTGAGCATCGTTATTGGGAAAACGATACTCTTCAACGTATTCGTCAATCTTTCCGCGAGCATGTTAGAAATTATAATTTTAATAGTGCTTTAGAAGTAGGATTTGGCCCTGGCTTTGACATAGTGCATTTTGCTCAAACATTTCCTAACGCTAAAATTAACGGAGTAGACATTTCTGCAGAGATGGTTCGTATTGCAAACGAAAATATTATTCATGAAGATCTCAAAAATGCGAGAGTAAAGCAGGGGAGTGTGGAAGATATAGAGAGTCAATTCCCAGGAGAACGATACGACATGATATATGTCTTCTTTGGGGCTTTAAATACTGTGAATGATTTAGAGGCTTCAATAAAGGAACTAGAAAGACTTCTTCTTCCTGGAGGAAATTTAGTACTGACCTTTGTGAACAAATGGTATGTTGGTGGAATTATCATTGAGTCACTAAAAGGTAAATTTGTTAGAGCCTTTAGTCGTCTAAAAAAAATTTGGGGCGGTTATTCCCCAACTAATTTTTTAGCTTCAAAATGTTATTCAACACGTGAGGTTAAATCAAGTTCAACATTGTCTTGTAAATACCAACGTGGCTATAGTATTTTTTTCCCAGCCTGGTATTACAGAGGAATTCATAGAAGACTCCCCAACAAAATCAGACTTTTTCTTTGGCATTTGGACTCAAAAATATCTAGCATGAAACTTGGGACTCTTGGTGAGTATATGCTTTATGATTTTCAAAAAAAGCGTTAATTATCATAAACTGTTGAAATAAGCTCTCTTACCATTTTTGACCAATCCGGAAATTTAAACTTATAACTTGCTCTCCAATCTCTATGCTGAGTTTTAATAGGCATTGAAGAAGTTAATGCCTCATTAACTGTTTTCCCATATTTAATTTCGATTTCATCTGAGCTTAAAAGCTCTGTTTCAATATCAATTTCATCAGCCAAAGTCTTTGCGAAATTCTCTTGTGTAATTAGTTCTGAACCATAAATATTATAGTGATTACTTTTTGTTCCTTGTTCAGCGACGTGAATTAGCTGACCTGCGACATCTTGAACATGAATTAAACTCATTTGTTGATCTCCAAGACCATAAATGGGTACTTTTTTTCTTAACTGCGAAGGTTTAATATAAAAACTCATAAACCATGAGTCTCCTCCAAAAATCCATGCAGGAAAAGCCATACGAATATCCATTTTTTTTGACTTTTTATACCAAGGCCTTTCTGCCCTTTCGTATTTGCGAGCATATGAGATAGGTCTTATTAGAGCGCTTTCATCCACAGCCTCCTTATTGTTTCCATACATTAAAGTTCCACTGCAATAAACAACAACAGGTGGGCTCGGTAAATCCTCTAAGATTTTCTTCAAACGCGTATTAGCACGAAAACCTATGGCTGAAGCAATGGATCGAAAAAAATCATTGCCACCTGCCATTCGAGCACAATGATAAAGGTGAGTAGGAGGAAATCTAATAAACCATCTCTTTTCTATTCTACCCAATGGCATCATTAAAAAATGAGTTTTTTCCATTACAATAGGTTCTATCCTGTGATGACCCACAGCAACAATTTGAACCAAAGGATCGTTCTGATACCGCTCTAAAAGCTCATGAACTAAATGCTTCCCAACAAATCCTGTAGCACCAATTACCCAGTGGTATTGAATAATCGGTTTTTTAAATGGATCCATCGCTATTAAAATGTTGATTTATAAATTCTATTCCAATATAGTCGCAAACAATATAGTTGCAAATAAGAAAATTAATAGAAATTTAGTTTTAAAGTTGGTATTAGATTTAAATTTTGAAGGTTATATTTGGGTATTATTTAGAATTAATCTAAATACTAAACAAATTAGAATTAGATGAAAAATTTTAAAATCCTTGGATTTGTTTGTCTTGCCACATTGATTAATAATAATACTCATGCTCAAGAAAAAGGGACCAAAGCCGATGATATAGAATCGATAAAAAAGATGTGTGGTTGTTTTGAAGTAAGTTTCAACTTTGCTGAAACTTATTCGGAAAACGAAAATTATGAATTCTACGATCGTTATTCAGTAAAAGCTCCTGCAGAATGGGCAACTATTGTTGGAGAAGATGAAAATAGAATACAAATACAGCATATTTTAGTCGTTGGTGAAACTATGACCGTTAAGCATTGGAGACAAGATTGGGTTTACCAATCTCCCTATCGATATGACTTTATAAAAGATCAAAAGTGGTCTTTTAAAAATCTTGAATTAACCAATGCATCAAATATAAATTGGACTCAAAAAGTCTTTCAGGTAGATGACAGCCCTCGATATGAAGGGACTTCAAAATGGATTTATGACAATAAACAAGCCTACTGGGAGAGCACAGCAGATGCCCCCCTCCCCAGAAGAGAAAATACTAAAAGAAGCGACTATAATGTTCTGCGTCGCAGAAATCGAAATTTTATAACGGATTCAGGCTGGCGCCATGAGCAAGACAATGAAAAAATATACAGAACCGAGCAGTTAGATAGCACCCTTGTTTATGAAAAAGGAGTTAATATTTATAAAAAAGTTGATGATAAAAGATGCCAGCCCGCAATCGACTGGTGGGAAATAAACAAAGATTTTTGGCAAATTGTCCGAAATGAATGGGACATTGCTTTTGATAAAAAATCTGATNTTCAGGTACAACTNAAATCGGAAGGTAANAGCCTNATTAAAACCATGTATGTTTTAAATGATGAGTGGAATCANAAGAANAANCCATCAAAAAAGAAATGGCAAAAAAAAATAAAATCCACAATTAATAATTACATCCTTCAAAAANAGATTTAAAATTATTGTTTTNAAACACTATTCCTCNAGGAAATCAAGNTCTCGGCCAAATGTTTCTTGAAGNCCTGNAATTGCCCAATATGTAACTANCATNACGATTACTCCCGTAACAATACCGCCATTAACGTATGAAAGTTGNTTGGAAAAAAACAAAAANATNGCAGAAATTATATTNAAAGATCCTCTNACCATATTGGGAATAGTTGTCGCTGCAGTTGCTCTCAAATTCGTTCCAAANTTTTCTGCCCCAATGGTTACAAAAACAGCCCAAAAACCTGTACCAAAACCCATTATTCCNGTGGAGAGATAAAGTTGCCAAGGGGATGNGGCAGTAAAAAATACAATCATACCAGCAATTGTAATTATATAAAATATATGAAGTGCCTTTTTTCGCGATCTCAAGCGATTTGATAAAAGGCCTATAGCAACATCACCTACTGCAATTGCAGCATAACTAATCATAATGCCCTTGCCAGGATCTATTGATTGTTCAATGCCGAGATGATAGGCAAACTCTGGAGAAAATGAAATTAATATTCCAACTACGAACCAAGTAGGTAATCCGATTAAAATACTTCTCACGTATCTCATGAATCGCTCTTTTTTATTAAAAAGCATTANAAAATTACCTTTNGNTANATGATTNTTTGATGNTAACTTTTTATATAAAGTGCTTTCAAAAACACTCATACGNAGGGTTAATAATAATAAGCCCATTCCNCCTCCNATAAAATAACAAATGCGCCAAGGGAACCATTGAGCTATAAAAAAGGCAAAAACAGCACCAGTTAGACCAAATCCTGCCACTAAAGAGGTTCCTAGTCCTCTCTTATTTTTTGGAAGCAATTCGGAAACCAATGTAATACCAGCTCCTAACTCTCCTGCGAGGCCGATGCCAGCAATAAAGCGAATTATNGCATATTGTGTTCCTGTTTGAACAAAACCATTAAGTAAATTTCCAATTGAATAAAGAGCGATTGAAAAAAATAGTACTCTTGTCCGACCCAATTTATCTCCAAGGACACCCCAAAGAATTCCACCAAGAAGAAGTCCAAACATTTGAGTGTTGAGTATAAGTAAACCTGTTCCTGATGGATCAGCTACCCCTAGATCATTTAATGATGGAATTCGAATGATACTAAATAATAATAAATCATAAATATCTACGAAATATCCAAGGGCTGCCAGCCAAACTACAGGATGAAGTAAAAAATGTCTTTTTGAATTCATAAAGAAGCCTAAATTAAGATGCCTATCTTTTATTGAAAAATTGTATTTGTGGTTTAATTCGAAATAAAAATGCGCTTTAAATTTCAACAAAATTCAACTATTCTTGGCTAATTTTAAAAAAAGTAAATATCCTATTATGAAAAGAAGCTTTATTATATCTCTAGCCGTTTTTTTCTACCTGTTTAATTTTTCTATAAGCACTGTCCAGGCTCAATCTAAGGAACTCAGATTTGTCGCATGGAACATGGAACACTTAGCTGAACATAATGGTACTGGATGCATACCTCGTTATGATTCAGATTATATTAAACTCAAAGATTTCACAGAATCACTTCAAGCAGATATTGTATCANTCCAAGAGGTAGAAAATGTGGCGGCAGTTTCTAGGGTATTTCCTGAATCAGACTGGACAATTATTCTATCTGAGCGTCCAAGCAGCTCAGCATACACGTGTCGTGGGAATGGTCAAAAAAGCACACAGCAGCGCGTAGCCATTGCCATCCGAAAGGGAATAGCCTTCCAATACCTAGGTAGCTATAAAGAACTCGCTATAGATAGAAATGGTTTACGTTATGGAGTTGTGATACGCCTAATTGGCTCGAAGGATACCATAGATTTGATGGGTATCCATTTAAAAAGTGGCTGCTTTGTTAATGACTATAGTCTATCAAATAGAATTGCTTGTGAGGTACTGGAAAAACAAGTCCCGATTTTGGATGCATGGATAGAGAACCATATTAAAGAGAAACGAAAATTTATTNTCCTCGGCGATTTTAACCATAGACTAACAATAAAAAATAATAAACTCTGGTCAGTTCTTAATGAAATAGATGGAGAGNNTATTATACTTAATAACAGCATGCAAGACTTAAAAGGTTGTCATCCCAAATATCCAGCACCAATAGATCACA
>NYSL01000030.1 GCA_002682945.1 Cryomorphaceae bacterium | reverse complement strand
TTTCTGGTCATTTTTCAAATTTTGAGATTCAGATTTTGAATCTTGACTTTCATTCGCTTGGATATTTGTATTCCCTTTTTTGGGAAGCTCGTCTTTCTCAGCCATAGCTGGTTGTTTAATAAGTTCACATCAAATTTGAGAAATATTAAGCACATCTGCCCAATATTGCCATGCTTTTTTTGCTTGAAATATTAACATTTCTGATCCATTTAATATTTCACACCCTTGAGATTCCATTTTTTTTAAGAATCGAGTTTTAGTCGGATTATATACCAAGTCAATTGCAATGGGCTTTTTCTTCCCGAGCCATATGGGTGATTCAGGAGTTTGATTTAAATTTGGGTGCATTCCTAAATTGGTACACTGAATTACTGCTGAGGCCTGAATCTCGGAAATGCTTTCAAATGAGACTTCAGGCCAACTGAATCCGCCTTTTTTATTCCTGCACAAAATAATACCTTGATATTTTAACGAATCGAGTTTATTTACTATTGACCTGGCTGCACCTCCATTTCCCAGGATGCAAATCATCGATGATTTTTCAGGATTTGGTAGGTATTTTTTGGCCATTTCCCAAAAACCAAAACCATCTGTATTATGACCAATCCATTCATTATTTTTACGAACAACCGTGTTTACTGATCTTACAGATTTCGCAATGGGCGTAAGGTCATCTAAATAAGAAATTATCAATTCTTTTAAAGGAGATGTTACGTTAAACCCACTCAAATCTGTCGTTTTTAAAAAAAAAGGAATTTCCTGTTTTTTAACCTGAATTGCCTTATAGGAAAGGTTTTCTGTAAAAAGTTTATTTGCCCATATCTCTGTAAATAGTTGTGGAGATCTAGATTTTTCAATTGGGTTCCCAATTACGGCAAACTTATAATTCATGAACTAATGAAATATATTTAGGATATATTTTTGAATCTGTTTAACAGAGATACAATAGCAAAACCCAATAGAGAGGCTACAATACAAGAAAAAATCGGATCCTCTAAACTAAAAACTCTTGGATATTCAACTCCAAATGAATTAATCGACTTAAACGGATAAATTTTCATCAGAGATCCAATAATAAAACCTCCCATTAATCCGGTCATGGCATTCGGTGCTTTTTCAAACCAATACTTTAAAAGGCGGGCAAATGACAAGAGCCCTAAAAGAGCTCCAAAAATAAAAACCAGTATAATTTTCCAGTTCATGGAGTTCAAGCCTTCCAATATTCCCTGATATGAGCCTAATAATATGAGTATGAAGGAGCCACTAATTCCAGGGAGAATCATAGCACAAATAGCAAGAAACCCAGATAGAAAGACATAGCTTAATGAAAGCTCGTAGTTAGCAGGAGGAATCAGGGTAATGAAGGATCCGATTAGAATTCCTATTATCGAATGAGGAATCCAACTTGTGCGATTAGCGTTTTTCGAAATTCGAGAGAATATCAAAGGTATACTTGCTAAAATGAGTCCGAAAAAAAAACTCCAGACTATGTCTGAATAATTTTTTAATCCCCATGAAACGAGTCTAGACAAACTAATTATTGAGACCGCTATACCTCCAAAAATAGTTATTAAAAACCTACCATCTATCCGTTTCCAAAAACCATTTAAATTCCCATGAGTGAGTAATTTGAAAGATTTAAGATTTATTGAATTAATGGCGTCTAGAAGCCTTTTGTAAATACCTGTAATAAAGGCTATCGTTCCACCTGAAACCCCAGGAACAACGTCTGCTGATCCCATTGCAAGTCCTTTTAAAAAGATTCGAAAAACATTCTCATTTTTTATTGAATCTTGACTCACTTGGACCTAATTCAAGCTTTGATTAATTATTCGAGAATCTTTGGCGAGATCTGGATAAAAATCTAGAAGCTTTTCGATAAATATGTTTGCATATCGATTTTGTCCAACTTTTAGCAACTCTAGGGCTAAAGTTTTATCGGTATTAACACTCATTTGGAAACCACAATATATTGCTGCCATATCAAGACTCTCGGGATATCTTTCAATCCCAACTTCTAAAACCTTCTCTGCGGCAGAGTTTTGATTGATTTTTTGAAGAGTTTTCATATAATCAAATAACCCTAGTGGTTTTTCACTTCGGAGAAACTTTAGGACTAGTTTTAGCATTTTTTCCCCTTCTATAAATAATCCTAAGCGCTGGTATAAGTCATATGCGATTAGATAGTAGTCTGGGTTTTCTGGGTCTAATGATAAGGCTTTTTTAACATGTTCAATGGCCTCAAAAAGTTTTTGACTTTCTCCAAAAAGAATAGCTAATTCTATCCATGCTTCATCAAGATCTTCATCTAATTTTACAGCCTGCTTTAATGCATTTGTAGCTTCAGGGATTTGATTATTCGATTGAAAGCAAATTCCTAAACGGTAATAGGTGTAACCATTGGACTCGAATTTTAAAGCGTCTTTGTAAGATTTGATTGCGAGAGGATATTCTTTAACCTCTTCTCTGATTCTTCCAATATCAAAATAAGCTGCCGTAAATCGATCATCTATGAGCAGAGCGTACTCGTAAGCCTCAATTGCTTTATTAAATTTCTTAAGACGAAAAAGTGATGCTCCAAGGTGATACCAGCCCGTTTCACTGAAGGGATATTGATCAAGATATGCTTGAAACCATTCGACTGATTTTTCGTCTTTATTGGCCATATCAAAGTTTGCAGCGAGCATGTAGAGTAAATGATCATCGTTAGGTTCTTCTCTTAACATGGCTTTCAAGACTTTAATCGCATGATTAAATTCTCCAATGGCAGTGTATAGACTCGCTAGATGGGCTTGAATGGGAAATTGATCTTCACTATTTTGAAGGGCATGCTTTAAGGATTTAATTGCCTCTTGATGTTTACCCTGTCTGATGAATAATTGACCTCTAGCCCAGTCCAAATCTGGATGATTTGGAGAAATGCTTTCGGCCATATCAATGGCTTCTTGAGCGCGATCTAATTGCTGGGATGCAACAAAATACCTAGCTCTTTTTACCTCAAAAGTCGTTGCATATGGATGCTGATCCCTACCCATGTTTATGGCAATTAGTGCTTGGGATAGCTGACCAGTCTCGAGATAGTAATCGGCAATTTCCTCAAATTCATCGACATCAAAAAATAGAGATGAAGCGTCTTTGAGAGACTTTTCAAACTTTTGAATTAAGTAATTTGATTCGGAATCTTTCATGCTGAGTTTAATCAGGATACAATCTAGTTAGAAACTTTTGTCTTACAGAGCTTTTTCTACCAGGTTTTCCAACAGTTTTTAACATTTTTTAGGTTTCTTTTCTATGCCTGTAATATGAACTAATTTTAAGCTGTTAAATCAAAAATAAGACCACATGTCATTAATTACATCAATTTCAGGAATTCGAGGAACTATTGGTGGCAAAGCCGGTGAAAATTTAACACCATTGGACATTGTGTCATATGCCTCTGCATATTCAAATTGGGTAAAGCGACAATCAAATAATTTGCCTGAGGTTAAATTGAAAATAGCTGTGGGCAGAGATGCAAGACCCTCGGGTAGAGCTGTTCAGGATCTAGTGGTTTCAACACTAACCATGATGGGTATTGATGTCTTGGATTTAGGACTATCAACAACTCCAACTGTAGAGATGATTGTTTCATTAGAAAAATGTCATGGAGGAATTATAATTACAGCATCTCATAATCCTGTGCAGTGGAATGCGCTCAAGCTCTTAAATTCAAGAGGAGAGTTTCTGTCTGCCAGGGATGGGGAAGAAGTTCTTGATTATGCTAAAGCGAGAGATTTTGATTATTGCGAAGTATCAGATTTTGGCATTATAACAGCAAGTGAAAATGCAATTGAGAAACATATCAATGAGATATTAAAATTAGATTTAGTCGATATTAACTTGATAAAAAAATGTGATTTTAAAATTGCTGTCGATGCCGTGAATTCAACTGGTGGGATAGCAGTCCCTATGCTTCTCGATGCTTTAGGCGTTAAAAATCAAGAATTGTTGTATTGTGAGCCTAATGGTGATTTTCCTCACAATCCCGAGCCCTTAGAAAAAAACCTACATGATATATGTGAGTTGGTTCAGCAATCGAATTGTGATCTTGGAGTTGTTGTTGATCCCGATGTTGATAGACTCGTTTTTGTATCAGAAAATGGAGAATTGTTTGGTGAGGAATATACTTTGGTAACTATCGCAGATTATGTTCTTTCTCAGTCTAGAGGTAATTGTGTTAGCAATCTCTCGAGTTCAAGAGCACTGAGTGATATCGCCCGTGCTCGAGAATCACAATATTTTGCCGCTGCAGTTGGAGAGGTTAATGTGGTAGAAAAAATGAAAGAATGTAATGCTCAGATTGGGGGTGAAGGTAATGGTGGAATTATTTACCCACCTCTTCATTACGGCAGAGATTCACTTGTCGGGATTGCCTTATTTCTCACACATTTAGCAAAATTAAAAATTGAAAATGTTCGCATTAAAGTTTCTTCTATTAGAGCTAAGTATCCGAATTATTTTATGGCTAAAGAAAAAATAGATCTTTCTCCGACAGTCGATATTGATAAGCTTTTGAATTCAGTAGCAGATAATTACAAAAAAGAAAATGTGAACCGTATGGATGGCGTGAAAATAGATTTTGAAGATAAATGGGTCCATCTCCGAAAATCAAATACTGAACCTATCATAAGAATTTATACAGAGGCAAAGAGTAGGGAAGAAGCTGACGACTTGGCAGTTAACTTTGTATCAGAATTGAATAAAATCAGCTGAATTTATAAATAATGAAATGCAACGACTATTTTCCATTAGATAATTTTATCTCTAAATCATGAGTATATATTTCGATAACGCTGCAACTACACCTTTATCTCAAGAATCTAAAACTGCTATGATGGAGGCTATGGAAAGCTTTGGTAATCCGAGCAGCACTCATAGTGAAGGTAGAAAGGCTAAGGCAATTGTTGAAACGGTAAGAAAAAATATCGCTTCAAGGCTTGGTTGTAAGGCTTCTGAAATTATTTTCACATGCGGTGGGACTGAAGCGGATAACTGGGCTCTAATATCTGGAGTGAAAAATTGCGGTATAACAGATTTATATACCTCTGAGATAGAACACCACGCAGTTACTCATGTCGCTGAATATATTGAGCAGAACGGACTTTGTAAAGTTCACTACATCCCTCACGATAAAAATGGTGTGCATGATATTCCCTGGTTGGAAAATGAATTAAAAGAAAAGTCGGAATTAGATCAAAAAGTTATGGTTTCGTTGATGCATGCGAATAACGAAATTGGAAATATTATTGATATTCAAGCTTTATCTAAAACTTGTAAAAAATATGGAGCTTATATTCATAGTGATACGGTCCAAACTATGGCTCACTTGCCTTTGGATTTTTCGAAGATTCAACTCGATTTCGCCGCGTGTAGTGGTCATAAGTTTCATGGCCCAAAGGGAGTAGGGTTTGCTTTTGTCCGTCAAGGTATCATTTGTGAACCATTTATCCTCGGTGGTGCGCAAGAAAGAAGTCATAGAGCAGGTACTGAAAATGTTATTGGTATCGCGGGTTTAGGGGCAGCATTTAATCTGTGTTTTGATGATATTTCTTTAGATCTTATTAAAGTCACTGAGGTGAAAAAATATGCAATTCAAAGATTGAAGTCGGAATTTCCAAAAGTTCAATTTAATGGACTCTCAGGAGACCTTGACAAAAGTCTTTACACGGTATTAAATTTTTATCATCCTGATTTGCATAGCAATGGAATGCTCAATTTTCAATTAGATATTAATGGTGTTCAATGTTCAGGTGGCAGTGCTTGTAGCAGCGGAGCGGTTGGAGGCTCCCATGTTTTAAATGCTATTAGCTCTCCAGGGGGTACACGAATATCTTTCTCTCGTTACAGCTCCAAAGAAGAAGTTGATAAATTTATCGACGTCCTTAAAAAAGTAAAATCAGAATTGTAGGCCACGTCTTTTCTGCAGAATCAATTAATAGATCAGACTCACATATCCATAAACCCAGCCATCTTCAGTCTGAAACCTATAGACGTAGGTGTCTTGTTGAGCTGGCTTTCCGTCGATTTTACCATCCCAGAATTCTTTAAAAGGTTCATCGGTTTCAAAGACAACATTTCCAAATGAATTTAAAATCACAAACCGATCATTTGAAAAACAATCATTACCACCAATTTTTAGTTGTTCATTTTTCCCATCTCCGTTTGGGGTGAATGCACTTGGAATCCATAGCCTTTGATCCATCCTTAGCAGGGTTGAGGTGAAATCATAGCCATATACAGCATTGCAAATGGTATCGATCAGATCCAAGTGAACAGTATACGTTCCACTCGCCGGTAAACGGTATGTAGCCACTTTTCCCGTGTCAGTTATCCCATTTTCAAAGGTCCATCTGTATATATAATTTGCCGTATCTGCGCCATAGTTTACATCAACTCGAACTCGCCCATCTTTACATGTGTCTGGCGCAACAGTAACGTCTGGGCCTGGCCAATCTGGGTCAAATGTCACCGTTTTAAAAATGGTATCAGATGTTCCACATGTTGTGTCATGGGCAATGAGCTCTGTTTCAAATGTTCCTGAATTGCTGAAGTAAAAAATAACGGTGTCTCCAAATTGAATCGACCCATCTACGAAATGCCATTCATGCTTCTGGGATCCACTACTTTCATTAAAAAAAGTTACTTTAAACTCTCTGTCGCATGCGAAATATTCAGTCGAGTAATCAGCTGTTGGAAACAAGCCCTGGTCATGATTGATGGTTAACGAAGTACTGTCAGATATATCACAAACTGTATCTGTGGCTACCAATTTTATTGTGTACGTCCCTTTGGTGAAAATAACCGTTGGCTCTCTTCCAGTCGAGGTTTGCCCATTTCCAAAATCCCAAAAAAATTGATTCGCATTTAGTGAGTTATTGGTAAATGATACTCTCAAATTATCACAAAGTGTATCCACGTCAGATTCATAATCAATAGAGGCATCTGCTGTTACTGAAGTTTCAAAGTCAATTTTTATAACTCCTAAATTGCAATTAGGAGATAGGTTTGTTGGAGAAATAACTCCTGGGGTTGTAGGAAAGCTTCCACCCGAACATGCCGCACATACAGCCTGATAAATGGTGCCATCAGGGGCGAATCTTGAGGTTCCGCCATCTACATGTTCGTTGCTGGATCCGCCATAAAAGGATGCATAAAGAACTTTTGATGCATTTCGTTCCATGACGATAAAATAAAAATCATTCCCATCTGTCGTTTTTTGAATAGCATCTACCGTGGTGGGTAGGCCATTGGTATTTCCACCTGCTCCTGCTCCCTGATTAGTTTCTCCTCCCCAACCTGACATTAATATGTTTAGGCATTCATCAACGTTAAATGCTGTTGGAACTATATTTATGAAGTTGTTGGCGGTACCAAACTTTGTACTGAATATTGTATTGCTCAAATTGCTATTATATTTCTGGATGAATTGTCCTCCCGAGGGCGTACTCCAAACGGAAGAGGGTTTTATGGGCCAAAGCCCAAAAGTTTGTCCAAAAACATAAATTCCTCCATATTTATCAATATCGATGAAGAAGCTCTGATCATTTTGGTTGGTGCCTAAATAAGTACTCTGTTCTATTGCACCCGAAGCTGATAGACGAGTTATAAAACCATCTATGCCTCCCATAAAATTGGGATATTTGCCCCCAGTTGTATTCGGAAAATCATTGGATGTAGTAGCCCCGGTAACATATACTTTACCATTATTTGCAACCTTTATTCCGGATCCCGCTTCTCTTCCGCTTCCTCCAAGAAACCTTGACCATCTTAAGTTTTGTAGATTGGGAGTCATTGAAAAAATTACTGCGTCTGAATACCCACCAGAAGTTCCTGCTCCTGGAAAAGAGGACCCTCCAGTGGTTGTGATTACAAAAATATTGTCATTTGGGTCTACTACTATTTCACCTCGAGCTTGATCTCCATAATTTTTTGCAAGACTTAGGTTAAGTCCTTCATTAGAGTTAGTACCAATAAAGGAACCTCCAGTTATTGATGTTCCTGATGCATTAAGCTTCAAAACGTAGGTATCGATTCCAGCTGAAAATTCAAATGGCAGGTTTGAACCTGAACCTGGGCCATATGAACTTCCCCCATTGAAGGTTTTATCATAACCGGAGATCGGCATTCCATTGATCGGGAAATCTGAAGAACCTGTTGTTCCAAAAAGTAATAATTCTCCAGCGTTATTTACAATCATGGAATGCACTTGATCAGGAAGGCCGCCGCCGATATAAGTAGAGTAAAGTCTTTGAGCTCCATTGCTTGAAAATTTTGTCAGTCCGATATCCATGTTTGAATAATTTCCTCCGCTTGAGCTTCCACTATTGTAAGTTGGGTCAATTACTCCAATGGTTGTTGGATATCCTGGATTAAATACAATACCGCCACCATATAAATTACCAAAGTCATCATATGTTGCGGTATATCCCCAATTGTCAGCGGTACTGCCCGAAAATGAGGTAAAAACTAATGTCGGATCTATGATAATAGTATGCTTTTTATTATATCTGCCTAGCTTAAAGGAAACCACATCATTATTTATCACAAATGAGCATTTCACTTTTTTCATTGATGTTAATGAATAGGCCACGGGAGCCGTTTCTATAATTTCTCCGAATGCCGTTTTAAGTATTAGCTGACCTTCTTTATTAAGGCTTGGGGTTAGACCTTCATACACCATTTTGATTTCAGATGGGTCTCCATTTGGGTAGATTTTCCATAGAGATTTAGGACTTCCATTTTCGTCTTTTATTTCATAGTCAATGTTGTCATAAATACTTCGAAGTCGAAACCCCGAATATTCCGGCACTTTTGTCTTCCAGCGTTTTGGGTTAGATCCTAGAAAATAATTTCTTGTGGCACCACTTTCGTTGAAGCCCTGAAAAGTTGGGTTTTCATTTGCGCCAATGTATTCGCATGAGAATGAATGGGCTTGAACCTGCGAAACAGATTTTTCAGGCGAGTGGTTATGGTGATCTGGCAGTTCCTCAGGATTGTAAACAATAGACCGGTAACCGTTATTTTCATAAAAATATGCTCCAAAGCGAAGATCCATTTTTGCAACAAAAGACTCTTCCCATTGGCCGATATTCGGAATGAATAAAGGCTGGGCTCCCAAGNAAAAACTTGAGAGNAAAAGCATGATTTTTAAAGCCCAGTTTGACAAATTNTATTATTTNTTANTCGCAAAAATTCTTTGACATCTAAGAAACCACTTATTTCCTNATGTGTCTTCATATGCAAACAAAAAGTGTTCCTTANTCTCTTTNCANTTTAGTCGTNTTCGAATTTNATCGTTATTCTCAGGGAAATTTCTNGANACAANCGATGCNCCAATAGGCCAATCGGAACTGTAGGGTTTCTCTTTTCNNATGACCTTGAATANGCGTCCCGGAAANTCNGAGTGATAATCTGANGATGTNAGTATACGACTCGANATATGGAGGGTTTTTAGGTTCCATTTTTTAGNAACAAANGNANCTCCATTAGATGCCACAATCACAGGGTCTGGATCNTATATGNAAGNGCTAGGTTCGNNCNNNGAATTNTATTTAATGCCAGTATGGATTAAAATCCTGTAGTTCTCAATTCCTTCATTGTTGATATCTACAGCAAATCTTTTTGGTCTAATAGCTTTGGCTTTTGACGATATCATTATCAATTCTTTAACCTCTTTTTGAACGCTCAGAGTTATTAAATATTTGCAATTCGTAAACCACCTTAGAACTTGGTGAGGATCTAACATTGGTGACAATTTGATGGCCACATAACTTGCCCAGCCCTCCCATTTTTTAATTAAGTCTAAAGGNTTCGGTGAGTATTTTTTTGGATGAAAAACTCTCTTCCCGTCGGAATCAATACGAGACGGATCTGCATAAATCCAATCATATTTTTTTTNNGCTTTAAAATTNTNTACATCGATATTNAAAATATTTCTATTGCTAGCGCTTCCGATTGAATTGTGATACATTACCTCGCAAAGGGATTCATTTATTTCACAGATATCAATATTTTTAGCTCCCGCTTTTTCTAATCCCCATGTGTCAATCCCTGAACCTCCATTCGCTTCAAGAATATTTGTAAGGGGTTGAATTGTAGACATATAAGTCGATCGCCATCGGGCCGTTGCTTCAGAGCTTGCTTGCGATAGCAATGAGGCTTTTGGAAAAATATAATCTTTTCGATTAATAAGTTTTGGGAATCTTTGACTCATTTTTTGACGAATTTCTAATTGGTCAATATGAACCCGGAAATTACTACTTCGACCAAATTTCAATCTAAGTTCTTCGATTGTCTTCCCTGTATTTTCTTTTTTGAATTCATCTAATTCATTTGGATTTGGGAAGCTTTTTGAGCAAACATAATTCTGATTCAAAAGTCAAATATTAATTTTTTTAACATTTTGGCACGCCGATTGCGCTGCACGATAGGAAAGTAGATGTAAATTTACAAATCAAATTATCATAAGATGGCAAAGGGTTTTTTTAAAAGTATTATTGTTTTAGCCTGTTTGGTTGTGACTTCACAGATGAAAGCTCAAATTATTGACTCCACATTTTCTCATGTAGGTTCATCGATTTCGACTTTATTCATAGGTGGCGCGGGTCCAACGATTTCGAGTGTTTCAACTTGTCCGGATTCAATTGTGGCCCAGATTCCAGCAAATCAATGGGTTTACGGAGTAGATATTTCTTATACAATGACCTCACCGAATTCCGGAAATGGATGGATGTCGGAGCAATTTAGTTACGTCAATTGCCGCACTACGGGAATTTCCGAATCGACGATATCGCAGGGAACGGGTAATACTGCAGGGACTCAGGCTTACAGTCGGCCTTCTGTAAATATCGCCAATGGTCTTTCTGCAACTGGAAAGCTTGTTTTTGACTTACATGCGTTTCGAAGTTGGGGAAATGGATCGTGCGATACATCAATTGCAAAAGTGGATTCTGCCAGTTGGACAATAACTGTTAGTTATGGCCCTGCACCAACATGTTTTGCACCTACAAATTTGAATGTTGGAACGATTTTATCTAATTCTGCGGATATATCATGGACAACAGGAGGTGCAACGAATTGGCAAGTGCGTTACGATACCGTTGGATTCAGTCCAACGAATTCCTCTTCTCCGTGGCTTTCATCCTCGGCGCCTTCAATAAGTCTTACAGGACTCATGTCTGCATCTAGCTATGATGTTTATGTTCGTGATAGTTGTGGCGTAGGGAATTCTTCTCTTTGGGCAGGCCCATTGACGATCACAACTCTCTGTACTCCGCTGACTGCACCATTTATGGAGTCTTTCTCAGGTGCAGCATGGAATGATGGAACCGGTTGGAGTAATGCTGGAAATACCATTGACTCTTGTTGGTCAAGGGATCCTCAGGCACCAACAGGTGGTGGGGGAGGTGTGCCTTTCGCTTGGGGTACTCAAGATGGTGGAACCTCAACGAATAATACCGGTCCCAGTTCGGATCACACTTCAGGCACAGCGGCTGGAAAGTATCTGTATACAGAAGCTAGTGGTGGTGGATATCAATCGAATGCACTTGTCACATCCCCACTGATCGATATAAGCGCTTTAACGAGTCCAAGTATTACTTTTTGGCGTCACATGTATGGAAACAACATTGGAACGCTTTCTCTGGATGTATGGACCCCTTCAAGTGGCTGGCAAAATAGTATTTGGAGTCATTCAGGTGCAGTGCAGACTTCATCCAATGTTGCCTGGGATAGTATAAATGTATCTCTCGCTGGCCTTTCGAATGATACGATTAGAGTGCGGTTTAGAGGCGTTCGTTCTTTTGGTAATACAGGCGATATGGCTATTGATGACATCACTTTTGAAAATGGTCCCACGTGTCCTGCTCCTACTGGACTTGTAGCCTCAAATGTTGGTTTTACGGATGCAACATTTTCCGTCACTGGAACCTCTTCGAGCTATCAATTAAAAGGAACTCAAGGAACAAACTCTTTAATAGGTACACCATTTACAGGAACATCAGGATCTTTAGCCGGTGCTTCTCCGGGGCAAACGTATGATGTTTTTGTGAGATCCATTTGCGGACCTGGAGACACAAGCTCATGGTATGGGCCAATAATTATTCAAACTTTATGTGCTCCTGTAGTTCCCTTCTCAGAAAATTTTGATGCAACGCCATGGGATGATGGATCCGGTGTTTATAACTTGAATGATGCTCTTGATCCATGTTGGTTTAGAGATCCAGAAGGATGTGTTAACTCCGCATCTCCTTACTCTTGGAATATCCGAAGTGACCCTCCAACGACTTATCAAAGTCCTTCTCAAGACGTGAGTGGAACAGGAAACTTTGCATATACAGAGTCATCAAGTGGTCTTACTGGTCAAGTAGCGTATTTAAGAATGCCTCCCGTGAATGTCTCATCGCTGACAACTCCTGCTTTGACATTTAGTTATCATGCGTTTGGTAATTCTATGGGATCTTTAGCTTTTCAGGTTTGGACTCCTTCAAATGGTTGGGGTTCCTCAACTCAAGTGTTTTCTGGTGCCCAGCAAACTGCGGCGAATGCTCCATGGAAGGATACCACTTTTACTTTGTCGGCGACTTCTGATACGATTATGGTTCGCTTTGTTGCGACCAGAGGTAATGGTAACCAAAGTGATCTGGCTATTGATGAAGTCGGAATCGTTGAGGCTCCCACATGCCCAGATCCATACAATCTTTCTGTAACTGCTGGTGCTGCATCGTCGGTAACCTTATCCTGGACAACAGGGGGTGCAACTATGTGGAATATCGCATATGGTCAAGCAGGTTCAGTATCTTTCATGCCATTCACAACAGCTGCAACGAACCCATTTACTCTTACAGGTCTAACACCAGGAACTTCATATGAGTTTTATGTAAGAGACAGCTGTGGTTCTGGAGATGTTTCAAATTGGGTGGGCCCAGTGACATTTAACACGCCTTGCGCTACTGTTGCAGCACCTTACTCAGAGGATTTTGATTTAAATTTTGATGAAGGAAATGGATGGTCAAATTCCGGCTCAACCATCGATATATGTTGGAGTCGTACTCCATCAACAGGCACAGGTACTCCATGGTGGAACCANCCTTATCATTGGGGTGGTGGAACTGGAACTACACCTTCAGGGAATACTGGACCTTCCAGTGATCATACATCAGGAAGTGGTTCTTACGCCTACATTGAGGCTAGCGGTGGAAATGGAACNAGTGCGGATTTATTTTCTCCAATCATAGATCTTGATACACTGAGTAATCCAGAATTAGTTTTTTGGAAGCATCAGTACGGGAATCAAATGGGAACTTTTACTGTTGCGGTTTCTGTAAATGGCGGTGCTTATTCAACAATTCACACCTCTTCAGGTGATCAAGGAAATAGTTGGATTCAAGTTAAAGTTCCATTATCGGCTGCATCACCGGGAGACAGCATCCAACTCCGTTTCCGTGGGCAAAAGCCATCAGGTGGAGGTTCAGGAAGAGGTGATGTGGCAATTGATGATATTACAATTGATAATGCCCCTGCTTGTCCTGCTCCAACTTTATTGACAGCTACCCCACTGACAGGAACGTCCATCCAACTTGCTTGGACAGGTGGAGGTGCTTCAAATTGGATGATTGAATATGGTCCTTCAGGTTTCACTCAAGGAGCTGGGACAATTGTAGCAGCAGGAACAAATCCATATACGGTAACCGGTCTTTCGACACAGACGGGTTATGATTTTTATGTAAAAGATTCTTGCTCAGTTTCTTCAACCTCTGCATGGGAAGGCCCTGCTTCGGCATTGACATTATGTGGAACTCTCACTGCCCCTTATTCAGAAGATTTTGAGGGCTCTCAATGGGTAGATGATCCAGGAGGCTTTAACTATGGGTCTGTAGATACATGTTGGAATCGTGATAACATTTCGCCATCAGGCAGGACATATTGGTGGAGACCTGGCACAGGTACCACTCCTTCCAATTTTACAGGCCCAACAGGAGACCATACGTCTGGAAGCGGAAAGTATCTCTACACTGAGTCTTTCTCTGGAGCGACGAGCACAACTATTATTTCTCCAACCATTGACTTAGATACGCTCAGTACTCCGGAACTTCGTTTCTGGTATCACATGTATGGAAGCTTAATAGACTCAATGGCCGTAAAAGTTGAAGCGAATAGTGCAATTACTCATTTGTTTAGTCTTTCAGGGCAACAGCAGGCAAATTCAAATGCTGCGTGGATGGAAGCAGTGATTGACTTGACTAGCTTTGTTGGAGATGAAATTCGTATTCATTTTGTAGGGTACCGATCACCAGGAAATCAAAACCGTGCTGACATTACAATAGACGATGTAACCATCGATAATGCGCCTCCTTGCTCGGGTGTTCCTTCGTTGCAAGTAACTGCCACGACGACTACCACGGGAACAGTGAGTTGGTCTTCAAGCTTTACCGGTAGTTTTGAGATAAACTATGGTCTTTGGGGTGGTGCTCCAGGTTCAGGAACAACAATTCCAGTAACAACCTCGCCTACGATCATTACTGGACTAAATCCAGGAACTACTTACTTTGTGACCATTCGAAGGTCATGCCCGAGTTCAAGTTCTTTTGGGTCATGGAGCTCTGTAGACACCCTTACGACGCAATGCGCAACAATTGTCGCTCCTCACACCGAGAATTTTGATATTAATTGGAACCCCGGACCCAATGCAAATAATGCAGGTGGCTACAACGGTGGCTCAACGATAGGTGCTTGTTGGACTCGTACTCCTGCGAGTGGAGGTACGACAGGAGCTACAGCGGTATANCATTGGGGTGGAAGTACCGGAGGCACTCCAACGGGAAATACAGGACCGAGTGCTGATCACACCTCAGGATTTGGGAATTATGCACTCACAGAAGCCTCATATACTCCTTTTGAGCAGATTGCATATCTAATTTCCCCAGCAATTGATATATCCGGTTTGGCATTCCCAGAGCTAAGATTTTGGTACCATATGGACGGTACTACTATCAACTCTTTAAGAATTGATTTTCAGAACGTAAATGGTTCATGGGTGTCTGTAGATTCGCTCGTAGGTGCTCAAGGAAATAGTTGGCAGGAAAGGGTCATTAGTATTCCTCAATCTTACGGTCCCATTATGAAAGTCCGATTTAAGGCTCGAAAGCAAAACGTGAATCAATCACAATCATGTGATATTGCAATTGATGATTTCAGTATTTCGAGTGCACCTACATGTCCAGATCCAAGTAATATTGTAGCCACTCCATTAAATGCTACATCTACTCTTGTTACATGGACAGGCGGGGGGTCAGGGACTGCGATTATTGAATATGGTCTATCTGGCTTTACACCAGGCTCAGGAACAAAAGTTACTACTACCTCGAATCCTTACACTTTGACTGGCTTAGTTGCAGGTGGACTTTACGACATTTATGTTCAAGACTCCTGTGGCGCCAATGATTTCTCTAATGCTGTAGGACCCACTCAAGTTCAGCTATTTACATGTTCCAATGGATGTCAATATACTTTGGAACTTACAGATGCCAATTCAAATGGGTGGGTAAGTAACTGGCAAGGAACTACCTATCATGAGTTAAATGTTACCGTTGGAACCACCTCTACACCGTACACCCTCACATCCGGAGGTTCTGCTCTGTTTTCATTAAATGTCTGTGATGGAGATACAATAAGATTAAGGTTTATTAATACTGGGTTTGCTTCAAATCAGGTAGGTTGGTATTTAATGGATTCATCTGGAGATACAGTAACAAGTCAAGCACCTCTGGGGAATGGAACTCTTACAACAGGATATAAGTTTAATGGCAGTGTTATTTGTAGTAACACTTGCCCACCACCAGTGGCTTCATTTACATTGGCTCAAAATGGGCTCACTATCGATCTTGATGGCTCTGCAAGCACAGGAACATCNNTNACTCATATNTGGACATTTGGAGANGGGAATAGCGGNTCGGGTCCAATTACNAANCANTCTTACGCTNATGANGGAGCNTANGATGTNCAACTTTTAGTGATNGATCANTGTGGTCAGAAAGATTCATTAATTCAGNCNATAACTGCNTGNGATACNTTAATANCTCCATTCACATATACGTTGAATCAGTTTCAAGCTGATTTTNNAAGCGGTTTNGATTCTTCCTATACCAGTATAGTNTGGGATTTTGGAGACGGTCAAACAAGCAATATNGCTNATCCNACAAATATTTACGCCGTCGGCGGTAGTTACTATGTTAGTTTATCCGCTNTAAATCTCTGCGGTGATAGTTTGNCGGTAGGGGATTCTTTAGAAATATGTACTAAGCCTATAGCTGAGTTTACATGGTTTATCGTTTCTTCAANTGCAAGTGGGATGTTGGTTCAGTTTGATGGAACGTCTTCAGTAAATGCAAATACATTTACTTGGTATTGGGGCGATGGCACATCTTCAACAGGAGCGAATTTCATTCAGCATTTGTACTCTGTTCCTTCGTTAAATTATAATGTAACACTAGTGATTTCTAACCAATGCGCTTTGGGAGATACGGTCAGTCATACTTTGAATGAAACAGATCTTGACGAGAGTACTATTGCTGACAGAGCACAGATTTACCCAAATCCTAAGGGCTCTTCTCAACGCTTTACTGTTTCAGGATGGACACCGAATTCAAATGCATCNTANGAAGTGGTTGATGGTTATGGTAGACTTCTTTATCAGGGTGAGTTTGAGACGAATTCTATTGGGNATGCNTATTTNCCTGACTTTAAACTTCCAGCTGGTNTTTATCGAATCAGAATTGTTGGAGATGATCGTAGGCAGAATTTCAATGTTGCGATAACTCAATAGTTTTTAATATAATTTCTTTGAATCCCTTTGGTTAAGTTTTAATCAAAGGGATTCTTCGTTTAAGAGGATCTTAAGCGTTACTTTTATGCTTGTAATAGAATTCTTACAATTATTTTCTGATGGAACTTTTATCTATCGATATGCTTTTNGCTTTTTTAACACTTTCACTAATGGAAGTGATATTAGGTATCGATAATATCATTTTCATTAGTATTCTTACAAATAAATTACCNAACGAAATACGAAGGCAGGCTAGAATATTTGGTATCGGATTAGCTTTAGTTACAAGAATTTTGATGCTGTTAAGTATTAAATGGATAATGGGGTTGACAGAGCCGTTTTTGGTTTTATCAGGTTTTGAGATCTCCGGGCGAGCTATGATCCTATTTTCTGGAGGTATCTTTTTGTTAGTTAAGTCTTTAAAAGAGCTTTATGTCTTTGTCGAGAAAGAAAGTCAAGAGATGGCTGGCAAATTAAATATCAGAAATAGTTTGATAGGAATTATTATACAAATAGCTATACTTGATATAGTTTTTAGTTTTGATAGTATTCTCACCGCAATTGGTATGACTGATTATTTGCCCATCATGATTGCAGCAATAGTCGTGGCTATGATTGTTATGCTATTCTTTAGCGCTTTAGTATCTCGATTGGTAGAAAAATTCCCCTCATTGCAGATACTAGCCTTAACTTTTTTAATCCTCATCGGTTTTGTATTGATTTTTGAGGCTTTTGAATATCATATTTCAAAGTCATACATCTATGCAGCTCTTGGATTTTCTTTGCTCATCGAGTTAATTAATATGCGTGCTGGAACACGCAAGTCATAGGAGAGCTATGATTATTTTTAGATTAATTTATAGGATTCCTGTTTTTGTAATCTCCTGCTTACTCGCCATTGGTCTCGCTTTTTTTGCAAAGCTGATGGGCGCATCAATAAAAGTTAGGCATGGGATTTATTCAATCTGGCGAAAAACATTTTTGTGGTTGTTGGGGATTAAAATAAAAATCAAAAGTGGGTCTAGGCCAGATTATGCAGCTATTTTAATGGGTAATCATAGATCCTACGCGGATGTGTTATTTATCTTGAGCGGGACTCCCACCGTTTTTTTGAGTAAGGCAGAAATAAAAAAATGGCCTATTATTTATCAGGCAGCTCAGGCCTTGGATACTGTTTTTGTGCAAAGAGATGATAAAGAGTCGCGATCAGCTGCGAGAGTGGAGTTGGCAAAAAGTATTTCAAAAGGATTAAGCCCTGTGGTTTTTCCTGAGGGAACTACTTCTTACAGTGGAATTAAGCCATTTAACCCTGGAATGTTTTATACGGCAGCTCAGATGGATGTTCCCATTGTGCCATTTGTTATTGAATATTCAGATCCCGAAATGGCCTGGGTAGGGAAAGAGAAGTTTATTCCTCATTTAATAAGAATGTTTGCACGTCCCAGATGGTATGTTGATTTATACATCGGAGATGCTTTTCGAGGAGAAGATGGTGAGAAATTATCGAATGATATTCATTTATGGATGAGTGAGCGAATAAAAAATGGATAAACAAATAAATCTTGGGCGAGGAGTTTTAAGCAATGTATTTGCCAATGGGATTTTGCAATTTTTAAACTATGCATTTCCAGTATTAACCTTACCTTTCTTAGGAAGCGTTATTGGGTTAGAGGAGTTTGGTGTCGTTAACTTTTTTAGTGTTTTAGTCGGCTATTTTACATTATTTGTCATTTATGGATTTGATGCATCAGCTACAAGAAAGGTACCTGAACTAGAAGGTGACATAAAAAAAATGAATCTTTTTTTTGTTGAGATTCAGTCATCGAAAGTTTTATTATTGATATTGGCGTTTATAGTCTTTTCACTTTTTGTTCTAATTATCCCTGATGGCATTGATAATATCAAAGTAGCTCTTGCAACCTTTGGAGTGACTACAGGTTGGGCCTTGATGCCGAATTGGTTTGTTCAAGGAATAAGAAGAATGAGCGATCTTGTTTGGATAAACATTATTCCAAAAGCTGTTTTTTTAGGGCTTGTTTTTTTGATCATAAAATCAAAAGAAGACAGTTACTTATATCCTCTTTTTATTTCTCTATCTACTATTATTTGTGCTCTGCTGAGTATTACTTATCTAAAATTCAAGTTAAAGGTTTCATCAAGGATCCGTTTTAACAAGAGTGTATTGATAAGAATTTGGCAGGAAAGATTGGTGTTCTTATCCAGTTTTGTGAACAATTTTAATCAAACCATTGGAATTATTTTCCTCGGCTTTTTTGTAACCTATTCAGAGGTCGGTGTTTTTTCCCTGGGTTGGAGAATGATGAATATTATTCAAGTGCTTGTTTCGATACCAATACTTCAGGCTCTTTAC
>NYSL01000044.1 GCA_002682945.1 Cryomorphaceae bacterium | reverse complement strand
TTTTCCGCCATCTTCAGGCTCAATAAAGCCAAAACCTTTTTTGGTGTTAAACCATTTCACGGTGCCATTGGGCATTTCCGCGTCTCCTTATACTAAATTNTCCCNANTANTTNGGGTTGTCACGCCANTNNTTGANCTNTANNTTTNNCNTTANNGANCCANNTTCANACNGTAACANCTNAATAAGATGGTTTAAAATTTAAAAATTCAAGTCAATAATTTCACNNANNGAAATAAAAAGAGATTTAGAAGCGNATGATTATNTACGGATTNAAAAATTGTGATGCGTGNAANNCCCTNTTAAAANCANAGCCANANTTTGNNTTAGTTGATGTNAGTATTACGCCNGTNCCANNANATATNNTGNATNAANCTNTANAAATTTTTGGNGAAAAACTGATNAANAAAANCTCAACNACCTGGCGGAAGTTAGACANNAAAACCAGAGANNAAAANCCNNTCGANATAATAANGNNTNACCCNAAGGTNATGAAGCGACCNTTANTTNAGCTAANNTCNGGAGANCTNTTGTTNGGNNCNNNAGCATTAAANGANTAANTTNANTTCAANNNCNAACCGATTGATCTGGNGATTTAGCCTCTTCTGNNAGTTGTTCTAAAATCTTNTTTAGTTGTTCAACCTTTGTCTGCTTTTCACCNAATCTTCTTACCGAAACAGTTTGCTCCGCAATTTCTTTCATACCGCAAGCCAAGATCACNGGAACTTTACTCACGGAGTGCTCTCGGACCTTGTAATTTATCTTTTCATTTCGCAAGTCGACCTCGGCTCGTATACCTTTGGCTCTGAGTGCGTTTGCAACATTTTTGCAATATTCGTCTGCATCAGAGACAATGGCCGCAACGACCACTTGTCTNGGAGCAAGCCAAAATGGTAGCCGGCCTGCAAAACTTTCGATTAATATACCGATGAAGCGTTCAAATGAACCGAGACACGCTCTNTGGAGCATAACGGGGCGATGTTTGTTTCCATCCTCTCCTATATAGCTAGCATCTAACCGATCTGGTAAAACAAAATCTACTTGGAGAGTNCCACATTGCCAATCTCGACCAATCGCATCCGTCAGGACAAATTCAAGTTTTGGGCCATAAAAAGCACCTTCTCCAGGNTTAATGTCAAAATTATTTCCCGCAGCTATTGTTGCTGACTTCAAAGCTTCCTCTGCCTTATCCCAAACCTCGTCACTGCCCGAACGTTTTTCTGGTCTATCAGAAAATTTGATGGAGAATTTCTCAAATCCCAAGTCCTTATAGACGTCGGACAGAAAGTTTATGAACTTTTTTGTTTCGGCCTCAATTTGGTCCTCACGGCAAAAAATGTGAGCATCATCTTGAGTAAAACCACGCACGCGCATTACTCCATGTAGTGCACCTGAAGGTTCATATCTATTACAACTGCCAAATTCAGCCATTCTGAGTGGCAAATCACGATATGACTTGAGCCCTTGATTATAAACCTGAACGTGGCAAGGGCAATTCATTGGTTTGAGAGCATTAACTGCTTTTTCTCTCGCATGTTCTTCATCGACTTCAACTATAAACATATTTTCTTGGTATTTTTCCCAATGNCCTGATGCTTCCCATAATTTTCGGTCAACTAGCTGCGGTGTATTAACCTCNACATAACCGTCCAATTCCTGNTTTCGGCGCATATAGTCTTGTAAAGTTGTNTAAATTTTCCAACCATTGGGGTGCCAAAATATTTGCCCTGGCGCCTCTTCTTGCATGTGAAACAGTTTCATCTCTCGGCCAAGTTTTCGGTGGTCCCTTTTTGCAGCTTCTTCNAGCATATTTAAATGAGTTTTTAGTTGTTCTTTATTTAGAAAAGCGCAGCCGTAAATTCTCTGGAGTTGCTCTCTGGTGCTGTCACCTCTCCAATATGCTCCAGCGACGTGCATAAGTTTAAAACCATCTGCTGGAACTTGACCTGTATGTTGGAAGTGAGGACCACGGCAAAGGTCTTGCCAACTACCATGCCAATACATCCGTATTGGTTCGTCGCCTGGGATTGACTCAATCAACTCAACTTTAAAAGGCTCCTCATTTTTTTTGTAATAGTCGATCGCTTGCTGACGGCTCCATACTTCTGTTTTTACCTGATCTCTGGCATTAATTATCTCTTTCATTTTCTTTTCGATCAGAATTAAGTCATCTGTNGTGAAAGGGTCCTTTCTATCGAAATCATAGTACCAGCCGTCTCGGATAACGGGACCGATTGTTACTTTAACGTCTGGCCAAATTTCTTGTACTGCTCGGGCCATGATGTGAGCGAGGTCGTGCCTGACAAGTTCCAGAGCGGGCTCAACGTCTTTAATTGTATTAATGGATATNTTAGCATCCTCGGTTATGGGCCAAGAAAGATCAAAGTGTTGTCCATTTACAGTTGAACTAATAGCTTTTTTTGATAGCGAAGGCGCAATAGAACTCGCAACCTCTTTTGAAGTTATGCCTTTATCGAAATTCTTTTGATTGCCATCAGGAAGGGTGAGAGTTATTNGGCTCATCATTATCATCCTCATCACTTTGGCGCCTACGGAACGCCCGATTGTGGGTAAATTTTAACCCGTTTGTGAAGGGCTAGGGGTTATTCGTCAAGCCTTAATTATTTTAGACCTGTTGAGTACTGGCTTTTTTCTCTTAAAGTCGTAAGTACTAAAATCTATAAAATACTTTCGAAACTATCTATTTAAAAAAACTAAAGGGAAAAAATGACAAAATTTCTAGCGACTCATACCGGCCGGAAGCTAGCATATTCATTCACCAAGGGTGTAGGTCCTACTATAATTTTTTTAGGTGGGTTTAAGTCGGACATGGAAGGTTCAAAGGCAATTTTTTTAGAAAAATGGGCAAAAAAAAGAAATAGGTCATTCTTGCGATTTGATTATTCTGGTCATGGAAAGTCTAGTGGTGATTTTCTTAATCTTGGCATTGGAGATTGGTTTAATGATGCAAAACAAATTATTGATTTAACAAACAATAATGAATTAATTTTGGTTGGTTCCTCTATGGGTGGCTGGATTGCTTTATTATTGAGCCGAGAACTTGGTAGCAAGTTGAAAGGTCTAATTACAATTGCCGCTGCCCCAGACTTTACCGAAGACAGTATGTGGAAAAATTTTACCGAGGATCAAAAAAAAGAAATTTTAAATAAAGGTGTCCTTTACTTACCATCAGACTACGGCGAGCCCTATCCAATAACACGCTATCTTATCGAAAATGGACGGCAAAATCTTGTATTGCGTGAGCCACTAGAATTAACCTGCCCAGTTAGACTTATGCAGGGGACTGAAGATACGGCAGTAACACGAGAAACCGCATTAAAATTATTTGATCATATCAGCGCAGATGACCTGTCACTGTTTTTCAAACGTGGTGCTAACCATTCCTTTTCTGATCAAGGTTGTTTGGAAATCCTTGAGAAAAATTTAGAAAATATGTTGGAGATATGGTAATTTTTCTTATTTTTTTCGGATGTTTACTCGTTATTTTAGTCTCAGGAAAGCGCGAGCCTGCTGACTTAACTTTACCTAAAGTATCGATCATTACGGGTGTAGATCATTATTTAGAACAGAGAGAGAAAGAAGTTTTAGGCTTGCAGCCTGGTGTCTGTAAGGAAGTAATTTGGGCAGGAAAAAAGGGAAAAAAAACAAAATTTTCTATTATTTTTCTACATGGATTTTCAGCCTCAAAGTTTGAGTTGTCTCCATTTCCTAGCGCTGTCGCGCTTGGGCTGAACGCCAATATATACAACGCTCGTCTATCCGGGCATGGATGTGGGGGTGAGGCGCTTGGTAAAGTAAAAGTGAAAGATTGGGTTTTTGATTTATCTGAAGCTTTAGAAATAGGCAGAAAAATTGGTGAGAAAATCATTATAATTGGTTCATCAACGGGAGGTACTTTAGCAGCCGTGGCTGCGTCTGAAAAAAACGTCTCCGGAATTATTTTTGTATCACCGAATTTTAAAGTTCGACATCGATTTTTTAAAATTTTTACACTTGGTTTTGCTCGATTTTGGATCCCGCTCATTCTGGGGAAATACCGTGAATTTCAGCCCATATCAAAAGAGCATGCAATATATTGGACAACCCGTTACCCAATAGTTGCTGTTATAACCATGGCTACACTTGTTAAAAAAGTTGTAAGTCAGAATTTTAATAAAAAAAAATGTCCTGCCTTATTTATTGTTTCAGAAGAAGATAAAGTTGTCGATGCTATGAAAACTCTCAAAATTGCTGAACAATGGGGAGGAAAATCATTTATTAATTTGGTAAAGTGCGGTCCTAATGATGATCCATATTCACATGTTCTTGCGGGCGATATTAAGTCGCCAACGCAGACAAATAAGCTTGTTAAGACGTCGCTTGCCTGGATCAAATCTTTGTGATGGAGTAGAATTGTTGAAATTAACCTGGTGTAAAATATGTTACCTCGAACCCCATCCTTTCGATTAGACGGAAAACGCGCAGTAGTGACTGGAGGCTCCCGCGGTATTGGCCTTGGGTGCGCAGTTGCTTTGGCGGAGGAGGGGGCAAATGTAACAATTGTCGCGCGGTCTAAAGATCAAGTTTTTGAAACGGTAAACAAAATGAAATCTGAAGGCTTCTCTGTATCAGGAGCGCCAATGGACGTAACTAATATTGATAGTGTAAACAATTTAATGAATGAATTTTATGATATTGATATTCTAGTAAATTCGGCTGGGATCGCTCGACATACCCCTACAATTGATACAACAGTGGCTGATTTTGATGACGTAATGTCCGTGAATGTGAGATCCGCATATTTTTTAGCTCAGTCAGCTGCTAAGAAAATGATAGCTAAGGGCGTGGGTGGATCAATAATTCAAATTAGTAGCCAAATGGCTCATGTTGGAGGAGTTGATAGAGCTGTTTATTGCGGTACAAAGCATGCAATTGAAGGCATTAATAAATCAATGGCGATGGAATTTGGGCCACACAAAATAAGAGTAAATTCTATTTGTCCAACCTTTATTAGAACACCTTTAACGGAATCTACCTTCAAAGACCCTGATAAAGTTAAGTGGATAGAGGCTAAAATTAAGGTTGGAAGGGTAGGTGAAGTCGAAGATATTATGGGTGCCGTTAAATTTTTAGCTTCTGACGTTTCAGCTATGGTTACGGGCTCTTCAATATTGATAGACGGAGGATGGACAGCTGGCTAAAACTCCAAAGGTTTAAAACCAAATAGTAAAAACCCAAAATAACTCATCAGCTGTCTTTTTGTAAAAGCTTTTCAACTTTTGAGGTAATTTTTGAAGAAGTTGGTTTGGTAATAGAGGTATATGTCTCAACCAAATTACCCTCAGTGTCGAGCAGTATTTTATAAAAGTTCCATCGTGGAATGAAACCATACTCTTTTTTCATCCACTGAAAAAATGGATGGGCTTTACCACCTTTTACAGAAGTAATCGTCGTCATTGGAAGACTGATGTTATAGTTTATTTCGCAAAAATCTTGTACTGCTGCGTCTGTCCTCAGCTCTTGATTAAAATCGTTCGAGGGCACACTTATCACCACCAAGCCTTGTTCAGAGTATTTGTCATGGAGTTTTTGTAAGCCTTCGTATTGGTTGGTAAAACCACAGCGGCTAGCTGTATTTACAATCAAAATTGGGCTGCCCCTGAATTCATTGAGGTTAAGGACCCCCCCATCAATATTTTCAAACTCAAAATCGCTCGCAGCGTGAATAGGACTGGTCATTAGCATCAAACTTATCCCAAATATCTTTATAAAATCAAACAGCATAAGGAAAAANTAGCACGTTATTTTGAGTGTCAATAAATGTTTTCTATTAATCGAATGTTTCTAACTCGTCGATCATTTCAGATATCATTGATAAGCCCTTGGACCAAAATTCAGGATCACTAGCGTCTAAGCCAAACGGTTTGAGTAGCTCCTTGTGATGTTTTGATCCCCCCGCAGATAACATATTAAAATACTTATCTTTAAANCCAATTGGGTTTTCTTTATATGTTGCGTAGAGAGCATTTACTAGCCCATCTCCAAAAGCGTACGCGTAAACATAGAATGGGGAATGAACAAAATGGGGTATATAGCTCCAAAACGTTTCATATCCGTCAACGAACTCAAATGCTGGGCCAAGGCTCTCAGATTGCACTGACATCCATAAAGAATTAATGTCCGATGGTGTTAGTTCGCCTCCCTTTCGGGCATCGTGAAGCTTACATTCAAAATCGTAGAAAGCAATTTGTCTCACTACAGTATTAATCATATCTTCAACTTTATTGGCCAATAACACCTTTCGCTCGTTTTTATCAGATGCGTGATCGAGCATTTGTTGAAATGTTAGCATTTCCCCAAATACAGAAGCCGTTTCAGCAAGTGTAAGTGGTGTCGAAGATAGCATCTGCCCTTGAGAAGAAGCCAAAACCTGGTGAACACCATGACCTAGTTCGTGGGCAAGTGTCATCACGTCACGTGGCTTACCCAGATAATTCAACATTATGTACGGATGGACATTTGTCACTGTAGGATGAGCGAACGCTCCAGGAGCTTTCCCGGGTTTGACACCCGCATCAATCCAACCTTTACTGAAAAAGGGAGAAATCAAATCTGACATGCGGCTGTCAAAGTTTGCGTATGCACCCGTCACTATAGTTTCGGCTTGATCCCAAGTCACCAACCTATCACTTTCCATGGGCAATGGGGCATTTCTATCCCAAACCTGCATTATTTCNAGTCCAAGCCATTTCCGTTTCAATTCATAATATCGATGACTAATTTTTGGATATGCTTTTACAACTGCATTTCTCAAAGCCTCCACTACCTCTGGTTCAACTTGATTTGCCAAGTGTCGACCCATTTGTGCGGTCGGCATTCCTCTCCAGCGGTCAATTATTTCTTTTTCTTTGGCCTGAGTATTGTGAACNCGAGTAAAAACTTTTATGTTTTTGCTGAATACTCGAGCTAGTTCATANGTTGCCTTTTGACGATTTTCTCGATTTTGGTCAGTTAAAAAATTAAGCGTGGCCTCGATGTTCAATTTCTCGCCACCAATTTTAAATTCTAAACCAGCAATAGTCTCATCAAATAGTTTTTCCCAGGCATCTCCAACAATCCCAAGGTCATGAAGAAATTTTTCAACTTCATCNGATAGTTGATAAGGTTTTAGGGCTCTTATTTTTTCAAAAACTGGCTNGTATCGAAGGAGCTCTTCATTTTCATTCAGTAAACCTTCTAAAAAGGCATCCTCTAGGCTATTTATCTCAAGAGAAAAAAATACTAACTTTGTAGTATAGACAGTAATTTTTTCTTGCATGTCAGATAAAAATTTTGCGCGGTCAGCATTAGTTGTGTTCTGATAGTAACGAAGCCCAGCATAAGAAATTATACGGCCTGAAATCGAACTAATTTTCTCATTTCGAATAATACACTGTAACATTTGATCAGCAGAAAGGAATTTGAGCTTGCCTTGGTATTCATTGGCAAATTCATCACATTCTTTTTCCAACCAACTTAAATCACTTACTAATTCTTTTGCATCAGTTGAAGTATAAAGATCATTCAAGTTCCAATCAGGAAGTTGGCCTAATTCAGAAGATCCTTTGGAATGNTCAGAATCAAAATTTGGGATTGGAANTTGTAACATATTTTACCTCTAAGTTTNTGTATTCTGAGTTATGTAACTGTAAAAAGAGGCACTACAAGAGATTAAGTCAAAAAAGCTTTGAGATCTTTTAATTTATTTGCATCTTTTGATAATTTATCNTGCCGCCATCTCAACATTCGTGGAAAACGTAATGCNACTCCTGATTTATGCCTTGTACTTTCGTGGATACCTTCAAAAGCAATTTCAAATACTAATTCTGGATGTACTTGTCGAACAGGTCCAAACTTCTGAATTGTGTTTTTCTTAACCCATGATGTAATTCGCCGAAACTCTTCGTCTTTCAACCCCGAGTAGGCTTTCGCGAATGGTACTAGCTGATTGCCATCCCAAACAGCGAAAGTATAGTCAGTATAGAGATTTGCTCTTCGACCATGACCTGCCTGGGCATAAATTAACACCCCATCGATTGTAAGTGGGTCCAATTTCCATTTCCACCAATCGCCTCTTTTCCTTCCACTATAATAATCACTATTCCTATTTTTTAACATGATACCTTCTGCGCTCTGAGATCTAGACGTTTCTCTGATGTGCGCTAGGTCGGCCCATGTCTTGCATTCGATTTCCTTTGATAATTTTATCGGTAAATTATTTGGTATGGGACTTATAAGTTTTGTAAGTTTTGATCGTCGTGATTCCAGTTTTTGATTTCGAATATCCATTCCTTTCAATTCTAAAAGATCGTACGCGATTAATATAACAGGAGCCGTCTCAATAAGAGATTTTGAGACTTTTTTTCTTCCGATACGCTTCTGTAAGATATTGAAATCTAGTGGCTGTTCTCCATCCCACGCCACAATTTCTCCGTCTAAAACTGAACCATCAGGTATAAACTCCAGTAAGGCTTCCAATTCAGGAAATCTTTCTGTCAAATTTTCTTCACCTCTTGACCAAATAAATAGTTCCTTTGCTCTTTTTATAAATTGTCCTCTAATTCCATCCCATTTCCACTCTGCAACCCAATCTGATCTTTTTCCTAATTCTAAAGTATCTTTGTCTAATCCGGATGCTAAACAGAAAGGGTAAGGTCGGCTAATATCTGACTTACGTTCATCATTTATGATAAGGCTATTCCAACTTATTGTATCGGGGTGCCAATTTCCCATTAAGCGCAGTGAAAGTTCAAATTCATCAATTTTAGTGATTTTTGAAAGCGCTCTTACAGTTAATTTTTGGCTTACGCCCAATCGAAAACCGCCGGTAATCAATTTGTTAAAAACAAAACGCTCTTTTCTGTTTAGTGTTGACCATGCGTTTACAACGAAATGGCGTTTTTTTTCTAAGCTTTGTTTTTCTAGCTGTCTAAGTTCTGAAATCCATGCAGTGAGACTTTTTTCTGAATATCCGTTTTTTTCAGGGGTCAAAAGAGATATGGTTTCGGCCAGGTCACCTATAACTGAGTAAGTATCTTCAACTAACCATGTTGGCAAATTTGNAACTTCACAAGCCCACTCCCTTAGATATCTTGTACTTATTAATCTTTTTGGTCGGCGGCCTGAAAATAAAGCGATGCACCAAAGTTTATCTGAGTTACAGGCACTTTTAAAAAAATCCACTACTAACTCTATTTTTTTATTGGTTTTTGTCGTTTGGTCTAAACTGTAAACAAGGTTTGCAAAATTTTTCATAATTTCAATTAAACTTAAATGTCTTGTTCCGCTGTCGCAAATTCTGTATNTACGATTGAGGCATCTAAGCCTTTAAACCTGAGCCATTTTGAAAAACTGTCTGTATATCCATGAGTTACAAAAATTTTTTCAGCCTCCGTCTCTTTAATTGACAAGTTTANCCCAGCCCAATCTGCGTGATCGGAAATCACAAATCCTTTATCTGCTGCTCGTCGTCTCTTTATTCCTCTTATCGCCATCCAGCCACTTGCATATCCTACAGAAATTTTTCCAAATTTTTTGATCCAAGAAGAGGACAGGGCAGAAGGTGGTGCTAAGACGATAGCATTTTTAAAATCATTTAAATTTAGTTTCGATGAGACAAGGGTTGTTTCTGGAATTNTTATTTTTTGTTGACGCATTATTTGGTTCGTTTTTTCTATAGCGCCNTGCGTGAGTATTGACCCAATATTGCTATCTATGCCCGATATTAAACGTTGGGCCTTTCCTAGACCATAAGCTGCCAAAATAGGTGTGANACCTTCACTAATGCACTGAAGCCACCAATTATTAATTTCTCGAAATATTTCTTCCTGTGGAAGCCAATTAAAGGCAGGCAAGCCAAAAGTACATTCACTTATAAAGCTATGACATTTTATGGGCTTAAAAGGTGTGGATAGCCCGTCGTCTTCTACTTTATAATCGCCCGATACAACCCACCGTTCCCCTTTTATTTCAGCTAAAATTTGGGCAGATCCAGGAACATGACCTGCCGGGTGAAAACTAATTTTTACTCCATTTAAATTTATTTCTTCTTCATAGGATATGGTCTCAATTTTAACGTCACCAAGTCTATGACGAATAACAGGAGCGGCGATATCAGTACAAAGGTATTTTTTGCTGCCGTATCTTGCGTGATCTGAATGCCCGTGGGTAATGAGCGCTCTTTCTACAGGACGCCAAGGGTCAATGAAGAAGTCACCCTGACGACAATATATACCCTGTGGTCTAAATTCTAAAACAGACATGGTTTGAATATAGAGTTTGAGCTTAGGCTTGCCATTCAAAATTCCTATTGTAGTCTGGAACAGTTATAATTTGAGGTTCAATATGTCCAATATAAGCAGTTTTAAACAAAAAATGTTGTCTGGTGAAATTTTGGCTGGAACATTTTTAAAGACACCCAACTATATACTTGTGGAAGTACTTGCTCAGAGTAAACTTGATTTCATATGCTTAGACGCTGAGCACTCTCCGTTTGATCGTGCTGCNTTGGATCAATGTTTATCTATTTCAAGGGCTTTAGATTTTCCTGTCTTAGTACGAGTAGGTGAAGGCTCGGCCAAAGAAATTTTATGGGCTTTGGATTGTGGAGCTGTTGGTTTGGTAATCCCTCATGTTGATACTGTTGAGAAAGCAAAATTTGCCTCCAAATCNGCTCGATATGGTTTAGGTGGGCGTGGTTTTGCTGGCTCAACACGCTGGGCTGGTTACGCAACTGAACATATGCCTTCGATNATAAAGCGATCTTTNGAAGAAACACTAGTGTTAGCACAGATAGAAGAGCCTGCCGGTGTAGATTCAGCCTCAGAAATAGCAGCCATCCCNGGTATTGATGGGCTTTTCNTAGGGCCAGCTGACTTGTCTGTGGGATATGGATATGATCATCAAAACTCAGATGAACTTAAAACGGCGTTAATTTCTGTTGGTGAGGCGGCGCGCAAGGAGAATAAAACATTCGTTTCTTTTGTTCCCAGTCCAGAAAAAGCCCGTGAGTGGATGCAAGATTTTGGTATAACGATGTTTTTTATTTCT
>NYSL01000015.1 GCA_002682945.1 Cryomorphaceae bacterium | reverse complement strand
TGATATTTGTTCGACGCAGATTCATAGCTCTCATTCTTTTGTAAAAAGGACTATCTCTTTGAATTTTATTTTGTTTGATTTCAGCTACCACAAATTCATGCGTTGTAACTGTACTTTTTTTATCGGAAAATTGAATATTTATATCTATCGTTATTCTTTCTGCAGAAATCAGTGATACTAGTGTTATTCTGTCGTAAGAGGTCTTAATTGTTTTTCGCAGATTTTTAGTAGGTAGAGAAAAATCATTTAAAAATTTTGTTTGATTATCCGAGAAATCCTCAGCCCACATAGTACTTGAAATTCGGTTTTTATTTGTTCGCCCATTCTTCTTTTCTTTCACCTCCAAGTAAGACATATTGGAATCTACATATTTTCGATGTCTTACTTTAAATCTGGGATTTTTTCCTGAATGATGATCGTTATAAAATCGATTTTTTTGATCGTCAAGGTATAAGCTTTCGTAGGAGTGAACATTTTTTCCTTTAACATTGAGGACTTGATAGTATTTGTTTAAATTTTTTAAAACTTCATTAAGTGATAGTAAAGGAAATATAAATTTAGAATCAAACCGGTTCATGAGTTCAACACTATCCATTTCCTCTAAGGAAATTGGACTAAATTGTCTCAAAATAGAATTTAAATCCATATGCGCAAGTTAATTCTTCAAATTCAATTTCTTTGATAATTGGTTTAAATCAATTTTGAAATCTAACATTAGAATATTGAGGGATTTTTGGGGAGAAGACTTGAATTCTGTTTGATATGAATATTGCAGCTGTGCACTGTAGATTTTATTTAAATCGTATTCTAGTCCAAGAGTATGTCTATTTTTTCTTATATAAATTGGTGAAGTTTCTTCTATGGAAAAAAATAATTCGGAGCCAGCTGTAGCTCTTATTTTTTTTGATACAGTATATTCAATAACACCTCTGGTTCGAATGTATGTTCTTTTAAATGTTGGATTGTTAATACCAGAATAAAAACCACGAATTTTTCTCTGTGCTCTGAGGCGATATTTTAATTTGAATTCACCATACTTAATTAATCTGCCAGATACATCAAAATGAAATCTGTCAGCAACGTCCTCAAAGTCTTCCTCTAAACCATCATTGAAAATTGTTGAATCCAAAAATGAAAGGTTAGAGTGTCTGGTACCTATCGCTATCTTGAAGCGGTTATTAACAGAGTATTTAATTATAAAATCATGATAGCTCTTTCTGGCCCCATTGTCATTTGATCTATTTCCAATTTCATATTTAAGATCAATTGTGTTAAATATTTCATAGTTTAGGCTTAGATCACTCCACAGGTTATTCGAAATGTTTTGAGCTTGAATTAAAAAAGAGTTTGTCAATATGAAAAGTACTGACAGGTAAATTTTTCCAGCGTTATGATAAAACGACAAATTCATTTGCTTCAATATTACGAAAACTCAGTATGATGAACTATTAGCGTTTCGTTATAACTCGTTTGATTTCATTCATGAAAGATTCAAATATATCTCGGATTTGATCATTTTTAAATCCTGTTTCAGGATCAAAATTTTCTTTGAAATTAGGTAAAGTCATGGTGCCAATTATTTCACCTCCATGTCTTGGGAATCTTTCAATTGCAGCATTTAAAACCGTTTTACCACCTCTTTTACCTGGAGCAGTCGAAAGAAGAATTAATTTTTTCCCTTCAAACATTTTCAATGTATGAACAGACGCCCAATCGAATAAATTTTTGAATCCAGCTGTGTAGGAGCCGTTGTATTCTGCAAAAGAAATAACCAAAAGATCTGCTGAATTTAATTTTGAAATAAATGATCCCACTGCCTTTGGTATACCATTTTTCTCTCGTTCAACTGTATAAACAGGCAAGTCAAAATCATTTAAATCTAAAACTTCAGATGACTCTTTTGATATCTGGAAAGCAACAAATCGAGCCCATTCCTTATTTATTGAATCTCTTGAATATGATGCTCCAAATGCTACAATTTTCATATTTATTTTTAGTTAATGAGGGTTTTATGGCATTAATTTTTTGGTTTCGTAAAAGCACCCCCTGAGCCAGAAGAGTCACTTCCCCAGTAGGAAGTATCATTCTCTTTTCTCAAATTGTTTTCTTCTCGGCCTGAAACAGCATGTGACTTTTTTTCATGATACTTTTTTTGACTTTGCACTTTCTTAAGTTTATTTTTTTTAAATCTCTTTTCATTGGAACTGTTGCTTTTTGACTTTTGAACTCTTTTTTCCGTACCTGCATTTGATTGAGGTTGGAATTCGTGATTTATTTCAATTTCAATTTCTTTTTTTATGAGCTTTTGAATATCAGATAAGTATTTGCGCTCTTCAGTATCAACAAAAGACCAAGCAATACCGCTATTTCCAGCTCTTCCAGTCCTTCCTATTCTATGAACATAGGTTTCTGGGATATTCGGAATATCATAATTAATCACATGAGATAAATCGTCAATATCGATTCCCCGCGCAGCAATGTCTGTAGCAACAAGTACTCTAGTAATTCTTTTTTTAAAGTTATCTAAAGCATTTTGCCGTGCATTTTGACTCTTATTCCCATGAATTGCCTGGGCGGTAATATTGTTTTTCGTTAGGTCTTTTACTACACGGTTAGCCCCGTGCTTTGTTCTTGTGAAAACTAAGGCAGCATGGATAGCTAATTTATCATCATTTAATAGAAATTTCAGCAATAAACGTTTTGATTTTTGATCAACAAAAAACACTTTTTGATCTACTTTTTCAGCAGTTGAAGATACAGGTGCCACTGATATTCGAATGGGATCGTTGAGTAGAAAATCACTTAGGCTCAATACCTCTTTCGGCATCGTCGCTGAAAAAAGTAAAGTCTGCCTTTTACTGGGGATTTTTGAAAATATTTTTTTTACATCATGAATAAAGCCCATATCCAACATTCTATCTGCCTCATCCAAGACAAAGTGTTCCAATCTACTTAGGTTGACGTGCCCCTGATTTATGAGATCTAAGAGTCTGCCTGGGGTGGCAGTGATTATATCAACTCCGCGTCTCAATGCATCGGTTTGCGGTTTTTGTCCGACCCCGCCAAATATTACGGAATGAAATACTTCCGTTTGGCTTCCATAATGAGTAATGCTATCATGTATTTGAAGAGCTAATTCTCTCGTTGGAGTTAAAATTAAAACTCGTATTGGTCTCTTGTTTTTATTCTTTAGAACTGGAAGGAGCTGTTGGAGAATAGGTAAGGTAAATGCAGCCGTTTTTCCAGTACCAGTTTGTGCTGTCCCAAGTATGTCTTTACCTTCTAGTGCAGGTGGTATGGCTTTAATTTGAATTGGAGTCGGCTTCTTGTAGCCCTGCTTTTCTAGGGCATCTAAAAGAGGTGAAGCAAGTTTTAAGTTTGTAAAGTCTTTCAAGGATACAAATATAGGCCATTACAAATTCATTTATTTATTTTATCTAGGCAAAAAACATTTAGATTAAACCGATAAAAAAATATTTATTCGTCTTCTTTTTGACTTGATTTTTAACGCTTAACTTTGATATATTATTCACAATTTAAAATCAAAAATCAAATGAGTAAGGTCGGTAAAAAATTTCCAGACATTTCTGTAAATGCCATGAATGAAATGGGTGATACTTTTAAAATAAATGTGTTACAAGAGGCATTGGAAAATAAAAAGAAGATCATTTTATTTTGGTACCCAAAGGATTTTACGTTTGTTTGTCCCACTGAGATACACGCTTTTCAATCAAAGCTCTCAGAGTTTGAAAAACGCAACACTATGGTAATTGGTGCGAGTTGCGATACTCCGGAGGTGCATTTTGCCTGGCTCAGCACTCCAAAAGACAATGGTGGTATTGAAGGCGTAACATTTCCTTTGATTGCTGATTCGACTCGACACCTCTCGGAAACCCTCGATATTCTGGATACAGAATATATTGGTACCGAGGAGAATTATTCAATTGAAGGAGATAACGTGAGTTATCGTGCTACTTTTTTGATTGATGAAGAAGGCACAATTTTTCATGAATCTGTAAATGTTATGCCCCTTGGTCGGAATGTAGACGAATACCTTCGTCTTATTGATGGCTATGCTCACAACCAAAAACATGGTGAGGTATGTCCTGCAAACTGGGAAGAGGGTAAAGAAGCCATGAGTGAATCTCGCGAGAGTGTAGCCAATTACTTAAGTAAGCATTAGAATTTATTATGATTGAACTGAAAGAAGATAACTTAGGAGAGGTTTTATCAAAGACCGATAAAGTTTTGGTTCAATACGGCGCAGGATGGTGTGGCAATTGCCGAATCATGAAGCCAAAATTTAAAAAATTTGCAGCTGAAAACCCAAATGCTTCATTTTACTATGTTGATGCTGAAAAGCTTCCCAAATCAAGGCAATATGCTGATGTCAGTAATTTGCCAACTTTTGCTGCTTTTGAAAAAGGTAAAATTATAGGGCAAGTTCAAACGAATAAATTGCAGGTTTTAAAAGATTTTGTAGATGAAGTTGCCTCTAATTAGGACTTTGTCTGAAAAATTTGATGAAGATTATCTTTTGGAAACAGTAGATGTTCTCGAGGCTATCTCTGAAATTCCATCTTTAAAGGATGAAGAAATTGAAGTTATAGGTGAGCTTATTTCCAATACGCTAGGGGCTATAGAGGTGATTGGAATAATTAGGGACAGCAAAGGGACAAAAGACGCCAAAGCTGCATCAGCTGAATTTATGAAGCGAGTTCTTGGCAGTATTGGAAAATAAAGTAATTCACTGCTGTAAAATTTTTTTAATAATTAATTTATAATTTAAACTGATGTTTGGATGGTTCAAAGGGAAAACTGAGGAAGAGAAGTTAACTATCAGATATAAGGCTCTTCTTCAAGAGTCATACGATTTGTCTACAACTGATCGCGCTGCTTCAGATATAAAAAGAGCAGAAGCAGAGGAGTTAGGAAAGAAAATTGAGGATCTTCGCAAGAATAAATAAGGGTTTCGATAATGAAAAAAAAACTCAATGGGTCCAGAATTGCAGTTTATTGTGCTTCCTCGGCAAAAATAAATAAAGGGTATTTGAAACAAGCGGAGTATTTAGCCGAAGATTTTATTGAAAAAAATGTTAAACTGGTTTTTGGAGGAGGTAAAACGGGATTAATGGGACACTTAGCATCTAAAATACTTGCCTCTGATGGTCAAGTTCAAGGAGTGATGCCTAATTTCTTGAAAGATATCGAACTACACCATCCTTTGGTTGAGGATTTTATTTTTGTTGAAACCATGTCAGAGCGAAAGAAGCTTTTAATGAAAGATACAGAGGGAGTAATCGCGCTTCCAGGAGGCTGCGGAACCTTGGAAGAGTTATTAGAGGTAATAACTTTAAAAAGATTAGGGCGGTATCTAAAACCTATAATCATTGTAAATTATGATGGTTTCTATGATTCTTTAATAGAATTATTGTCAAAAATGGTAAAAGAAAACTTTATGCGATCTGAACACCTTTCATTATGGACGGTTGTTTCTAGTTCAAAAGATGCTTTAACCGCAATTGAAAACACTAAAGATTGGGAATCCAATGCTCTGAAGATTGCAACTTTTAAAAATTAGTTTTTCGGAAAGAAAGACCAATTTTGCTCAACTAGGGTAAAATTGAATCGCGGCATGATGTTTGTCCAATTTTGATTACTTGTTTGTGATGATCATTGTATTTACTACTTTTGTCCATCTTCGATTTAAAACGTTTAATTAATTTATTTTGAAACCAATGAAAAAGGTTCTCAATTTTATCCTGATAGCAGGATTCCTATTTACACAAAAAGTTGTTGCTCAAGAAGCGGCGGAAACATCTCAAGTCTCAACAGAACTAGTGTCAGTTGACTCCAGTATGGCCTCAGAAACAGATTCTACTTCAGTGGCTACAGATTCTACTTTAGCAGCTGCGGACTCCACAGCTGTAAACTCACTAGATGACACTTCACCTGAGGAGGTATCCTTACCTGATGACCCAAGTTTCACTCAAGTTCTTAAAAAGTACTTTATTGATGGTGGACCTTTTTTTATGTCATTTGTTCTTTTAGCTCTGATATTAGGATTAGCTCTCGTTATAGAGAGAATAATTTATTTAGCTTTATCTACAACGAATAGTGACCAGTTGCTCGAAGATGTAGAAAACGCCTTAAATTCTGAAGGGGTAGATGCTGCAAAAGAAGTTTGCAGAAATTCAACAGGTCCAGTTGCTACGATTTTTTACGAGGGATTAGATAAAATGGACGAAGGAATTGAAATGGTTGATAAGGCAATTGTTTCCGTTGGTTCTGTTGAAAACGGTAAACTAGAAAGAAACATTTCTTGGATCTCTCTTTTTATTGCCTTAGCTCCGATGTTAGGTTTCATGGGAACTGTAATTGGAATGATTGGTGCATTTGATGCTATTGAAGCAGCAGGAGATATCTCTCCATCCTTAGTTGCTGGTGGAATTAAAGTCGCTTTACTTACCACCGTATTTGGATTGATTGTCGCTATGATTTTACAAGTCTTCTATAATCTTATAATTGCCATGATGGATAACATCGTAAACAAGATGGAAGATGCATCAATTCACTTCTTAGACGTCGTTGCTGATTTTAAAGCAAAGAAAAAGTAAAAAATATTAAACTGCTATGAAAAACCCTCGACTTATAGCGCTTGGTGTAGCTGGTTTATCCGGCTTGCTTGGTGTTGTCCCAACTCTTGGAATTTGGTTTTCGGAAAGTGCGGGCCTGATTAATTCAGCAATTATCATAACATTAGTTTTAATTATTGCGGCTACACTTTTAGCCTTAGCAAGTTCCATAAATGGTTTGTTAATTAACCCAAAGGGTTTGAGAGGTGCTGCTTTTGGACTTGGTGGGCTTTTATTGATATTTATAATTAGCTATGTCTTTGCAGATGGTTCGGATTATCTTTTTTACACTGATGTAGATGAATCCACAACGAAATGGGTGGCTACTGGACTTAATGCTTTTTACGTAGCTTTTTCCTTGGCAATTGCGGCAGTGATTTATTCTTCTTTTTCTAGAATCCGAAAATAATTATTGCCAAATGGGCAGAAAAAAACGTTCAACTCCAGAAATTAATGCGGGCTCAATGGCAGACATTGCTTTTTTGCTTTTGATTTTCTTTTTGGTGACAACTACTATGGATGTGGATAAAGGACTAATGGTAAAATTAGCACCATGGACAGATGAGCCACCGCCAGAAGATAATAAGATTAAGGAAAAAAATATTTTTGTTGTTTTAGTAAACTCAAATGATCAGTTATTGGTTGAAGACGATTACCTGTCAATTGATCAACTACGTGAAGCGGCAAAGGACTTTATTGACAATAATGGAGACGGATCTTGTCCCGAATGTAATGGAATCAGAAGTTTAGCGAGTTCGGATAATCCACAAAAAGCGATAATATCCCTTCAAAATGATAGAGGCACTAGTTATCAAATGTTTGTGAAAGTTAGAAATGAAATTCTTGGAGCATATTCGGAGTTGCGTAATAATTTGTCAGAAAGAAAGTTTGGCAAAGCATTTATTACCTTGAATGATGAAGATAGGTCTGAAGTTGTAAGTGTTTATCCCCAGTTTATTTCCGAAGCAGAACCCGTAAGTATTGGTAAATAATGGCATTAATTCGTAAGAAAAAATCAAAAGAGACCCCTCCAGTATCAACGGCTTCATTGCCGGATATTGTGTTTATGCTGCTTTTCTTTTTTATGGTTACCACGACGATGCGAGAAGTTACTCTGCTAGTTCGATTAAAAAAGCCCAAAGCAACAGAGATGCAGAAGTTAGACCGAAAAGATTTAACAACATATATATACATGGGGGCCCCTAAAAACCCTGAGCTTTATGGCTCAGAACCGAGAATTCAGCTTGACGATCAATTGGGCAATATCGGTGACATTCAATCTTTTGTCATTTTAAAAAGGGAAGAGATTAATGAGGCTGAACGACCCAAGTTCACAGTTTCTATTAAGGCTGATATTGATGTTAAAATGGGTTTAATCTCTGACTTGAAACAAGAGTTGAGAAAAGCCCAAGCTTTAAAAATTAGCTACTCAACAAACCCAGCAGCTTCGCCAGAAGAGCTTTACAAGACTTACTAGTCGATCTCTCTATATTTTTTTTCGGGTTTTAACCATTTTTATAATTATGGCTAATGCAATTGAGCAAGAGATTATTACCAATGCGTAATTTGTTTGAGTAGATGCTACTGTGCCGTAGTTTCCCGGGCCAGATGATAAAGTCCAAAAATATGTTAAACCATTGTGTAGTGCATGGGCGAGAACAGAAACCCATAATCGACCTGAAACCCAATAGATGAGTCCTAAAACGCCTCCAGCTATCAGTAAAAAAGGTAGTTGAACGATATTAAGGTGACCTAAAGCAAAAGCTAATGCACCAATCAATATGGCTTGACCAGGCTTGAGGCTTTGATGCAAAAATCGCTGTATTGTTCCTCGAAAAAAAACCTCCTCAGAAAGAGCGGCGAATATTACAAAAACAATAAATGAGAATAGGGTATCTCCAATATGTTCAAAAAATATCATTTTTTCAATAAGTTGTGTATTCGCGTTATATTGTTCAAATATTCCTTTTAACCACGGAATTTGTTGTCCCCAGTTGTTCCAAATTGAGGATAAATAATCCATAAAAGGGAGTAGTAAGGGCAATAGTATTATTGTAAGGATTGTATTTATCCAACCCCAATTCGGTTTTTCAAGAGTATTTATTTTATGAGTTTTCCATCGGTTAATCATAATTAAACCTGGGACTAAGAACATCAACAAAGATCCAATACACTGATAAAGCAGGAGTGCTCGGCCTGCGCTCTCTTCTGGCCTTTCTAATATCTCAGTTACGGACATTCCAGAAAAACCAAATAGTTTTAATGCGCTTGGAGCAAAAAATATTGCAGCAAATGATCCACCTAATATTATTACTAAAAAGAAAAATGGTTCGTTGCGGTTTTTATAGACATTCATGGGAAAGGATTATTTTTGCCAAAAATCGGAATAATGATTCGAATATCAGATATTGAATTAGGAGATTTTCCTTTACTACTTGCTCCTATGGAAGATGTTAGCGATCCTCCGTTTCGTGCCTTGTGTAAGAAAAATGGTGCAGATCTAATGTATACTGAGTTTATTTCATCAGAAGGTCTTATTCGAGATGCTTCTAAATCAGTTCAGAAACTAGATATTTTTGAATATGAACGACCGATCGGAATTCAGATTTTCGGTGCAGAAATTCAAAGTATGCGGGAGGCTGCAGAAATATGCGAAAATGCCAATCCGGATATTATTGATATTAATTATGGGTGCCCCGTCAAAAAAGTGACATGTAAGGGAGCTGGGGCTGGGATCTTGAGAGATATTCCAAAAATGGTAAGTATGACAGCTGAAATAGTGAAAGCTGTGAATAAACCTGTTACAGTAAAAACACGTTTAGGTTGGGATTCTGATTCAAAATATATTGTTGAAGTTGCTGAGAGGTTGCAGGATGTGGGAATTAAAGCTATTAGCATTCATGGGAGAACAAGAAAGCAGATGTATAAGGGTGATGCTGATTGGTCTCTCATCGGAGATGTAAAGAATAATTCCCGAATGCATATTCCAGTTTTTGGTAATGGTGATATTAATTCTCCGGAAAAGGTTATTCATGCGAGAAATAAATATGGTGTAGATGGGGTTATGATTGGTCGTGCGGCAATTGGATATCCGTGGATTTTTAATGAGATAAAACATTTCATGAAAACAGGTTATCATGCGCCTTCACCAACTTTAATTGATCGAGTCGATGCAGCGAGAGAGCATTTAGAGTTATCCATAAAATGGAAAGGAGAGGCTTTAGCAATTGTAGAAACTCGTAGGCATTATGCTAATTACTTCAGGGACTTCCCTTCTTTCAAAGATTACCGTATGCGGCTGGTTACCAGCAATGACATTCAAGATATTATGAACACATTTGATGAAATTCTGACTAAATATGCTCCTGTTTTTGCTTTTTAGTTAGGCTTTTTCCCTGAGTTTTAAGGTGTCTATTGATACCTTTTTAGATGCAATAAAACTCAATGCAGTTCCTATTGCGATTACAAAAACACAAACTTCTATGCTCTGCAATAGAGAAAATTGAACAGGGTAAGCTTCAATAATATAACCCTCGCCTAATTTTATAAGTCCAAATCGTGTTTGAATTCCAACAGCTAATAAAGAAATCAAAAATCCAATTGTTGCGCCAAGAACACTAATCCAAGTACCGTTCCAAAAAAAACTTTGTTGAATTTTATTTTTTGGGAAACCTAATGCCGACAATATAGCAGATTGAGGTTCTCTTTCTAAGCCAGTCAAAATTATGGAGGAATAGAGACCTAAAGAAGCTAAAAGAACTATAAAACCTAGGATGGCAGATGTAATTAGGCCTTCACTTTCCATAACTCGAAAAACAGCTTTTTCTTGATCTCTTGGACCTTTAATAATGTATGGAAAGTCTTTTAATAACTCTCTAATTTCTTCTGCTGCATAATCCATTTGAATCGATTCCTCCCTGCTATTCCATATCTGTATCGATGTCCATCGATGGTCCTTCCCCCAACCGTGAAGGCTATTTAAAAAAACTAAAACATTCGTATTGTCAATTTTTGAATTTGTTTGAAATATTGCATGTGGACTGAGAGATTTTTTGTTTAGTGATGGTTCCAACCCAATAAAACCCATTTCTGTATTTCGGGGCCAATACAATTGAATAGTTTCTAATCCATTTAGATCACTAAACCCAAGCTGCCTAGCTACTCCTGATCCAAGCCAAATAGATTCTCTAACTGGTTCAGTTGATAATTTCGAGGAAAGGGAGTCGAGCCAAATAAAAGATTCTAGATTTTGAAAAGGGATTCCCTTTATATCTACCAAAATTTCGTTTTGGGAAGTTTGAATTACAGCTTTTTGCTCCAAAACAGGGAACCAATCAAAATGGGTATCGTTTAATTTATTTATTAAACTACTATCAGGTAAAAAGCGTCCTCCTTCTTCAGAGAAAATCTCAGCTGATGGATGTATGTCTTCAAATGAGCTTTTAATTAATTTTTCAAGACCATTAAATGCGGATAAGACAATAATCATTGCTGCTGTACCAACAGATATCCCTGCTGTGGCAGCTCTAGTGACCCCATTTGATAATCGACGTCCGAAAAGATAGCGCCAACCTAGTTTAATTGGATGACCGACATTCATTTTATTGGGTTATCGCCACCTTCGCGCAGTATTTTATCAATATTAGCCTCATATTCTAAAGAATCATCCAAATGATAATACAACGAGGGGGTTATTCGCAATTGATTTTTGACTTGCTTGGCTAATTCGCCCCTTAGGCGGGGAGCATGATTTTTCACAAAGTCTAAAACTTCATCAGCTTTATTAGTGGGAAAGATACTGAGATAGCAACGAACTAAGCCTAAATCTGGACTGACCCTGACTTTACTCACGGTGATTATTGTCCCATGGAAATGATTAGAGGCTTCCCTCCTAAATATTTCAGCCATGTCTCGTTGAAGAACACTAGCAATTTTTCTTTGGCGTTTACTTTCCATGAGACAAAAGTACGAAGTACCTTCATTGCTAACCGAATCACACTCAGTTGTACTTTCGTGATATGAATTCTTTTTACAGAGTCCTTAAGTTTGGTAAGGAAAATAGTTCTGCAGTTTGGGCAGCAATTATTTTTTACATCCTTTACACCTTATTTCAACTTGCTGGTATAGGTATGATTATACCGGTAATGGATATTATTTTGAATAATGGTTCGCAATTTGAGATAAATCAAGTTCAAAATTTTGAATTAAAACATTTGCAGCTATGGATTAATGACACCGTAAGCTATGGAATTAATTTATACGGTCCTCTAGGAGTTCTATGGCGAGCATGTCTTATTTCATTTGTAATTTTTTTAATGAAGAACATTTTTAGGTATGCTGCTCTCTGGCAAATGGCTTTTTTACGGGGAGGGATCACCTCGAAATTGCGTTATGAATTACATAGCAAAATCCTAAGAATATCCCCAGGTAAGTTATCTGAAAACAGAAAAGGTGATCTTTTGGCAAGATCCTCATCTGATATAACTGAAATTGAATATGCTGTTCTTGCGAGTTTAGAAATTTTGGTTCGTGAACCTCTGGTGATTTTAGGTTCTTTAGTAATATTATTTTCAATGAGTCCCTCATTAACAATTTTTGTTCTTGCTGTGGGCTCTTTAGCTGCAATATTACTTCAGTTGGTCAGTAAGAAACTAAAAAGAAAATCCAATATTGCTCAAAGTAAGTTAGGGCAAGTAATTAGTGCTTTAGATGAGAGTATTTCGGGTCTTAGAGTTGTTCAGGCTTATCAAGCTGAAGAGAGGCAAAAGTATCATTTTGAAACTAACAATAATGCAGCTAAAAATACTCAAATTAGTGTGTTCCATCGCCGTGATTTAGCAAGCCCAATCAGCGAAGTAATAGGTATAGCTACTCTGCTTTTGATTTTATTATTTGGTGGTTCCCAGTCTTTAAGTGGAGTTGGTATGAACGGTGCCGCTTTAATCGGCTTTTCTTTGTTTTTTTATCAATTGATCCCATCCTTTAAGTCGATTTCAAATGGACTTTATAATGTTCAGAAAGGAAGTGCGGCAGCAGAGAGAATATTTGAAATTTTAAACAGAGAAGAAGATATTATGGATCCTCCAAAAATTATAAAAGGCCACAATTTAAAAAATAGAATTAGCTCTATTGAATGGGACAGAGTTAGTCTAAAATATCCTGATTCAAATAATTTTGCATTGGATAATTTTTCAGCATCGATAAAAGAAGGAGAAACAATAGCTTTAGTGGGACCATCTGGAGGTGGAAAGACGAGCCTAATTAATTTATTGATTCGAGCTATAGACCCTTCCAAGGGTTGTGTCCGTTTGAATGGAATACCTGTTTGGCACGAATATGAGGCATCATGGTCTTTAAATGAAGTGCGTTCAGCATTCTCTCTTGTTACGCAAGATTCGATAATATTTCATACAACCGTAAGTGAAAACATTTCTCTAGGAGATCCTAACCCAAATGAAAAGAGAGTCCGCGAAGCCGCAATTTTTTCTCAAGCAAAAGATTTTATTGACGAATTGCCTGGGGGGGTTGATTGTGTATTGAATGAAGGCGGCTCTTCTTTGTCAGGCGGTCAAAAGCAGCGGATAGCATTGGCTCGAGCTATATACCGCGATTCTAATGTTTTATTATTGGACGAGGCAACAAGTGCTTTAGATGCTGAGAATGAATCAAAAATTCAAAAAGCCTTAGATGCTGCTTCTATCAACCGAACAACCATAATAATTGCTCATCGTCTGGCAACTATTCAAAAGGCAGATCGTATTTTAGTATTGGACCATGGGAAGTTGATTGAGTCTGGAAGTCATAGTGAATTGATATCAAAAGAAGGTCTTTATTCAAAACTTGTAAAGAATCAATCCTTTAAAGATTAGTATTATTATGGTGAGTACATTTCAGAGAATTGAACATATCGGAATAGCTGTAAATGATATAGATTCTGCAGAGATCTTATATTCTAAAATTCTAAATTCTAAGCCTTATAAGCGCGAAGAGGTGGAAAGCCAAGGGGTTCTGACTTCTTTTTTTCAGGTTGGGGATAATAAGATAGAACTCCTTCAAGCAATGAGTTTGGAATCTCCAATTTCGAGTTTTATCTCCCAAAAAGGAGAGGGTATACATCACATTGCATACTTGGTTTCCGATATATCAAGGGAAATGAATCGTTTATCTAAATCAGGATTTTCTCTCATTGACGAAAAACCCTTAAAAGGAGCTGATAACATGTGGGTTGCTTTTTTACATCCAAAGACTACAGGAGGCACTTTAATAGAACTTTGCCAGCCAATTCCTTTGAAATAAGCATAATTACTCTTTTGGAAGCAGTTTCTTACTTGGGGAATATGTCGTTCGGAAATTCTGTTTTTAATTCATCTGATAAATTTAACCATTCGTTATCTAGCAAATTTTCAACTCTCTGTGTAGCTGATTGAGTTTTTTCAAGCCATAAATTATGAATTGACATTATGTTTGGTGTCGGTTTACCACTCATTTGCCATAGATATGATTTAAATTGTCTATCTGTGTATGTCCAAGTCTCAGGCTGCTCAAAATAACCTCTTTTAATATCATTTTTACCAAATAATTTAATTCGCTCATCTTCAATTTTCTTTTTAAATGCTTTAATCTTTTTTAGCGAATTTTTAAAAAGGGAAGTGTCATTTTTTGTTCGCAGCTTTAGTAGCGTCTCAAAAGCTTCTATTGATTCTTTAACTTCATATAGACGTGTGACAACTTCTGTCAATGCTTTTGTAGGCTTCTGGAGACTTCTTCTAAATAAAATTCCTGAAGCCCATTCCCCGTCGTCTAATATTCTTCTTGGATCATCTACGACTTTAATCATTGTAGAGTCGGAATCGCCATCAAAACTAAATCTCACTTTATATGTACCAGGCTTTACCAAAGCCCCACGGGGATCACTTTTATTGTTTTTCTTATTTATTTTACCAAATTTTGGCCCGCGAACACCTCGTTCACATAGGTCCCAGATATATGAATATAATCCAGCATCAGAGGAGTCTAATTCTCGTTCGATATGTCTTAAAGAAGCTCCTGACGAATCATAAATATCAATTTTAAGTGGCTTTTTTACTTTGTCAGGAAGGTCCAAGTATATTCGCATCCTGGCTCCAGAAGGCCTATTTTCTCCTTTAAAAGCGGCATCTCCTTGGAATCTAATACCATCGCTTACCATAAACTCAGCATGGACAGCTTCAGGACTGTCAAATGCAGTTACACTTGTTGTATTTAGATTCCCTTTGGCTATCTCTCGAAGAGGTCGTAAATCGTCTAATACCCATGCAGCTCGTCCAAAAGTTCCGAGAATTAAATCAGACTCTCTTTCTTGGATGGCCATATCCTGAATGGGCATAGTGGGAAGACCTTTCCATTTTTGCCAATTCTTTCCATAGTTCGTGCTTATCCATAAGCCCGTCTCAGTGCCTAGATAAAGTAAATTTTCCATTTCTGGATCCTGCAGCATACTCAAGCAATGTCCACTTATTGAGCTCTTTTCTAAAAGGTTTTTCCATGATTTTCCATAATTGGTTGTGTGGAATAAATAAGGTTTCCAATCATTTTGACGGTAATTATTAACTACGGCAAATGCCTCTGCTGAATTATGTTTAGACGCTTGAATTTGGGCTACCCAACTTCCTTTTGGAAAACCTTTAATTTTCGTACTTGTATTAATCCAACTTTTACCGAAGTCCTTTGATACTTGGATATTGCCATCATCGGTACCTACCCATAAAACATCTTTTTTTTCCGTTGATGGAGCAATACTGATAATACATGTATGGTTTTCTGCTCCAGTCACATCAGGAGTTAGACCTCCGGACTCTAAGTACCTTTGTTTTTCTGGATCATTCGTTGTCAAATCCGTAGATATTATTTCCCAATTTCTGCCTTGATCATTGCTGTAATGAACGAACTGCGAGCCATAATAAATAGCATCTTGGTTAAAGGGATCTTGCGCAATGGGTGCATTCCAATGCCATCTTAAAGTCTCCCCTTTTGGGTGGACGGGCTTAATCAGTTCAACGCCACCTGTTCGAGTATCAATTCTTGCAAGATATCCCTCTTGAGCCATTGCATATACAACTCTTTGATCACTAGGGTGAGGCAGAACGTCAAAGCCATCACCAAAATACAATTCTTGCCATTCGCCATTGCCTATACCTGTTCCTACCCATGAATATGCAGGTCCTTTCCAACTACCATTATCTTGCATTCCACCGTAAACATTGTAAGGTTTTTGATTATCGACATTTATATGATAGAACTGCGCTACTGGGAGGTTTTCGACAAAACGCCATGAGTCCCCTCCATCCCAAGTAATGTTTACACCACCATCATTTCCTTCAATCATATGCCCTGGACGATTGGGGTCCATCCAAAGAGCCTGATGGTCAGGATGTATTTTATAGTAAGGGGCAATAACACGCCATGACTTTCCACCATCATCACTCTTTGTCATAATGCTCCATAATGAGTAGATAGTTTTTTCATTAAATGGATCTACATGTATGTCAGAATAATAAAATGGACGATTTCCTATATTTTCATCTTCACTGACCAGGCTCCAATTAAACCCCCCGTCTTTACTCGCATACAAACCATTCTTTTCTTTGTTTTCAATTAGAGCGTAAACAGTTTTTGAATTACTTTTTGCCACGGCAATTCCAATTCGACCGAGTTCTCCTTTTGGAAGACCTTCATTCTCTGTAATTTTTTTCCAATTTTCTCCTCCATCGAGAGTCATGTATAGTCCAGAGCCTTTCCCTCCACTTTTGAAAAACCACGGCCACCTTCTGTACTCCCACATTGCGCAGAATAATTTATTTGGATTCGCAGGATCCATAACTAGGTCAGCTGCTCCTGTAAGATTATTATTAAACAAGATTTTTTTCCATGTTTTTCCTCCATTAGTGGTTTTATAGACACCTCTCTCGTTTGTCTCTCCCCAAGCCACTCCAAAAGCAGCTACGTATACAATATCAGAGTTTCTTGGATCAATAACTATTTTATGGATATGCTTAGTCTCTTTTAAACCGACAAATTCGAAGCTTTCACCTCCATCAATACTTTTAAATAAGCCGGCACCGCTTGATTGAGAATTTCTTGGATTTCCTTCCCCCGTTCCAACCCATATAATATCTGAGTTATTAGGATCTAACTTGACAACACCAATGCCAGCAGTTGGCTGGTCATCCCAAATTGAATTCCAACTTTGACCTGCATTAAGACTTCTCCATAAACCTCCTGAGGCACTTCCAGCATATATAATGTTGTTTGTTGATGGATCCACATCGATCGAGGTAATCCTTCCAGACATCCCTGCTGGCCCAATGTTTCTGAAGGAAAGCCCTTCTAAAATTTTATTATCAATTTGTGAGAAAGCAAAAAACGGAATAAACGTCGCAATAAAAAAAGTAGTGAGTTTAATATTCATAAATAGATATAATTAATCAGATAATATTTGTAAAGCTATTGTGAAACACGATATTTTCTTGGGGTGGTTCCGAACCTTTTCTTGAAAGCGGCGATGAAATGACTTGGATTTGTATAACCAATTTTAAAAGCTACATCATTAACAGAATCAATGCCATGCTCTAACATTCTTCTTGCATTATTTAATTTTGTATCCATCACATAGTTGTGAACGGTGGTACCATAGACTTGTTTAAATCCTACATTCAATCTGTAGGTGTTTAAACCAGTTTTTTCCGAAAGTTTTTTTAGAGTCGGAGGTTTTTTCCATTCATCAGATATAATTGATTTCGCTTGATGAATTTTTTGCACAGTTTCCTCATCTTTAAGAAAAGGGCATGCTACGGTATCTACCTCAGAGACATTAAAGTAAAGAGCCAGAATTTCCAGTACGCGTCCCAAGTTTGCTACTTTTTGAGCATTGTGATTTAGGCGTTTGTGAAAAAGACTGTCCAAAAGAAATCTCATATTTGAGTCAACGGATTTTTGATCGTAAATCGGCTTATTCATGGCAATTCCGTTTAAAAATGGAAGGTTATTCGATCCAATTAAATCTTCATCGTCCAAAAAAAGTGAATGTATCCGTTCCAGAGAAATGGAGATTCCTACTAATCGATGATTTTTCGGAAATTTAGCAATAGAACGAATTTCATTTGCTGGATTATAAATAAAGAAGCTCTGTCCTTCTGGCATAGGTCTCATATACATTGGGCCAAATTGAAAAGAAACTTCCCCGTCCATGCCAAATAAAAGAAAAATTTCATTGACATTTAAATTGATAGATATGGGTGATTCAAACTCTCGTTTATCGATTAATAGCAGTTTTATTCCATCATTAATTTCAATAAAAGATTCTGTTACATTCTCTTCAAACTGAGGCATTTTTATTTTTCTTTAGGTTCTCAAATGTAGCTTATAGAATTGCTATAACTAGTGTATAGGTAATTTTTAATCGTTTCTTTTTTTTTTTTTTTTGGGCATAATATGCATTGAGGCAATCATACTTTTGTAAACGCATGAAACGTTTAAAAGTTTACCGTCAGGTTTTAAAGAATGAAGGATGGTCTGGTTTAGTAAAAAAGTCAGGTAAGCCGGTTGCAATCGGTTTATTTTTATTTTTTTTATTAAAAGGTCTTGGATGGTTATTTCTTCTTTACGGAGGTTTTGAACTGTTCTTCTGATATTTTTTTCTTATCGCCTTATTAACTTCTTAGTACTTACTTTTGCAATCCTTATCAAAAGCTCTATTGCTTTTGGGCTCGTAGCTCAGTGGTTAGAGCAGGGGACTCATAATCCCTTGGTCGGGGGTTCAAATCCCTCCGGGCCCACAAAAGCTCCTCTAAATAGAGGAGCTTTTTAAGTTTTGGAAGCTACTTTATAATTCTGATATTTGATTTTTGTTTTTGATTTAGATTATGAATATTGAAACTTTACGATTTCCTGTTGGAAGATTTTCATTAAAATCCGAAGTCTCGGATGATGATATTGATTCATGTCTGATATCATTATCCGATATGCCAAATAAACTCCAGGCAGTAATTGATAATACTCAGGATGAATGTCTTCAATCACCATATAGACCAGAAGGATGGACCCGTAATCAAGTGATTCATCATTTAGCTGATAGTCACCTAAATTCATATTCAAGATGTAAAATGGCCTTTACTGAAAGCCTGCCCCAGGTAAAACCTTACAGTCAAAATGCATGGGCTTCATTAGAGGATGCTGGAGATATTAATATCGGTGCATCTATGGATATTTTGCATGGAGTTCATTATCGTTGGAACCGATTTTGGGAATCTTTGAATAAAAAGGATTTTGAAAAAATGTATTTTCATCCAGAGCTTAATAGGGGAGTACCGCTATCGGAAGTCCTACAATATTTTGCCTGGCATGGAGATCATCATATTGGTCATGTCCGATCTACTTGGAAAAGTTGAATAGCTTAATATATTTATCTCATAGCTATGATTAAGAATACTCTCTTTTGTCTGATTTTTATTTTTCAATATGCTCTTTTTGGGCAAAGTGAAATAAGTCTGAAGCCTATTCCCGCTTCTCCTAATTATGGAGAAATTTCCTCTTGGGCTGGTCATCCAGAAATAGATGACCCCACGGATAATATATATAAAAGCAGTAAGCGAATTGATAGAGATAATCGAGAGTCCTATGGTGATTTGAAGGGGTTGATACCAACATTCTTTGTTTATCCAACTATTTATTTTGAAGGAAAAATTTGGAATGCGAACATATTTAATGCGAAATACAGGAATGATACTAGGCTTGCGCTAGCTTTTCAGGCTTCTTTGTTTAATGACCTTGGACCAATTTGGGCACCTCATTACCGTCAGATGATGTATGAAGGTTATCTCGTAAAATCAATCTCTGAGCAAGAAAAGGCCAAAATTGCATTTGACACGGCCTATTCCGATGTCTTACGTGCTTTTAAGTTTTTCTTAAAAGAAAATCCAGAGGGAAAGTTCATTTTAGCGGGCCACAGTCAAGGGACCCAACACTTAAAGCGTTTGATTAAAGATTATTTAATGTCGGATCGAGAATTGACAGATAGACTGTTAGTTGCTTTTTTAGTTGGGGGATGGGTTGGTGCTGACGAAATGGGAGATTTGCCTATTTGCGAAGCCCCTGAAGATATAAATTGTTGGGTTTCTTGGAGAAGTTGCGGTCGAAATTTTAAACGAAAACCATTTGGAGATCACATCAGAGTTATTAATCCTTTATCTTGGAATTCAGACAATGAGAGTGTAAAGAGAAATCTTCATAAAGGGTCTATGTATTTAAACGGAAAGAGAATTTTAAATAGAGGACTAAGTACTAAAATTGATGATGGTTTATTAAGAATTCAAAATCTTAAAGGTCCTCTAGGGTGGTTCCTGATATGGGATGATTACCATCGAGCAGACTATAATCTCTTTTGGTTTAATATTAGAGAAAATATTTATAGAAGAGCGTGGAAAAGTCAAATTAATGATTAGGTAGATGTTTCTTTTTATTTATGAAACGATCAAATAAAATCTTTAATACCATTTCCGTTATTGAATGTACATTTGCAACCCATAAAGGGCAATTAGCTCAGTTGGTTTAGAGCATCGCCTTGACAGGGCGGGGGTCACAGGTTCGAATCCTGTATTGCCCACCAAAAAGAAACCCACTCAGGTGAGTGGGTTTTTATACAAATAAGATTAAACTTTTATTGATTTTTCCACTTATTATTAAGTGAAAATGCCTGTCAAGAAAAAAAATCTAAATGTTGTTTGGTTAAAAAGAGATCTCCGAACTCGTGATCATGCGAGTTTTTATCATGCGGAAAAATCAGGTATTGATTACATAATAGTTTATTTATTTGAGCCAGAACAGATTAATTATCCCGATTATAGTTCCAGGCATCAGCATTTCATATATAATTCGATAATTGAAATGAATAAATGTCTTGAATCATTAAATAGAAAAGTTAATATTTTTCATGCTGACAGCTATGATTTTTTTGAGTTCTTAACAGAAAAATATAATGTAAATAAAGTTTTCTCTTATCAGGAAAGTGGGATAAAGAATAGTTGGGACAGGGATCAAAAAATTTCAAAATTATTTCGAAATAAATCCATCGAGTGGAAAGAATTCGAAAACCAATCAGTTAAAAGGGGAATCAAAAATAGACGAGGTTGGGATAAGCTGTGGTTTGAATACGCCAATTCGGAAATAATTTCTAATGAGTTCTCTAAAAATATATTTGATCTAGATATTACTCCATTTGATTTTAATATTGAGGAGTTTCCATTTTTGAAATCTTATCCTAGCCAATTTCAGCCAGCAGGTGAACGATATGCATGGAGATATTTGGACTCGTTTATCCAAAGTCGATCCATTGAATACAATAAGAATATATCAAAACCGGAGTCTAGCAGACATTCTTGTGGTAGAATTTCTACATATCTCTCATGGGGCAATATCACCTCAAAACAGATTTTTCAGCATGTTAAAAATGCTCAAGAATATCAGACGAATAAGAGAAATTTCGGCTCTTTTCTTACGAGGTTAAAATGGCGTTCACATTTTATTCAAAAATTTGAAGTGGATTGTTCCTATGAGAAGGTTTGTATCAATAATGGATATGAGCAAATGATATATCCTAATGATGATTTTTTACTTAATCAATGGAAGAAAGGAGAAACGGGATTTCCACTCGTAGACGCATGTATGCGTTGTTTGATTAATAATGGATGGCTGAATTTTAGAATGCGTGCAATGTTAGTTTCTTTTTTATGTCATTATTTAGAGCAAAATTGGCGCAGAGGAGTTTATCATATGGCGAAATTATTTTTAGATTATGAGCCTGGTATTCATTATCCTCAGTTTCAAATGCAAGCAGGAGTTACAGGGATAAATGCAATTAGAGTTTATAATCCGATAAAGCAATCGATAGAGAAGGATCCAGAAGGAATTTTTATAAAGAAATGGGTTCCTGAATTATCGAATATTAATAATGCCTATATTCATGAGCCATGGAAACTTACAGATATTGATTTGATCGATAATAGTATCCCACAAGTCTACAGGACTCCAATAATTTCTCCTGAGTTAGGTTCTTCAAGAGTTAAAAAACAACTTTGGAGTTTGAGAAAAAATGATTTGGTAAAAAATGAATCTAAAAGGCTTTTACAAATACATGTTAGGCAAAAAAAAGATAAAATTGTTTAAGATTTAATCATATTCTATATATTAAAAACATGAGTGAATATTCAGTTTTACATAGAGCAAATACCCGTGGGAGCCAGGACCATGGATGGCTAAAAGTGAATCATACATTTAGTTTTGCTAACTACTATAATCCAAATAGAATGCATTTTGGAGTTTTAAGAGTATTAAATGATGATTCTATAGCTGGGGGCAAGGGTTTTGGAACTCATCCTCATGACAATATGGAGATTATTACCATACCACTAGAGGGCGCATTAGCTCATAAAGACAATATGGGAAATGGAACAATTATTAGAAAAGGAGACATCCAAGTGATGAGCGCAGGTACAGGAATAACTCATAGTGAATTCAATTCAAATGAGGATCATGCGGTGAAAGTATTGCAAATATGGCTCTTCCCAAATAAGAAGAATGTGACTCCTCGTTATGATCAACTTTCGCTTCAGAATATTAAGGTTAAAAATGAATTTTATCAGATTTTATCTCCCAATCAAAATGATCAGGGTGTGTGGATTCATCAAAATTCGTGGTTTAGCATGGCTGAATTTGATACTCATAAAGAAGTGAATTATAGGTTGAATTTAACCTCAAATGGTATTTATATTTTTGTCATTGAAGGTCAAATCTCAGTTGGAAAAGAATCATTAGAAAAACGCGATGGATTTGGCATTTGGAATACAGAAAACATAAATATATCAGCTTTAAAAGGCACTAAAATTCTTCTAATGGAAGTGCCCATGTCAGTTTGATGGTTGACTCATCTGATTTGTTCAATTATTTTTATTCTCTTAATTTCAAGATTCTATGGTTTCATTGTGGTTAAGAGTTTATTCGATTTTAATTTTTTTCTTGCCTTATTCTGTTTAGATGGTTAATTAATATATCATTACTCGATGAACAAGAATAAAGTTATCCATGCAATATCTGGCCCTAGAAATATAAGTACTGCTCTGATGTACTCATTTGCTCAGCGTCCCAATTGCGAAGTGATTGATGAGCCCTTTTATGCGGCTTACCTCAAAAAAAAAGACCTAAATCATCCGGGAAAGACGAAAACCTTAAAATTGTACCCAAATTCTTTTGGGGGAGCTATTCAGAGGGTTCAGCAGTTTATTTCATCCTCAGAGGCAAAGGAGGTATATATAAAAAATATGGCTCAGCACATGGTGGATGCTAATTGGGATTGGGCTCAAGAAGCTATTCATGTTTTTTGGATCAGGCATCCCCGGAAAGTGATTCGTTCCTTTTTAAAAGTTCTTCCAGAGGTAAGTCTTTCAGATATTGGAATTGAAGAGCAAGTAAATCAATGGAAGGATATTCAAAAATTTTCTGGTCCTAAAATTATTGTTAATAGCGATGAGATGTTAAATGAACCTGAAAAAACTTTTCCCATTATTTGTGATGCTATTGGGATTCCTTTTTTTAAGGAAATGCTTCGTTGGCCTCAAGGTAGAAAAGAATATGATGGAGCTTGGTGGCCATATTGGTATTCTAATGTTCACAAAAGTTCTTATTTCGAGAAAGGTTCAATACTGGGAGATCCCTTGGAAAAAAAATATTCCAAAATTGAGACAGAAGCCCTTGAATACTATACTGAATTGTATCATCAGCGACTTGTTTTTTAAACTGAAAGAAAACTAATTATATATAATTTTGATTTCACAAAAAATATCGGGGTTATGTTGAACTCCGTATCTAGTACTTTTATGAATTAAATATATTTTATGCTACAAAAATATGATGACCGAAATGCTTCAATTAAGGTATGGGTAAAAGATAAATTGGTGGATCGGAAAAATGCGATGATCTCAGTATTTGACTCATCAGTTCAAGGGGGAGATGCGGTTTGGGAAGGAATTCGAGTTTATTCCCAAGGAGTCTTTTGCTTAGATCGCCACCTTGATAGATTAGAGGATTCAGCTAGGGCAATGGCTTTTTCAGATGTGCCGACAAGGGATTTTATAAAAAATGCAATTTTTGCGACTTTACGAGCAAATGAAATGATAGACCAGGTTCATATCAGGTTAACTATCACTAGAGGTGAAAAAATAACATCAGGAATGGATCCAAGACTAAACACTTTAGGATGCACATTAATTGTTTTAGCAGAATGGAAGCCTCCGGTTTATGATAACGATAAGGGTATAAAAATTATCACTTCTACTATTCGAAGGAATAGCCCCATGAATTTAGATTCAAAAATTCATCATAATAATTTGATAAACAATATTCTTGCTAAGATTCAGGCAAATCATGCAAATGCTGATGATGCTTTAATGTTGGATAATTATGGATTCTTAGCGGAGATGAATGGAACCAATATTTTTTTGGTAAAGGATAATATTCTTGTCACACCATTACCTGACGCCTGCCTTCACGGTATAACTAGGGCATTAATTATTGAAATTGCAAAAGATCTAGGTATTGTTGTTCAAGAGAGAAATATTAGCTTGACAGAGCTGTATTCATCTGATGAAGCTTTTGGAACAGGCTCAATGGGAGAACTGACACCTATTTTTGAAGTAGATGGGCGCAAGATAATTGATCGGAGAAAAAATAATATTACTTCAACTTTATCTGCTTCATTTAAAAAGTTAGCAATCGATTATTGTACTAAATTTTAATTATGAAAAATCTAATATTCCCCCGAGCTTTGCCTGTTGGCAAAGGAATTATCCAAGAATTTATTTTTTTTCTGTTTCGTTTTCACGTAGGATATACCATGGCAATAGATGCGGGGTTAGGAAAAGTAAAAGAGTTTCCTGTTTCTCAAAAATTTATTGATAGCTTAACAAAAGCCGGATGGTATTTCCCGGAGTTTTTTGCAATTCTTGCGGGGTGGGGAGAGGGGATTGGTGGATTTCTTATAGCTCTTGGACTTTTAGGCCGCATCGGAGGGATAATTGTTGCAATCATAATGATTGTTGCCGCTTTTATAAAACATGACACACTTTTTCTTTTTGAAATGGATACTGCTCAATTATACCTGTTTTGCACAATCTTGATTATAACTTTTGGTAATGGCAGGTTCTCACTGGACTTTATTTTCAGAAAAAAGTAAAAATGAATAGATTTTAAAATTCAATCTACAATTTTAAAGCAGGGTCTCGCCTTTTCTCACGATAGTACTACGGATAGATTCGATTTGATCAGTTAATTTTTTTAAATATCGATCACGTTTACCTTGCCCAACAGATCCTACTAGCTCTGATCTTTTTAGAAAGTTGTCAAGCCAATTCTTTGTTTGGATATTAAAAGCAGCATTACTTGTTTCAATAAAATTGAAAGTATTAAAGCTTAAAAATGTATGAGAATTATTTTGTGCAGTTATATGAACGGCGTTATTCCCAACGGATAAATCGCTAATGTACCAGTTAAACCTGGCGCCAGATGGTTCTTTTGTTATTGGATTGATTTTTTTTCCATGGTCTGATTGAACTCGCATAATTTCTAAAATATCTTCGAGTTCATTAAGTATATCTAGAGCATCTTTTTCTTTATTTATCATACCTGTCTCCCAACAATATTGTAGTTGTTTTAAAGTAGCTACATAGCTCGAGTTAGTCCAGATTTCAGTCGATGGTATTCTCGAGTAACTTCTGATTACCTCTAAATCTTTTTTCAGTTTTTCTTCAGGAATTATAAACTCATCAAAAGTGATGGATGCCATCTCAGGTAAGCCCAGAATACTCCTTCCCCAAACATAAGATTTTAACTTCAAAAGTGATGGAGAGTTATAAATATAAAATAATGGAAAATCTAGAGCAAAATAGTACATGTGGGCATTTTCTCCATAATTTTCAAAACGTAACATCCTGTCCATTATTCGTTTTGAATGTGCTTGATAATCTTCGAGATTATTTATAGGGATTCCTGCATCAAAATCTACTCGCTTTAAAGCATCTATCCCCGCGCTATCTAGAGAAAGTCCAAAATGGTCAGCTAACTTAAACGCTTCTTCATAAGTTAAAGCTGTTTCTCCCCGAAGGCGTCGGTATGTGGAGTCATTTCCAATACCTAAAACAACACTTAAAGTTTCAACCGCATTAATATGCTCAGGAATTCTCTGCTGAATAAGTTTAAGAAATTCTACTTGCTTATTGAACATTGTTAATGATAAAAAAGATATTATTCTTAAAGTTAATACTAGATTCCATCTTTATTGATAATCTTAAATTTAAGAGATCATACCTGCAGCTACTGTTGATCCTGATGTTTCATCGATGAGGATAAAAGATCCTGTTACTCTATTTTTAGTGTAGGAATCATAAACGATGCTTTTGGTGGTTTTAATTCTTACTTTTCCTATCCCATTTGGCACGAGTCCATCATTTGAGGGCTCGAAATCCAGGGAATGAATATTCAAAACACCGCTAACTTCTTGGATTATGCATTTCACTTCATTTGTACCTTGTCGCAACGAGTATTTTGAACCCTGTCCTTGTCTTTCATTATCTAGCCAACAAATCGTTGCATCAAAAATGGATTCAATATTTAATGAATTTTTATTTGCAAGGGTGTCTCCTCGACTTACATCTATGTCATCATTTAGTTCGATAGCTATACTCTGACCAGAGTATGCCTTATTTATTAAAACATCTCCACAATAAATTGATTTAACTGTACTTGAATTTTGAGATGGAAGAGCTACTATTGTGTCACCTTGAGAAATTGTGCCTGAGGAAACCCTTCCACTATAACCTCTATAATCATGGTATTTGTCTAAATGCGGTCTTATTACTGATTGAATGGGCATTCGGAATTCTTGTAAATACCTTGAATCATTAATTTCGATGGTTTCTAAATGGTTCAGTAGTGTGTATCCTTTATACCAAGACATGTTTTCGCTTTTTTCAACAACATTATCTCCCAAAAGAGCTGATATTGGTATAAAATTTACTGATTCTATATTTGATGAATCCATAATCTTTTTAAAGTCGGAAACAACGTTATCAAATATCTTTTTTTCAAAGTCAACTAAGTCCATTTTATTGATACATACCAGTAGTGAGGGTATTCCCAGAAGCCCTGCAATAAAACTGTGTCTTCTAGTTTGTTCAACTACTCCATGACGAGCATCGATAATTATTAGCGCAGTATCTGCCGTTGAAGCCCCGGTGACCATATTTCTTGTGTATTGAATATGGCCAGGTGTGTCAGCTATAATGAATTTTCTTTTCGGAGTTGAAAAATATCGGTACGCAACATCAATTGTAATTCCCTGCTCTCTTTCATCTTTCAAGCCATCAGTCAATAAGCTGAAATCAATGGTATCTAGGCCTTTGCGGTGGCTGGTTTTTTCCACGGATTCCATTTGATCAATAAATACACTTTTTGAGTCGAAAAGTAGACGACCTATAAGTGTTGATTTTCCATCATCTACTGATCCAGCAGTAGTAAATCTTAATAAATTCATAATTGATATGTGAAGTTTTTATTGATATTAAATTTTAAAAATACCCTTCTTTTTTTCTCTCCTCCATAGAGTTTTCGCTGCGCTTATCATCCTCTCGATTTCCTCGTTCGGTATGTCTTGATGTTTCTATTTCGTGTATGACATCATCAAGTTTTGTTGCTTCTGATTCTATTCCACCAGTAATTGTGATATCTCCCAGAGTTCGGAATCTCACCATTTTTTCCTGAGGGACCTCTGTGGATTTTAAGTTGATAAATGAACTGACGGGCAACCAAGAGTCATTGCGCCAAATCACTTTTCTTTTTTTGGCAAAATAAAGTTCTGGTAATTCAATTTTTTCACGCCGGATATAATGCCATATATCCATTTCGGTCCAATTAGAAATTGGGAAAACTCTAAAATGCTCTCCTTGCAATTTTTTTCCATTGAAGAGATTCCAGAGTTCAGGTCTTTGATTTTTTGGATCCCACTGCCCAAAATCATCTCGATGACTGAAAAACCGTTCTTTCGCTCGTGCTTTTTCTTCGTCTCTTCGTGCCCCACCCATTAAACAGTCAAACTTATTTAATTCTATTGTTTCAAGTAGGGTTGTTGTTTGAAGACGGTTTCTATTTCCCATGGACCCTAATTCTTCTTTTACACTTCCTTTATTGATCGAATCCTGAACTAGTCCAACAATTAATTGTGTATTCATTTTTTTAACGAATGCGTCTCGGAATTGAATTGCTTCTGGGAAGTTATGTCCAGTATCAATATGAACCATTGGGAAAGGTATATTGGCTGGAAAGAATGCCTTTTTAGCTAAATGACTCATTACAATAGAGTCCTTGCCCCCAGAAAAAAGAATTCCTGGGTTTTCAAATTGAGCATATACCTCTCTAATTATATAAATTGCTTCTGATTCTAATTCGTCTAGGTGGTTAAGCATGGTTTTTTGATAAATATGATATAATTTCTTGGGTACAATTCTCAATATTAGTGGTTTCAGTATTCACAGTAATTGATGGGGATTCAGGAGTTTCAAATGGAGACGTCACTCCGGTAAAATCTGAAATAATTCCTCTTCGGGCTTTTAAATATAATCCTTTGATATCGCGGGACTCGCATACGCTTAGTGGACATTCGACATAGATTTCGATAAATCTATTTTTACCTATTATTCGAGAAGCTTCTTCTCTATCAGATTTAAAAGGACTCACAAATGCCGAAAGAACAATAAGTCCGGAGTCAGCCACGAGATTTGCTACATGAGAAACTCTTCTAATATTTTCTTTTCGATCTTCGGGACTAAAAGTTAAATCCTTATTGAGTCCATGTCTTAGGTTATCTCCGTCAAGTAATAACGTGTGCTTCTTCTTTTTATGAAGAAAAATTTCTACGGAATTTGCCAAAGTGCTTTTTCCGCTTCCGCTTAAACCGGTGAACCATAAAACCAATCCTTTTTGATCCAATAATTTCTCCCTATCGAGTCTATTAATCTTATAATTTTGTTTGAAAATATTCTGATTCATTGTCAAATAATCAATTAAGCCATTGCCCCTGAGGGGTTGCAAATATATTAAATCCTACTGATTTAGTAGGATTTAATATATTTTTACTTTTTTCCTCTCTTTATAATCTTGGAACGTGGGAAAAAACGGCTAATTTCACATTATGATCAAAAACCTTTTTAAAATATCAGATTTATGGATTCTACTAGGGTTTTTGGTTATCTATATCGCTGTTTTTGATACAAAAATCGATGTAGGTGGAGATAATGCTGGTTACTATATTTTAGGTAAGTCGATTAGTAGTGGTTTAGGTTACACGGATATTCACCTGCCAAATGCGAACCCTGCAAATCATTTCCCTCCAGGATACCCGATAATACTTTCAGCCTTTATGAATTTTTCTGATGATTTTGTTTTTTTGAAAATCATTAATGGATTATTTCTTTTCTTCTCTCTACTAATGCTTCAAAGAATTTTTGAGAGAATGGCAGTTAGTAAAAGTCTTTCGATTTTAGCTATAATTTTTACAATTATTAATGCCCACATACTAAGATCTTCAATGATATTGATGAGCGAAATTCCATTTTTATTTTTTTCGCTTTCATCTCTGACTTGTTTAATAAAATGGAATGAGCAAGGTAATATTTTTTGGAGGTCGAAATGGTTTTGGTTTATGATTGTTTTATGCGCTATATCTTATCACATTAGAACAGCAGGGATAGCACTTATAATTGGGGTTTGCTTATTTATGATTTTTGAAAAAAAATGGTCCGGGGCGATCGTTTTTGTTTTAAGCTTTTTGTGCTTATCTCTTCCATGGTATTATAGAGGTGTAAAACTTGGAGGAAATTCTTATTTAACACAAATAGTTCAAGTTAATCCGTACCGGCCTGAGGAAGGTTTGTTAAATTTTTCCGGTTGGTTAGATAGAATTTCCAATAATATTTTTAGGTATTTGAATCAGGAAATACCTAATGGGTTGTTTCCAAATTTTGAGATTATATACAGTTCAGAGGAGCCTAAGGGTTATTTTATTTATGGCCTTATATTGGTCTTTTTTATTTTTATTGGTACGATAAAAATGCCCAGGCTTAGAATGATGTGGTTGGGGTATTTGACTTCCTCTGTTTCTATTTTTCTTTTATGGCCATCGGTTTGGTTTGGTGTTAGATTTATGCTCCCGCTAATGCCTTTTTTGTTTTTGGCTATGTTAGTCGGACTAAGTAATTCAATTTCTTTTATTCAAAGGAAATATCTAGGTCAAATTCGTATAAATTCTAGCTATTTAATAATGCTAGTCTGTTTTCTTCCATTAAGTCAATTATCGACAATGAGATCGGAAAGTAAATCTAATTTGCCTCTTGAATATTCTAACTATTTTAATATTAGCAGATATGTTAAATCTAGCATCCCTGAAAATTCCATTGTTTGTACTGTTAAGCCGTCTTTATTTTACCTCTACTCTTCCACAAAAAGCTCCAGGATCCCATCAATAATTGAGACAGAAAAATTTATTCACCGTCTAGAAGATTTGGGTATTACTCATGTTATTATTGATCAGCTTGGCTATTCTTCTGTAGGGAGATATTTAATGCCTGCAATTGAGGAATTTCCTCAACGATTCAATTTAATCATGCAATTACCCAATCCAGATACTTATTTGTTAGAGTTTGTGAGGAAGGACTAATAGCCTTAGTTAATTTGTATTAACCCATTTAGCTCTGTGTTTTCTTCCATTGTTGTCCGTGAAAATAACATAATGCAAACCATTAGATAATTCATCAATTATAATTGGCTCAGTTTTGCTGTCATAGCTATAAATTATTTCCCCAATAGCATTTAAAATTAAAATTTTTCCAGGACTCTTTGTCTTAATTATTGCGTTATTATTACTGGGACTCGGGTAAATTTGAACAACCCGTTTAGGCAATAATTCAGATTTATTTATGGAATAACTAAGATTTAAATTATCAATGTATACATTATTGCCCCCTCCACTGAACATTTCAAACTTAATCATTAATGAATTCTCTGAAATAAGATTATTCAAACTTATAGTAGTCTCCATCCAATCGTTACTTGATGGCACATAAATGCTGTTTGGATATAAATTTGAAATACCTAATTGAAACGTTGGTAGGACTTTTCTTAAAATCCAATTTTTTCCGCAATCTGTACTGGTATATATTTTTAACTTATCACTATTGTTTGATTGTTTTCTTGCAAATGCATGATTAAACTTTAATTGGAGTGTATTTGGGTTATTTAATTTAATGGGTCCCGCAATAAGTGCATCTCCATCAACGCCGGCAGGAATATTAAAGTTCTCTAAGTAATAGGAATACAGGCCCTGTTTAGACGCTTGAGGAGTTCGTTCCCATTTTATATTATCACCATTATCCATTCTCGCCCAGATTTCGTTGGGTATAGGATTTTCCATTGTCGCGGAAAAAAATGGAGAATAAGAGATGCCGCCATTGGGTCTAACTGTTATGAGTTTAGAATATTGTTTTATGCTTTGACCATATGAGTTTTGTATCTCTAATTTAACATCATATACTCCGGGGTTGTTTAATGTTATTAATGGGCTCCCATTAACAATATGCTGTTGATTTGAATTGTTCTGATCGGAGATTGTGTAATGAAAGCTAGGAGTGATTCCATATGAACAATTTTCAGTTATTTGGATTTGTTCTCCAGAACAGATCAAATGTTTACTCACCGCGAAGTCTGCAACTGGAATACAATTAATGGATACCGAAGGATTGATTCCAGTAATAATGTGATTCGATGCATTAGTTAAATTACCTCTTAAGAAGGAAATATTGAGGACTGCTTTAGCTCTTTGTTTTTGATTAAGTGTGAAAGTGTTTCTACAATTATCATCTGTGTAATCCATATAATTTTCAACCATATCGGGTAGGTCTGGGTTTTCAAATGTGCACGAATTTTGATTAATATTACATCCTGTATTTGCATTTGAAACTGGAGGAGTATCAGGACAATTATCACCCCCTGAGCATCCATTTTGAAATGTGTGTTTTAAATTTAAAAAATGACCAACTTCATGAGTAAGAGTTCGAAATCGACTCCCTTGCGAGGTTCCTATACTTCCGAAGTTTGCGTGCCTGATTACAATGCCATCATCTGTCGCTGGAATATTATTGTAGGGGAATGCTGAATATCCTCTTATAATGGAACCAGGGCCAAGAGATGATCCAGGAATATTAATACTTCGGACAACCCAAATATTCATATATTTTTTGTTATCCCAATTTATTAGAGACTTGACATTATCATTGGCATTTAGACTTAAATTACTCTGAGTCCTTGTTATTCCATTTGTACAATACCCGTCGGGGTCTTTTTTTGCAAGAACAAATTCAACTTCCATATCAGCTGCCACAGAACTAAAAATGCTTCGAAGATTTGAAGCATCAGAGTTTGTTCTTCTGGAATCCTCGTTTAATATCTGAATTGCATCAAAAACCTGGGCATCACTGATGTTATCATTTTGGTTGGAGTAGATAATATGAACTACTACTGGGATTTTTTGGAGTTGTTCGGTATTCGCCCCAGAGGTATTGAAAATGAAATCCTGTGTGAGGCTTTCGGAATCCATTAATTTTTGCATTAATTCAGGATTTCGGGCTACTTTATTTGCTAAGATTTCATCTGTAGCACACTGCAAAATATTTTGAGCTATTAAACTTGTTTGGTAGCTATTCAAAAATAATATTGCTAGAATAATGCATTTTATTTTCATATTAGTGAAATTCATTTTTAGTTTGTTTGCAATATACTTTTTTTAGATGGTCGCAAGAAGCTTGGCATATTGCAATAATTATGTTTATCTTCGCAGCCCCAAAATAATTGCTCANAAGTGGATANAATTAGTTACAAAACAATTTCTGCCAACAAGGCAACCGCAAATAAATCGTGGATTATCATAGATTGTGATGGTAAATCNCTTGGTCGTGTGGCCTCGTTAATTGCTGTTCGCCTAAGAGGTAAGCACAAAACCAATTTTACCCCACATGCAGATTGTGGTGACAATGTAGTCGTTATAAACGCATCAAAAGTTTCTCTGTCAGGTTCAAAGATGGACACGAAACAATATGTTAGATATACTGGATATCCATCTGGACAGCGCTTTAGTACTCCNTCCCAAGAAATGGCTAAGNTNCCAGAAAGAGTTTTAGAACAAGCTGTTCGAGGAATGTTGCCGAAAAACCGCCTTGGTCGTGCTTTATTTAGGAACATGTATGTTTTTGCGGGTAATGAACANTCGCATGAAGCTCAAAAACCAACATCAATTAACGCATAACAATTTTTTATGTCCACAACACATGCTATCGGCCGAAGAAAAACCTCTATTGCAAGAGTTTATCTGAAAAAAGGAAAAGGAAAGATTCTAGTAAATAACCGTGATTTGTCAAATTATTTTGCAACGGCTATGCTACAATACAAAGTTAATCAGCCTTTTGCTCTGACTGATACTTTAGGAAAGTATGATGTAAAAGTTTCAGTTGTTGGTGGTGGTGTGACAGGCCAAGCGGAAGCGATTAGGTTAGGTATATCAAGAGCATTATTAATTTTGAACCCTGATTTTAGAGCAACTCTGAAACCAGATGGTTTAATGACAAGAGATCCTCGTATGGTTGAGCGTAAGAAATTTGGCCAGAAAAAGGCTCGTAAACGTTTCCAATTCTCCAAGCGTTAATTCGTTTGAGATNTTGGTTTAGTATCCAAACTGTTCAGACCGCTTCGGCGCTACTAGATGGTTGTTTTTTTTAGTGAATGTAAACCCAAATAAAAATGGCAAATACGCCCGAAATTCAAAAATTACTTGACGCTGGAGTCCACTTCGGACACCTAACACGAAAGTGGAATCCAAATATGGCTCCTTATATATTTATGGAACGTAATGGCATCCATATTATCGACCTTCAAAAGACCCAGCAAAAAATGAAAATGGCCTCCGATGCTCTTTCCAAAATAGCAAGCTCAGGAAGAAAAATTCTTTTTGTGGCAACAAAAAAACAGGGTAAAGAAATCGTAGCCGAAGCTGCCAAGTCCTTAAATATGCCATANATTACTGAGAGATGGCCAGGAGGTATGTTAACGAATTTTGTTACCATAAGAAAGGCGATAAAGAAGATGACAAATATTGATAANATGAAGGAGGACGGCCGCTTTATGACTCTTTCAAAAAGAGAGCGCCTTCAAGTTGATCGGCAGCGTGCAAAATTGGAAAAGAACTTGGGTTCAATTTCTGACATGAGTAGACTTCCGGCAGCTTTATTTGTTGTTGACATCTTGCGTGAGCACATTGCAGTTGAAGAGGCACGCACACTAGGTATTCCTGTTTTTGCATTGGTAGATACAAATTCCAACCCTCAATTAGTTGATTATGTAATTCCTTCAAATGATGATGCTCAAAAATCGATTTCCCTCGTAATGGAATATGTTTCAGTTGGAATCAAAGACGCTCTTGCTCAGCGTAAAGTTGAAAAAGAAAAAGCGGGTCAAGAAAAATTAGATAAAGCTTCAGCCAAATTAGGCGAGGATGTCAAAAAAGAATCTTCATCAGAAAAAGAGGCTGAATGAATCTCGTGAAGATTATCTTCTTCTATTAATTAAATCAACATATTTAAAACATAAGAAATGGCTACAATAACTGCTGCAGATGTAAACAAGCTCCGAAAAGCAACTGGAGCTGGTATGATGGATTGTAAAAAAGCATTGACTGAAGCTGATGGGAATTTTGAAGAAGCTATTGATGTGCTAAGAAAGCGGGGACAGAAAGTCGCTGCAAAACGCGCAGATCGAGATGCTACTGAAGGTGCAGTGATCTCTCTAACAAATACAGGTGCCACCAAAGGAGTTATTGTAAGCTTGAATTGTGAAACGGATTTTGTTGCCAAGAACGAAAGTTTTATTACACTAGCTCAGAGTTTAGCAGATATTGCACTCAACTATTTCCCTGTTGATAGAAATGCGCTTTTGGAATTAANATTTGATTCAGGACTGACTGTTGCAGAGAAGTTAANTGAACAAACTGGNGTTATAGGAGAAAAGCTTGAGCTTGCATTTTATGAAAAACTAGAAGGTACTTGCGTTTCTGCATATATTCATGCCGGGAATAAGCTTGCCACTTTGGCATCTCTGAATGTAAATTCTCATGATGCGGCAAAAAACATTGCTATGCAAGTGGCAGCTATGAATCCAGTCGCTTTGAATAAAGATTTTGTGCCTGCTGATGTTATTGAGCGTGAACTTGAGGTTGCCAGGGAGCAAATNCGTCAAGAAGGGAAACCAGAGGAAATGGTAGACAGAATTGCTCAAGGAAAATTAGGCAAGTTTTTTAAAGAGAACACCTTAGTTGGGCAAGTGTACATAAAGGATAATAAGCAGACTGTAGAGGCTTATGTTAAAAGTCTAGCAGAAGGTGCAGAGGTTACTGGTTACCGAAGAGTAGGTNTAGGCGTCTAACAAATTTTATGAAAATTTATAGGGAGCCGTATGGAGGAGATATCTTACATACGGCTTTTTCATAACTAATGATCCAATTTCAATCCTATCTTTGAAGGAATACATTGTTATGAAATATAAAAGAATACTTCTAAAACTTAGCGGAGAGGCTCTAATGGGAGAAAAACCATATGGACTTGATTCCGCTAGGATAGCTCAGTATGCCGAAGAAATTAAAGCTGNAATTGCTGAAGGTATAGAAATGGGTATAGTAATTGGCGGAGGAAATATTTTCCGAGGATTAAGTCCTGCAGGCCAGGACATGGATCGCGTACAAGCTGATCATATGGGTATGTTGGCAACAGTTATAAACGGCCTAGCATTACAATCTTCTCTTGAATCAGCAGGTGTGCAAACAAGATTATCATCTGCTATTGAAATGGATAAAATATGTGAACCATTTATTCGTAGAAGAGCTATTCGGCATTTAGAAAAAAGAAGGGTAGTAATATTTGCCGCAGGAACAGGGAATCCATATTTTACAACGGATACGGGTGCAACTCTCCGNGCTATTGAAATCGAAGCGGATATTATTTTGAAAGGCACGCGCGTAGATGGAATTTATGACTCCGACCCTGAAAAAAATGCTACTGCAAAAAAGTATGAAAAAATTTCTTTTCAAGAAGTTTTGAATAAAGGCTTGAATGTAATGGATATGACAGCGTTTACATTGAGTAAAGAAAATAAATTGCCAATTGTAGTCTTTGATATGAATAAGCCGGGAAATCTCGTTAAAATAATCAAAGGTGATGATGTGGGTACATTAGTTACTTAATAGGTTTAAAGCAATTATATGGAAGAGGAAATTGAAATCTTGTTAATGACTTTAGAGGAAGATATGGGGAAATCCGTTTCTTTTTTAGATAAAGCATTGTTGAAATTAAGAGCTGGTCGGGCGAACCCTGCGATGTTGGAGGGTGTCAATATTGAATATTATGGAAGTGTGGTAAAGCTCTCACAGGTGGCTAATATTTCCACTCCTGATGCACGCACAATTTTTGTACAGCCATTTGAAAAGCAAATGATCGAAGAGGTAGAGAAGGCTATTTTGAGTGCAAACATTGGACTTAATCCTCAAAATAATGGAGAAATAGTGATATTAAACATTCCTCCACTCACAGAGGAACGAAGAAAAGAATTAGTTCGCTTGGCAAAATCAGAAGGAGAAGAAGCGAAAGTTGGGGTCCGAGCTGTTAGAAAATCTGGCATGGACGAAGTCAAAAAAATGGAAAAAAATGGTCTAAGTGAGGATAATTGCAAGATGCTAGAAGCAGACATTCAGAAAATAGTTGAATCNTTTAACGAAACCATAGAAAATAAGGTTTTGCAAAAAGAGACAGATATCATGANAGTATAATTTTTTTTGAGGAATGAAGAGTATTGAAGAGGAGGTACAACAAAAAAAATGGCACAATGACCAGCATAAGGCAGTGATAAACATATTATTTACTTATCACGTTTTCAAAGAAAACATGTCATCTCTTCTAAAGCCCTATAAAATTAGCTTTCAGCAATACAATGTTCTGAGAATATTACGTGCCTCTCACCCAAAGGGTATATCCTCAGTTTTTATTCAAAACAAATTAATTGATAGAAAGAGTGATGTTTCTCGTTTGATCAACCGAATTGAAAAACTAGGACTAATTGAAAGACGTCAGAATAGAGATGATAAGCGAATTTCGGAAATTTATTTAACCCTAAGAGGGTTAGAGCTTTTGGGTCAAATAAGAGTAATTGATAAGTTTTATAAAGACAAAATGCCACAGAAATTATCAGATGAAGATGCTCAATTATTATCTGCTCTGTTGGATAAATCCCGTATGTGATTTAATAATCCTTTAGTTGATGGATCATGGTTTTCATCGATACCAGCCCCTTGAATTTCAGGCAAAATCGTTTTAGCCATTTCTTTTCCTAATTCTACCCCCCATTGATCATAGCTAAAAATATTCCAAACAACTCCTTGATAAAATATTTTGTGTTCATACAGGGAAATTAGTGCTCCTAAAGAAAATGGATTCATTTTATTGAATATAAAGGAAGATGATGGTTGGTTTCCTTCAAATTTTCTGAATGGGGAATCTACATTTGTTCTACCTAATGCCAATGCTTTTGTTTGTGCTAGAAAGTTACTTAGAAGTTTTTCGTGATTATCCTTGTATGGATGTTTTGTAAAAATACTTGCTATGAAATCTGTTGGAATTAGCTCTGTTCCTTGATGGATTAGTTGATAAAATGCATGTTGCCCGTTTGTTCCTGGCTCTCCCCAAATTATTGGGCCTGTTGAATAGTTAACATGATTGCCATCTCTGTCTATGGACTTACCATTACTTTCCATATCTGCCTGCTGCAAATATGCAGGAAAACGGTCTAAATTTTGGTCATAAGGTAAGACTGCACAAGTGGTGGCATTTAAAAAATTTCGATACCAAATACCTAACGCTGCCATTATTTGAGGAATATTTTCTTTGAAAGGCTTTTCTCTGGTGTGCTTATCAACTAGGTTTGCTCCATTAAGGAATTTCTTGAAATTATCTGAGCCGATAGATATGCAAAGAGCCATGCCAATGGTACTCCAAATAGAATATCTTCCCCCTACCCAATCCCAAAATCTGAATATATTTTCTTTTTTTATTCCAAATTTTGAAACATTTTCATGGTTTGTACTAATTGCAATAAAATGTTTCTTAACCGAATCAACGTCTCCCATATTTTGAATCATCCATTTTTTTGCCACTTCTGCATTAGTCATGGTTTCCTGAGTAGTAAAAGTCTTAGATGCAACTATGAATAGTGTCTCTTGTGGATCAACTTNAAGAAGACATTCGCTCAAGTCNGAGCCNTCAATATTTGAGACAAANTAAAATTTTAATCCTTTTTTAGAATAAGGTTTAAGAGCATTAACAGNCATTTTAGGACCTAGGTCAGAACCTCCAATACCAATGTTAACAATATTTTTAAATTTTTTNCCAGTATGGCCTTGTATAGANCCATTTCGAACTTTTTCAGCAAATTCGTACATTCTTTGAGATTCGATTTTTGAAATCTCTCGAACATCTTGACCCTCTATTATTAATGGCTCAATATCTGGGTCCCTTANGACTGAATGTAAAACTGATCGGTCTTCTGTTACATTTATTTTGCCACCACTAAGCTGATNTTCCAATGAGCTCTNAACTTTACATTCATCAAAAAGATCCTCTAAAAGTTTGACTGTTTTTTCATTTATGCGATGTTTTGAAAAGTCAAAAAGTAATATACTTTTAATTTTCACATGCATTTTGCTGAACCTATTATCGTCTTTCATCCAATCTCTTAAATGTATCTTTTCGATATCCTTGCNGTGTTCTAAAAGTGCTTTCCAAGCTTTTGTTTTGGTTGGATTAATTGAGTNCATGTGTTATAAATAATTATTTTCTNGTTTTTGAAAAATTATTTCTCATACCAAGAGCTATATAAGATATAATTTTTTGCAATTCTGTTGATTTCGTTTTTCGAGAGTTCTGGATTTATATCTTTAATTTTTTTTGCTGGTATGCCAGCAAAAACTGAACCTTCAGCAACAAAAGTTCCTTGTGTCAAAACAGACCCAGCTGCAATAATGCTATTGGATTCAACTACACAACCATCCATAACAATACTACCCATTCCAATCAAAACGTCATCGTGGATATCACATCCGTGGATAATGGCGTTATGACCAATACTAACATGATTTCCAATAGTTGTAGAATATTTTTTATAGGTGCAATGCACTACTACATTATCTTGAATATTTACACAACGTCCAATTTTTATGGAATTGACATCACCTCGAATTACAGCGTTAAACCAAATTGAACATTCANTTCCCATTAAAACCTCACCAACAATAGTCGCTGAAGGNGCTATAAAACAGTCTTCGGGAATATTAGGGGTGCTACCATTTAAATTTAAAATTGTTGCCATTTATTATGATACATAAAGATTATCTCCCATAATTTTCTTTTTTNAAACAGGGATGACATCTTCAATTAAAGTTGGAAGCATTCGTTGTAAAATACTTTTTATTCCAGATTGTAATGTGAGGGTGCTGCTGGGACAGCCAGAACATGCTCCTTGAAGTTGGACATTCACTATTTTATTTTTATAACTGACAAAAGATATATTCCCTCCATCTTGTTGCACCGCTGGCTTTACATATTCCTCTAAAATATCAACAATACGCTCTTCTATGTCACTCATTTTCGTGGGACTTTCTATCGTATTTGCTTTATCAAGGACTTTCTCAACATCAATAGAAACAGTTTTTTCAATTACTGGCTGACCGGACTGAAGAAATTCTAGAACTAATTCTCTAATTTCCAAGGTCACAGTTTCCCATTCAACTACATTGTATTTGTTTACAGCTACAAAATTGCTCGAGATAAAAACTTCTTTTACAAATGGGAAATGAAATAATTTTTTTGCTAAAGGAGAGTTTCGCGCTTCTTCAATATTATGATATTCAACATGTTCTAAGTCAATCATTCGCTTGTTTGAAACAAACTTCATTACAGCTGGGTTCGGTGTCATTTCAGCATAAACACTTACCGGTATGCGATCTTTTTCCATGACGTAAAGGTATTGAATACGTTTCTCTTTGCACAGCAGATTAATGGTATTTTTGTTTGTTACGGAAATACTCTTAAAAATAAATATGATGCTCGAAGTATTATTCTATTATGTTTTAATTAATCTCTGGAGTTCAATTANTACATGGAAGTTTTTTGAATCTGCAGGAAGGGCTTGGTGGGAAGCATGGGTTCCAGTTTATCGTACAATAGTTCTATTGAAAATCGTGGAAAGACCTCGCTGGTGGTCAATATTATGCTATATCCCAGTAATTGATAACGTGATGTCTATTATTTTATCGTATGAATTACTTCATGTTTTTGGGTTCAGAGATAATAAACATATATTCCTAACAGTCCCATCTGCTGGNATTTATATAGGTTACCTGAATTATTCAAAAGAGTTGAAAGTACTACCCCGGGATAATCAAGCAATTCGACGAAAATTGCCTTTAGTTGTAAATCATATCTTTTTTGCTATTGTGGCAGCAGGTGCGGTTCGTATGACAACTTTTGAGGCTTACAATATACCTACAGGTTCTATGGAAAAGTCATTAATGGTTGGGGACTATTTATTCGTAAGCAAACTTCATTACGGATTAAGAATTCCAAATACTCCTTTAAGTATTCCTCTGATGCACAATCTTATCCCTTATACTGATGTACCAAGTTATTTGAATTGGGTTAAGTTTCCCTACTTGAGATTACCCGCATTTAGTTCTATTAAGAAAGGGGATGCTGTTGTATTCAATGTACCGGTAGATCCTGGAAGGCCAGTTGATAAAAAGGATAACTACGTAAAGCGTTGCGTGGCGACTCCTGGCGATACAATTTCAATTATCAATCGTAAGATTTCAATAAACGATACATTCCAAGAATTTCCAGAGAGAGCCAATCCTCAATGGAGTTATTATGTAAAAACGAATGGACGAGGCTTTAATCCTCGTCAATTGAAACGAGATTTTGATATAAATTATTTGGATAATCGGATAGTTTCGAATCAAAATTTGAGTGATGTTATTCAAGTAACCAGTAATGAATACATTATTACTATTTCAACGGACGTACTCCTTAAATTTCAGGCTCAAAATAATATTGACACTGTCATTTGTTTGAATACACCTGGAGATAATATTTTTTCAGAGGGGACACCGGAAGCAATAAAATGGTATAACGAAAATTATATCAGACCGATGCTGACATATCCAAATCCTGATGGACATAACGACACTATTTTTTTTAAATGGTCTAGAGATAACTATGGCCCTTTTTGGGTACCAAAAGCTGGTCAGGTTATGGACTTGAATTATGAGAATGTTTTAAAATATGGAAGAGCAATAAATGTTTATGAGGGCCACGAATTAATCATGGAAGGAGATGAATATTTAATAGATGGAGAGCCATCATCTTCGTATACGTTTTCATTAGATTATTTCTGGATGATGGGAGATAACCGACATAATTCATGGGATAGTCGTTATTGGGGTTTAGTACCCGAGGATCATATATTAGGAAAACCTGTTTTTATTTTTATGTCTAAAGATGGTTTTGTTGACGGATTCTTGAATTCAATTAGAAAAGAGCGTTTATTTACTGTAATTCATGGTAGAGGCGAACCAACTAGTTATTTCATTCCTTTTCTGATAATGCTTATCTCATACTTTGTTTGGGAAAGGTTTAGAAAGAGAAAAAAGAAAAATTATTAATGCGGAGGATTATAATATTATCAATATTCCTGATCTCACAAGCTCTTTTTGGTCAGTTCGATAGTTTGCTTAGTAAATATTCCTCGAACGGTTCGAAACTCGCTGAAGATTCAATATTCAGAATTGATTCGATGATAAATCAGAAATTCTCTATTTATAAAAATTTAGATATAGATTCTGTTCAGATAAAGTCCATTTTATCTGAAACCGAGGAAAAATGGTATCAACTTTCTGAATATCAGTTATTACGATTAATATTAATTTCAAATAAATACAAATGGCCTAGTGATAGCCTCATAAAAATTATCCATGGCAAAAAATCGGGATATTCCCGAGATTCCTTAATACTTTGGTTAGAGGAAGGTGGAATAGAGGGAGATGAGAGAAAGAGAATAAAATTAATAGAGTCGAATAAGTATCAAATCATAACTGAGGCATATAATTATTTTGGAAATATTAGTAAAATTGATCTTTCTTTGAGATGGTACGCGATTGTTATTTCAGATGAGGGAATCACTAATATATTTAATGTTAATCCTCAAATAATCTTAAGTCAATTCCCACTGAATCCAGGGGAATTAGAATTTGATATAAGGCACAATAGGGATTTTGGAAGTCATTTTTTATTCGGCTGTCCCATTGCAATTGATACAGGTTATATTGGTGTAAATGATCCCAGTATTCCCTCATTTTATCCGGGTAAAAGCTTTACATTTTTTCAAAATAATAATTCGGATAGACTCACACTTAATGCAATGGGAGCCGTCTTATCTAATGGCATTTGTGGCAGCATTGAAAATTATTCATTAATTGTTACTAAGAGCTCAGACGGAGAGGGCAATAATGATCTTTTTCAGGATATTGGACCAAGCTTAGTTGACACTATAAATAATTGTTTCCCTGAACTTTTTTGGTATGGTGATTTATTGGGAGATAAAATTTCAGATGCTCTTTTTCTTCAAAAAATAGATAATGGATTGAGGCTTATACTTTTTTTATCTGACCCTTCCCCTCACGATAAAATTTGGATAAAATCAGCAGAATGGATTTTGAGTAATAAACCTTTGAAAGAAGAATCTTTATCATATTAGCAATTTTAAACTATAGATATGTCAATAAAAAGAAATAAAAACGTCGATGAAATAAAAATGCTGATTGCAGAGACGAATAGACGTCTAGGAATAATTCATAAAGGCGGTGGTAAAAAAAAATTAGAAAAGCTCTCTGATCAAGGGAAATTAAGTGCACGCGAAAGGGTGAAATTACTTTTAGATTTACATACTCGTTCTTTTGAAATCGGTGCATTTTCAGCGGAAGGTATGTATGAAAATTATGGAGGAGCTCCCGCTGCGGGAGTGGTGGTTGTAATGGGAAAAGTAAAAGACCGCATGTGCATAATAGTTGCTAATGATCCTACCGTAAAGGCAGGGGCATGGTTTCCAATGACAGCTAAAAAAAATCTTCGTGCCCAGGAATTGGCGATGGAAAACAGAATACCGATTCTTTATTTAGTAGATTCAGCAGGCGTATTCTTGCCCATGCAAGATGAAATATTTCCTGATAAAGAGCACTTTGGAAGGATTTTTAGGAATAATGCCGTTATGAGTAGCCATGGTATTCCTCAATTATCGGCAGTAATGGGTCCGTGTGTGGCCGGCGGTGCCTATTTACCAATAATGAGTGACGAGTCCATTATTGTTGAGGAAACGGGGAGTATTTTTTTAGCAGGTAGCTATCTGGTGAAGGCAGCTATCGGTGAAGACATTGATAATGAAACTTTAGGTGGTGCAATATCTCAAACACAGATATCAGGTGTTATTGATCATAAGGTGAAAAACGATGAGGAAGCAATATTAACCTTACGCGGGATTGTGGACAAATTGGGCGAAACAACCAAAGCAGGTTTTAATAGAAATGCATCATTGGATCCGTTGAATCAGGACAAACTGTATGAACGAATTCCATCAGGGGCTGAGCAATATTCAATGCATTCTCTATTGGAATGTATCGTAGATGAAAATTCTTTTATTGAATACAAAAAAGATTTTGGAAAAACATTGATCACTGCATATGCTCGAATAGATGGCTGGTCAGTTGGGATAGTCGCAAATGACCGTCAAATAATAAAAAATGCAAAAGGCGAGATGCAAATTGGAGGTGTGATTTACTCGGATTCAGCAGACAAGGGAGCTCGTTTTATTGCAAATTGTAATCAAAAAAACATACCACTAGTATTTTTTCAGGATGTCACGGGTTTCATGGTTGGATCAAAAGCAGAACACGGGGGTATAATAAAAGATGGAGCCAAGCTAGTGAATGCAGTTGCAAATTCCGTTGTACCAAAATTCACAATTATTGTTGGTCACTCTTTTGGAGCTGGAAATTACGCGATGTGTGGAAAAGCTTACGATCCACGACTTATCGTGGCATGGCCAACAGCGAAAATAGCTGTGATGGGAGGAGATCAGGCAGCAAAAGTTCTTCTTCAAATTGAAAAATCTCGATCTAAAGAATTGTCTGCTGAAGATGAAAAAACTATGTTGGCGAATATTCATAAGAAATATAAAAAACATATGTCACCTTATTATGCAGCATCGCAGATGTGGGTTGACTCTGTTATAGACCCTGCCGATACTCGATCGGTAATATCTCAAGGAATAGAAGCTGCTAATAACGCGCCTATTCAAAGACCATATAATCCAGGAATTCTTCAGACTTAAAAAAGTCAATAATTCTTTTTTAATATTGAATTTATGTTAATTTAATTCGTATTAACATAATCCCAAAACGCCTTGTATTACCTTTAGGAGATGAAATCCTTGTGGACTTTAAACTCTTATTTTTGGAAGTATAAATGGCTTTTATTAAGTGGGATTTTTTTTGTTGTTTTATCAGCAAGTTTCTCAGTTTATCCCGCCATCTATGTAAGGGAGGCTTTTGATCAGGTTGCAAATGCAATTTCAAATGAATCTAATAAGCTAAACTCAGGCTTGCGAAAATCATTAATAATATACGGACTGCTCATTCTTGCGATGAGTATATTAAAAGGTTTTTTTACTTTTTTGATGCGCCAAACATTAATTGTAATGTCAAGGCATATTGAATACGATTTAAAAAATGATATCTATGATCACTATCAAAAATTGGATAGTTCGTTTTTGAAAAATAATAGTACCGGGGATTTAATGAATAGAATTTCAGAAGATGTGAGCAAAGTTCGAATGTATCTGGGCCCTTCATTGATGTATACGATTAATACTGCTTTCGCTACCATTATTACTCTTGTTTTCATGTTTTCAGTGGATTTAAAGCTCTCTCTTTTAACACTGGCTCCAATGCCGATTTTAGTTTGGAGTATTTATAAAGTCTCAGGTTTAATAAATCGTAGAAGTCACGAATTACAGGAACAGCAGTCAGCTATAAGCACATTGGCTCAAGAAACTTTTTCTGGTTTAAGGGTTTTGAAATCCTTTGGTCTGGAAAAAGAACAAACTGATCGTTATGCGATTAGTGCTAATACTTCATTTAAAAAAAATGAACGATTATACCGAGTAAACGCTTTATTTATGCCCTTACTTCTTCTTTTAGTAGGATTGAGTACCCTTATTGCTGTTTGGATTGGGGGTGAAGGAGTTATTGGAGGAAGACTAAGCCCAGGAGTTATTGCAGAATTTATTTATTATGTTAACCTTTTGACATGGCCAATAGCAAGTATTGGCTGGGTAATGAGTATGGTTCAAAGAGCAGAGGCTTCAATGGAGAGAATTAATGATTTTTTAAAAACTAAACCTAAAATTAAGGATCATGAAAATGTCGTCCATCCGGATGAAATTCGTGGATTTATAAATTTCAAAAATGTTTCGTTCATATATCCTGAAAATGGTAAAAAAGCCATTATTGATTTGAATCTGAAAATAAAAGCTGGAGAGACAATTGTTATTGTTGGAAAAACAGGCTCGGGTAAAACCACTTTTGCATCACTGATGAATCGTATGATAGAACCCACAGAAGGAGAGATTTTTATTGATGACATTGAAATAAAAAATATATCACTTAAGAAACTTCGTAGTCAAATAGGAACAGTCCCACAAGATCCTTTTTTATTTAGCGATAGTATAGCCGATAATATTTCATTTGGATGTTATGAGGCTTCATTAGATCAGGTTAAATTTTATGCTGATTTAGCCAATCTTTCTTCAGATATAAGAGGGTTTTCAGAAGGCTATGATACTCTTGTTGGCGAGCGTGGAGTCACGCTATCAGGTGGTCAAAAACAACGGCTCAGCATTGCAAGAGCATTGATCAAGAAACCTAGAATTGTATTGTTTGATGATGCATTAAGTGCCGTAGATACAGATACTGAGTCAAAAATTCTTTCAGCTTTAAAAAGTGAATTGGAAACAGTGACTACCATAATTATAACACAAAGACTCAGTGCAGTTCATTTAGCAGATAGAATATTAGTATTTGATAAGGGTCATCTGGTTCAGCAAGGGAATCATTTAGAGCTATTGAATTCAAAGGGTATTTATTCTGACTTCTATCGATTGCAAAATCCCGAAACATGGAACCTTTAAGAATACATAGTAACCTTCTTAATGGTATTTTAGAAATCTTAAAGGAGTCCTTTAGCTCAAAGATTTATGCTCACAGGATTATAGAAAATCAACTCAAATCCAAAAAAAAATGGGGCTCAAGGGATAGAGCATTTGTTGCAAGACATTCATATGAAATGATACGCTGGTGGCGGTTATTATGGTTTTTAAAAGGTGAGGAGTCAAGCTTATCAAAAGATAAATTAAATGAACTTTTTGAAGTTTACCGGAGCTGGGCTATTGAGAAGACTCTATGCACTCCAAAAGATCTATCGATAGGTATTGCTCAGAGTTATGCACCGTGGTTTGATAAAATTGCCAAAAAAGAATTGGGAAAAGAATGGGTATCTATTTCTCAGGCTTTAAACGAAGAGGCGAATGTTATTCTTAGAGTAAATACTTTAAAAACAACAAAGGGTGAGTTATTAAAAATTTTGTCAGCGGAAGGGATCGAATCAAGAGAAACTCAAATTTCTGCAGAGGCTATTGTGCTAAAAAAAAGAAAGAATTTAAAAAATCTAACTAGTTTTAAATCTGGACTTTTTGAAATTCAAGATGGTGGATCTCAACTCATACCTAATTTTCTTAATCCTGTTGAAGGGGATAAAATTATAGATTGTTGCTCAGGTGCAGGAGGTAAGGCTTTATCTCTGGCGGCAAAGATTAATAATAGGGGTGAAATATTATGTATTGACACTAATAGAAAAAAACTTAAAGAGCTTGAATCTCGGGCAAATCGTGCCGGTGTCACTTGTATAAAAACACTTCATTATAAGAATGAAAAAGACCTACAGAAAATTTCAAATTGGTCATCTAAATTGTTATTAGACGTCCCTTGTAGCGGGACAGGAGTAATTCGTAGAGATGTGGATATTAAATGGAAATTGAACCCAAAAATTTTAGCAGACACCATTGAATTACAGCAAGAAATTTTAGATACTTATTCGTCTTTGTTAAAGCCAGGCGGAATTCTTATTTATGCCACATGCAGCATCCTTCCCTCAGAAAATGAGGATCAGATTTATGAGTTTTTGAATCGAAATAAGACTGTATTTGAATTACAAAAACAAAAAAGATTATCGCCTATGAACGAGGATTCTGATGGTTATTATGTTGCGGTATTAAAAAAAATAAAAGATTAACTATGATTACCGAGTCAGACTCATTTTATGAGAATTTAGAAAGTATGAATACGAATTCGTTATTGATCAATATAAATAATGAAGATCATAAAGTATCACGAGCGGTAAAAATAGAAATTCCCAAAATTGAATTGTTAGTTGATGCAGTTTTTAAAAAAATGTCAGGAGGCGGTAGGCTATTTTATATTGGCTCAGGCACTTCAGGAAGACTAGGGATATTAGATGCATCAGAGTGCCCACCAACTTTTGGAGTTGATCATGGTTTGGTTCATGGAATAATTGCTGGTGGAGATCAAGCAATTCGAAAAGCTGTTGAAAATGCTGAAGATGACCTAAATCAAGCATGGATTGATTTAGAAACTTGTAAAGTGAATAAANATGATTCAGTAATTGGTCTNGCTGCTAGTGGCAAAACACCATATGTATTGGGAGGATTAAAGGCTGCAAAGAATTTTGGATGTTTGACGGCATGCATAGTTTGTAATGAAGGTTCGCCAATATCAAAACAGGTAGATCATCCGATAGAAATTACTGTTGGGCCCGAATTTCTGACCGGAAGTACAAGAATGAAGTCTGGGACTGCCCAAAAAATGGTATTGAATATGATATCCACATCTTTAATGATAAAACTTGGTCATGTTAGAGGTAATATGATGATTGACATGCAATTGACAAATGAAAAGCTTTTAAAAAGAGGTGTAAAAATGCTCAATAAATTGGAGGAAATTAATGAAAAAGACTCTCTGGAGCTCTTAAAAAAAAATGGAAGTGTTCGTAAGGCTCTAATAGAATGGAAGAAAAAAAAGTAGTTCGAATTATCGGTTCAGGGATCGCTGGTATCGCTGCCTCAATAAGATTAGCAAAAAAAGGATTTGAGGTTCATGTGCATGAGGGCAACGAATACCCCGGTGGTAAGCTTAGTCAAATCAAATTAGGTGAATATCGATTTGATGCGGGCCCAAGTTTATTTACACTACCTCAAAATGTTGATGAATTATTTGAATTATGTGGTGAGAATCCGAGAGAATATTTTAATTATATAAAGAAAGATGAATCGTGTCGGTATTTTTGGGAAGATGGAAAGTCGTTGACTGCATATTCTGACATAGATAAGTTTACAAGAGAAGCCGAAACGAACTTAGGGGAGTCTGGTGAAGCGATTCGATCACATATAAAACTAGCTAAAAAACAGTATGAGTCTACTTCTGAATTCTTTTTGGAGAGGTCTCTACATAGGCTGAAGACATATTTAAGATTCTCCATCTTTAGAACTATTCTAGCACTTCCCTCTTTAAAATTATTCTCCTCGATGCACAGTGTGCATAGCCGACGATTTAGAACCGATCATATGATTCAAATTTTTGATAGGTATGCTACTTTTAATGGATCTAGTCCCTATCGCGCGCCTGGAACTCTATGTATGATACCTCATTTAGAATTTGGTATCGGAACATTTCTTCCTGAAAAAGGTATGATTGATATAACAAATAGCTTGGTCAATCTTGCCATACGTCAGGGGGTTAACTTTCATTTCAATGAAAGGGTATTGAAGATAATATCAGATAGAAAAGAGGCTCAAGGTATTATTGTTAAAAGAGGGAACAAAGAACTTGTTTTTAGCTCGGATATTGTCGTAAGCAACATGGATATTACTCCAACTTACCAAAAATTACTTCCTCATTTAAAAGAGCCCGTTAAAATTTTGACACAAGAACGGAGTTCTTCAGCCCTAATTTTTTATTGGGGTATAAAATCAAATTTTCCAGAATTAGATTTACACAACATTTTATTTAGTAAAGACTATAAAGAGGAATTCGATAGCTTATTTAAATCGAAAAATCTCTCATCTGACCCAACCGTTTATATCAACATCACATCAAAGAACATAATACAAGATGCACCTAAGAATTCAGAAAATTGGTTTGTTATGATAAATGTTCCTAGCGATTGTGGCCAAGATTGGAATTCAATTAGGTTACGGGCGAAAAATTTGATCTTTGATAAAATTAAAAGAGTATTAGGGCATGATATTTCTTCATTGATTGAATGCGAAGAATATCTTGATCCATTGAAAATACAGTCTAAAACCAGCAGTGAGAAAGGCTCTTTGTATGGATCCAGTAGCAATTCTGCATTTTCGGCTTTCTTAAGACATCCTAATCAAAGGGCTTTAAGGAATCTTTATTTTTGTGGAGGTTCGGCTCATCCTGGAGGGGGAATTCCTCTATGCTTACTGAGTGCAAAAATTGTCTCAGATGCTATTTGATTCCCAAATATTCTCTTCTTCAAAAGTAATGCCAGCGCCAAAGAATATTTTTCCAATTTTTTTGAAAGTAGGAGTAATATCAGAAACAGTAAAGTGGTGATTAATTGAAGAATTATCTTTCTTTAATAATTGCATTTTTTTTAACTCAATCTCTAGATGTTCGGCTACAATTGAAGGTGTCCTTAAAAGTTTTACCCGACTTTTCAGTTGTTTGCTAATTTGAGAGGCAATCAACGGATAATGAGTGCATGCAAGAACAAGATGGTGCACATCATTTACTTCTGACTTGTCTAAGTAGTATTTAATTAATGATTCTGTAATATTACCATTTAACTGATTTTCCTCTATTAAAGGAACTAATAATGGAGTCGCAGTGCTTCGAACCTTTGCATTTGGTAATGATTTTTTCAGTTTTTTCTGGTAAACATTTGAATTAATTGTAGCTCTAGTTCCCCAAATTCCTATGTTTTGAGATTTATATTTTTCAAGTTCTTGGATGATTGGATCAATAACATTAAATACCGGCACATCAAGATTTTCGGAGAGGAACTCATATGCTATTGCAGATGCTGAATTACATGCAATAACAATAATTTTTGCTCCTTTTTTAATTAAATGATTAGCAATTTCAAGGGAGAATTTTCTTATTGAATCTGGAGATTTTTCTCCATATGGTAAATGTGCCGTATCTCCGAAATATAGAATATCTTCTTTAGGCAGTCTTCTGGCTATTGCCCTCGCGACTGTTAACCCACCAACTCCTGAGTCAAACAGTCCAATAGGACCGTTTGAAGAGTTCATTAAAATCCTAATTTTTCTTTAACAGCAGATTTTAAATTCGTTCCGCCTTTTGAATAAATTACCATTCCTTTACTTTGAGAAGCATCTAGGACATAATTCAGTTTCATGCTTTGAGCCACTTCGTCAATTGCATTTTGCAGTTTTTCTAGCACAGGAGTAATTAATTCGATTTCCTTTGCTTGAAGTTGCTGCTGCGCACTTTGCATATACTCTTGAATGTTGTTGTATGCCTCTTGCAGCCTAGATTGCTCTTGGCGCTGTCTCAATTCGGTCCATGTGCCCGCATTCGCCTGTAATGTTTGAGCTCCTTTTTCTAATTCTGCGTTCATTTCCTTTGCTTCCGCTTCAAACTTAGCCTGTTCTGCCTGAAGAGTCGTCATCACCGCTTTATAATCAGGCATTTCAACTAATAAGCTATCAACATTTATATGGCCAACCCCATTTTGAGCAAAAGTTGGTATAATAGAAATTGCCAGAATGGCGGAAAGTATAATAGATTTTTTCATAATGTAAAAGTAGTAATTCAGTAACCAAGTTGTTTAAGAATATCAGAAGTAATATCATTCGATTCATTTGCATATACCACGCTTAAGGATGAACCTTTATCAAAAACAAAGTCAAGTTTCTTTTTGCGAGCTATTTCTTTTATTGCACCTGCTATAAGAGCTTGGATGGGAGATACCATTTCTTCTCTTTTCTTAAATAACAAACCTTCTGGGCCAAAATATTTAATTTGTTTTATTCTTGCCGAGTCATCTAAAGCTTTGATCGCTTTTTCTCTATCGGATATCATTTCAGATGTCAAAAGGACTTTTTCCACTTCTAGTTGATTCTTTTGCTCGCTGACACTTGCAAATAATGCCGCTATTTCATCTTCCCATTTAATACTTAATCTATTTATTTCTAGCTTGGATTGCTTGTATTCGGGGATGGAGTTTAGAATTTTGTGTGTGTCAACATATGCAAGTCTTTGTCCATAACCTGATGAGGTTAATAAAAGTCCAAGTACTATTATAAGATTTCTAATCATTGTATTAAAATTGCTGACCTAGAACGAAGTGGGTTTGCCATCCAGAGGGCCCCGATGTTCCTGGAAGGTTATCGTAACCGTATGCAAGGTCTACACCTAATAGTCCAAACATTGGCATAAATATCCTTAAACCAACTCCGTTAGAACGTTTTAATTCAAAAGGCCTGTAATCTGCAAAATTGTCATAATTATTACCTGCTTCCGCAAAGGCAAGAACAAATATTTGGGCCTGAGGATTCGGTGATAAAAGATACCGAAGTTCTGTTGTGAATTTGTTGTATAATGCACCGCCTCCTTCAGGAGTTAAACTAAAGTTGGTATATCCCCTCAAACCAATAACCTCTCGTCCATCAAGAACAAAATTCTGAAGACCGTCTCCGCCTAAATAATATCTTTCAAATGGAGGAAGACCATAGTCTTTATTGTAGGAACCTAGAAACCCAAATTCAGAATATGATTTGATAACAAAATTTTTGGCGATCTGGGCATAATAATCTCCCGTAAATTTCCATTTATGGTATTCGATAAATCGAAATTTCTCAGTAGGTGAGAGTTTAGAGTAATCTCTTCCATCTAATAGTGATACAGGAGGTGTCGCTTCCAATGTAAACCCGATACTAGAGCCTCGGGTCGGAAATATTGGTAGATCTCTATTGTCTCTTCTTAGGTTAAAAGTATAGGCTACAGAATTCGCAATACCATTGGTAAAACTGGCTCCAACAAGAGGATAGTTGTTTATATTAAATCTTCGGTATTCGAATGATTGAAAAAGTGTAAAATAATCATCAGGCCATTTTAATCTTCTAGCTTGTCCAAGAGTTACTCCAGTAATTCCAATTTTTTGAGCTAAAGAGTCAATTGTTTGCTGGCCACTGTAATTCATGGTATTATGATAAGCAGAGAAAGTCACAGAATTTGGTTTCTTCCCTCCCCACCATGGTTCAGTAAAACTGAAATTGTATGAGCTATAGAAAGTTCCATTGGTCTGTGCTCTTATCGTTATATTTTGTCCATCTCCAGTTGGTAATGGTTGCCAAGCACGTTTATTAAAAATATTTCGAGCAGAAAAATTATTAAAATTTAATCCCAATGTTCCTACTACGGTATATCGCCCCCAGCCTCCTTGGAGTTCTAATTGGCTCGTCGATTGTTCAACAACTGTATATTCTAAGTCTACTGTTCCAGTGATGGGATCGGGTATCGGTACAGGTGTTATCTGTCGTGGATCAAAGTAACCAAGTTGTCCAAGCTCTCTTACTGTTCTCATAATATCTGATTTTGAAAATAAGTCACCTGGTCGAGTTCTTATTTCTCTGTAAATCACGTGATCATTAGTTCTTTCATTACCATTTACAATTACTTTTCTCACTGTCGCTTGTTTGCCTTCCCTGATTCGAATCTCTAAATCAATAGAGTCTTTTTCAACCTTAACTTCAACAGGTATTACATTGGCGAATAAATATCCATTGTTTAAGTATAGAGAAGAAATATCATTTCCATCTGGATCACCATTCACTCTTGAATAAAGCGCTTTGGAATTGAAACGATCACCAGCCTTTATTTTTAATATGCTTTGAAGAATTTCTGTGCTGTATTTACTATTCCCATAAAATGAAACTGACTTATAATGATACGGCTGCCCTTCTTGAATTTCAAATTCAATGACTAATTTATTTTCTGGGGTTTTATAAAAAGTATCAGATTTTATACGCATATCTCTGAAACCGGCCTCATTATATGCTTCGACTATAAGACTCTTGTCACTTTCTAGTTTTTCCTTTAAAAGTTTTGATATACCGAATATATTCCACCATCGATAACGATGGGTATCATCCATTACTTTTCGTAATTTTTTATCGGAAATGGACTTATTCCCTTTGAAGACAATCTCTTCAATCTTTAATCGCTCTCCAGGATTGACATCAATTCTCAAGATTACAGCATCCAAAAGGGAGCTATCTTGAAACGAAGTGATTTCAGCATCAGCCTCCAAAAAGCCCTTCTCGATAAAATATTTTTTTATTGCATTGGAAGATGTAATTAATAAATTTTTTGAAACCACTTTACCTCTCTTCAGGTCAAGTAGTTCTCTTATTGCATCTTGCTTTGCTTTTTTTATTCCAGTAAAATAGAACTTACTCAATTTGGGTAAAGTTTTTAGTCGAAATTCCAAGTAAACTACCCTTTCAATTTTTTTGGTTATGTAGAGTTGCACATCATCAAATAATTCCTGTTCCCATAGGTTTCGTACTGCTTTTGCAACTTTATCTGAAGGGAATTGCACTTTATCTCCTACATTTAGCCCTGATAAAAGACTCACCATTGTCGGATCTAGCTGATCAGCACCTTTTATTTGAATTGAACCAATTTCATAATCTGTATCTGGTTGGATTTCTACTGGTGAGCTTAAAGAGAGTCCAATATCCCCATAAGTTTGTGATAAAATCAATGTTGGATACCCAAGGAAAAATAAAGCAAAAGCTATAGCGATGAATTTATTCATTTACTCAATATTGTTTTACAATTTGCTCACTTGTCATACCCAATCTGCGTTGGCGATTATTGAATTCTAATATTGCCTCTTCAAAATGCTCATCAGAAAAATCAGGCCAAAGTACGTTAATGAAAACTAATTCGGTATAACTTATTTGCCAGAGTAAAAAATTTGAAATTCTTTTTTCACCACTGGTTCGTATTAAAAGTTCTGGATCCGGCATTTTAGCGGTGCTAAGTTCGTTAGAGAACATATTTTCGTTAATTTCATCAATACTAATTTGTCCATTTATTATTTTTTTTGCAATCTTTTTTGTTGCACTTGTAATTTCTTGTCTCGAGCTATAACTAAGTGCCAATGTTAATGTCATTTTGTTATTCGAGGCGGTAGCTAATATCGCTTCATCTAATTCTATTTTGCATTTCTTCGGAAGACTTTCTTTATCTCCAATTGCATTCAATCGAATTCCATTTTCTTGCAATGTTTGAACTTCATTATTTAAGCTTGATACCAGAATCGACATTAAGGCATCAACTTCGGTTTTAGGCCGTCTCCAATTTTCTTGAGAAAATGCATATACTGTTAAAAATTTTACACCAATTTTCGAAGCATATTTAGCTGCATTTCTCAAAGCATCAACTCCAACCTCATGACCGCGAATGCGAGTTTTGAAGCCTTGATTTTTAGCCCAGCGGCCATTTCCATCCATTATAATTGCTATATGACTGGGAACAAGATTTTTCATTTGTGAAGAAATTTAGCACATTGTTCCATGAAAGCTTCAATATGGATGCCAAATTTAAGGCTCAAGGCAAAGTAGGAATCGTTATTTTGTGGATTCCCTCGAGGTGTACCTGTTTCGAATAAAGTATTGCTTGGGTTTGAAAAATAACTAGCTATTTCTCCCTTTTCTATTTCTAAAAGCCCGGCATCTACATATAGATTATGCGTATCATCAAGGTAATCAGTGGATGTAAGAGTCCACATGGCTTCAATACTAAATACCCAAAGACTGTTTAATTGCGTTCTCCAGCCAATTCCGAATGGTAAAGTCCAGGCTCTTTTACTGTAAAGGGGCTCCGAATTTAAAATTGTTCCTTGTCCCTCTGTGCCAAGTGGTTGAAGCTCTAACCATTTACCTTGATAATTCCCCATTGGATTAAATGATATTAGCCCAATACCACCAAAAATATATGGTGTTTGTTGAAAATCATAAGAGGGTATTAATTGAGAAAAGTAATCTATTTCTATCCTTGCGTTAAAAGCTTGGTAAGGGGTTTGAATAGCAATGTTTCTCTCTACTTTCTCCGAAAAAGAAGATAATGAGTCGTCTCCATACAATATTCCTTGGCTAAACCCCAGGTGAAAAGCATAGTGAGGATGTTTTTGAATTCGGTAATTCAGATTTCCAGCGCCATCCAATAATTGCAATTTATTAACCCCGATGTCTCCTATTAATTGATGGAGTTGATATCCAACAGATATTTCTTGTGATATCTGACCTTTTAGAATTAGGGGCAGAGATAAAATTAATATCGTTGTGATTAGAAAGTTTCTATCTAACATAATTAGGCTTGCAAAGATATGAATTCAATCAATTTAGTTTCGTCTATCTTGACCCCAAAGAAGCTTGTTCCTTAAGGTAGAAGAGAAATCGGAAAACTCAGTTCTAACCAATTTAAAACGGTAATTTGATTTTTTTATTGTTAGTTCAGTTTCACACTCCAGTGTAAATACTCTTGAGTCGAGTGAAGCAAGATAATTACCTTCTCTAGCTTCAATTTTAAGTGTAATTGTGTCTGTATTCGGAATTACAAGAGGCCTTACAGTCAAATTATGTGGTGCTATTGGGGTAATTATGAAATTGTTTGATCCAGGCAAGAGGATCGGTCCGCTGCAACTCAAATTATATCCGGTAGATCCAGTAGGAGTTGAAATAAGTAAACCGTCAGCCCAATAAGTGTTGAGGAAGTTGCCATTTAAATAAACGTGAACTGAAATCATACTCGTGGTCCCTTTTCTGCTGACCGCAATTTCATTCAATGCAAAATTAGGGTCAATAATTTCATCAGAGCTCGTCTGAGCCTCAAGAACATTTCTCTCATCAATGGTATAATCTCCCTTAAGTATTGACTTCAGAGCCATAGGGGCTTCATCCCTGGTAATATTTGCTAAAAAGCCTAGTCGACCTGTGTTTAATCCTATTATTGGTATATCTGTCCCTTCAACAAGAGTAGTAGCGTCTAAAAGTGTACCATCTCCTCCGATTACCAACAAGAAGTCTGGTTGTGACTTCAAAATATCTTCACGACTTTTAAACTCTGGAAAATTCCAATTCAGGCCCCAATGTTCGTTGATTCTAGTTTGAAATCTTTCATAAATAAATATGGAGCATCCTTCTTGTACTAAAGAATCTATTGTTCTCTCTATAAATGTCTGAACTTCGTTAGGAATACGCTTTCCAAAGATTACAATTTTTTTCATTTATTCNATACTCAAAAAATGACTTAGATGCTCAAGTTTTTTTTCAAACTCCATTCCTCTTGAACCTTTGGGATAGTAACCTTTGATATCACAACCGAGCCTTTCAAGTGTTTCGAGGGTTTGATTAGGGTCTAATTGATCAATCCGTATATAATTCAAGTACCGATGTGTATCCTCGATAAAATCTACCGAAAAAGTCAGGATTCGTATATTTTCTAACTCTAAAGAATGTATTAATTCTGAGGAAACCGGCTTATTATCTGAACAATAAAACCAAATGCTGGATCCTGGCTCTTTAAAACTATATATCGAAGCTATGTTCTTGATGACATCATTTAAGGTGATTATTCCAAGAAACTCATTTTCATCGCAAACTGCAATAAAGTCAAGATTATAATTTTCTATTGTTGAAAGGGCATCAATTATATTAGAATCTATTTGCAAAATTGCAGGTTTAAGTAGCTCTGNGTCTTTTCCTCGAAAACCTTTATAAACATTATCTTCTATAATAGGTTTATATCCTCTCATGGGATGAGATAAATCGTCACGAATTATGCTTCCCAAACTATCCAATTGAAAATTTTTATTTTCCTTAATGATAAATTTATGCCATTTCATAACTAATGCGAAGTTAGCCAAAAGAGGGGATTTTAGANTTATTAAGACTTATTTTCTGAAATTGATTCAATAGTTTAATTTATGCTTGTTTTACCTTTGTTTTTATGTTAAAAAAATCCACAAGGCTTTCTGTAAACATTAATAAGATTGCAACGCTTCGGAATGCTAGAGGCGGTGATATTCCCAATGTATGTCTTGCCGCAAAATATTGTCAGGAATTTGGTGCGCAAGGGATAACCATTCATCCCCGTCCTGATGAACGTCATATAAGATACTCCGATGCCAAAGCACTAAGAGAAATAGTAAAAACTGAATACAATATAGAAGGGTACCCTAATAAGTCTTTTATTGATTTAGTTGTTGAATGTAAGCCGGATCAGGTGACTTTAGTCCCTGATAGTCCAGATGTGTTGACAAGTAATTCTGGGTGGGATACCGTTTCTAATTATGATTTTTTAAAGGATGTCATAAAAGAGTTGAGTGAAAAAAATATTCGTACATCAATTTTTATCGAATGCGATAATCAAAAAATCGAGTTTGCTGCCAAAATTGGCGCAGATAGGATAGAGCTTTACACTGAGAATTATGCTAAAGAATATCNATTGAATAGGCAGACTTCTGTTATTCCATATGTCAATGCAAGTAAAGTCGCAATGGACAATGGTTTGGGAGTAAATGCTGGTCATGATTTGGATTTAAATAATTTAGAATTTTTTGCAAAATCTTTAAACGGACTATTAGAGGTTAGTATTGGACATGCGTTAATCTCAGATGCTATTTATATAGGTCTAGAAAATTCAGTGCAACGATATTTATACCAATTGGAATTAGCAAATAAATGGAAATCGAAAAATTATTGAATAATGGGGGGGGTTGAGCTGCATTCTAAGATTATTGGAGAAGAAGGGCTTCCTTTGGTTGTTTTACACGGATTATTTGGTATGGGTGACAACTGGGCTTCGCATGCCCGAAAGTGGTCGAATATGGGATTTCAAGTTCATTTAATAGACCTTAGAAATCATGGTCGATCACCTCATATGAGTTCTCATTCTTATTTAGATATGGTAGAGGATTTAAAACGGTATTCTGAGAATAAATTTCATGCTAAATCTTCAGTTAAATGGATTGGTCATAGTATGGGTGGTAAGGCTTTAATGCAATTTGCATGTAAGTACCCAAAATATGTCGAGAAGATGGTAATTGTAGATATTGGACCTAAATATTATCCTGTTCAATACTCGGAAATACTCGAGGCAATGAATTCCCTGGATTTTAATCAATTGTCAAGTAGAGCAGAAGCGGATCGCGCTTTAGAAGAACAGATTTTGGATTGGGGTTTGAGACAATTCATTTTGAAGAACCTCGAATGGAAAGCCGATAAAAAATTAGGGTGGAAGCTTAATCTAAAAATTGTCGAATCACAAATTAGTCGAATAGGCGAGGAGTTGGCTCTTGANAGCCACTTTTCTGGGCCCGTTTTGTTTATCCGAGGAATGAATAGTCAATATATTTTAGATAATGATTGGCTAAACATTATGCAGATTTTCCCAATGGCAAATTTAGATAGTATATCTGGTGCAGGTCATTGGGTACACTCTGAAAACCCATCTGAATTTCAAGATTCCGTGAATGACTTTTTATTGATTTAAATTCCGATGAAATGATAGTCTAGGATTATTTTATATATGCTATCGTTATTGTTGAATTTAAACTGCTGAGATTCAATCGAGGGCTGTTTTAAATAATTTCTAACATTATTAGAAAACCCATAGGGTTCTTTTGGCTGGCCAAAAAAACCTTTATCAAGTGTTTTATTCAGATTAAGGTCGAGATAAAATGATGCAGAGTATATTCCGAACTCCGGAACTTGCAGTTCACATAGCTGCTTTCTGTTTTTGAAAGGAACGACTTCTTGAAGAATTATAAATCCATTCTTATCCCTCACTGAGATCATCCAGTTTCCTTTCTTTAGAATCTCTCCTGAGCTAGGTTTCGCGATTTCTAGTTCAAACTTTAATGATTGTGATTGTGCCTTGAACGAGATCCAATTAAAGCTTAAAAAAAATGAAAAAAGACTGAATTTGAGGGTATTTGTTATTAACATTAATTTAGTCTTAATGAAGATGAAATTACCTCATTAAAACTANACTACCTCTCTCATCTAACCGGACAGATTCAGACCCGCTAGGGACATAATAATTGGCTTGAAGTTGCCATAGATAGACTCCTTCTTTTACCTGTCGTCCATTGTATTCGCCATCCCATGATTCATTTGGATCGATACTTTCAAAAACAAGTCTACCATATCTATCAAAAATTCTTAGGTGATAAGTGATTGGGCTGCAATCATTTTGAATAATTACACGAAACTCGTCATTCGTATTATCTCTATTTGGAGAGAAAGCATTCGGGTAAAAAATTCCACATTCATTCATCTCATTTGGATTGGATTGACCATTTGCNGTTAATCCTAAACCAAGAATTAAAAAGAAGAGTGTAATTATTCTCATGAATACAAATTTAGTTAAAATTCTTTTTTACTAATCTTAAGTTCAAGATTTATAGTGATCCATTGAACGAACGCTCTAACTGATTGAATGAACGGTTTGTATCCGGCTCTTCTTCCCAAATAAATTCGTATTCAGTTTCTTCTTTTTTATCTTTTTTCTTGTTATCAAAAAGGCTTTTTAAATCTTCACTCTGTTTTTTCCAATCATTTTTAATATTCAATTTTACATCGTCACCTATTTTTTTGGTATCAATACTGAATTTTATATTTTCCGGATACCCTGTCATTCTTANGGGTATCCATACTTTTTCTTGATTATTTTTTTCTTTAATAAAATCGTCTAATCTTTTAGAACGGATTGTTTTTTTATTACCTAAAAGCTCTCTGAGTTGCATTTGAATCAAAAAATTCATTTTCCCATCAAAGCCATTTGTCCCTTCGACTTTGAGAGTAAGTGCGCTGTTTTCTAAGGTCATTTCAGGAATAATGATCATTTTGTTGGCTATTCGAACTCGGTTTGTGAATTCTCCAAATTTAATATTTGATAACTTTTCCACTTCTGTAAATCTCCTGAGTGCATCAAGTGTTTTGAAATTTTTTAGATTACCATCTTCAACTTTAAATTCNATATCTGCAAGAATATTTTCAGATAATATGTTGAACTCTGGATTGAAATCAATTCTTATTTCTCCGTTTGCATTGAGATTGCCGGATAAATTTTTATCCGTGAGTTCATTTTGATTAAAATTTTGAAATGACTGGAAAATTCCTTTTANACTAGTATTTTTTACTAATCCGTTGAGTCTGAGTTGTCCCCCGCTCTTTTTGGAAGGTCGCCATTCAACTATACTTGATATGGTACCTCCCGATTGGCGTATAAAAAAATCATTGGTTTTGGCGTTATACCCTTTCCCTTTAACTAGACATCGAGCCTCAGTTCCTAAAAAATTTTTGAAGCTGACCCTATCGGTAGCAATTGTAAGAGAATAATTGGAATTGAATTCAGGATCATCATTTCCTGTGAAATCGGCTTCCCAAATTTTCCACTTCTTTAACTCTTCTATATGCCACTCGTCTCCTGTGATTTGAAGTTCATAGCTTTCATCAAAGTCATTTAATGCATTTTTTATGGCCCCTTTTACCTTTGCTTTNGAATTTTGAGTTTGAATGACTCCGCTGATGATATTCAAATTATAATNATCGAATTCGATATTAAAATTTGAAATTTGGGTTGTTTGATTTGCTCCTTCAATCTCCAAATCAGCTTTAGGGACAAGAAGATTTCCTTTCCATTTCCCCCCCCAAAAGACTTTCTTTTTCAGTTCATCAATATTTTTAAAATCATTATTCCAATATATTTCTCCCAACAATTCTCCTTTACTACCTTCCCATGTCTTGTATTCAAGCCAATGCATTAAATCCATCCACCGAGAGTCAAATTTTATGTCGGCTTTACATTTTGGTTGTTTAAAGTTTTCTAGGCTAAGGACTCCCCGGAATTTCGAGCCCCGCGATTCTAGCGATATGTCTTCAAATCGNAACAAAGAGGTCTCAAATGAATTTAACTTTCCGTTGCTGTAGATGATTTGGGCATTTATATTATTCCCAATAAAATAGGAATCATTAATATTTAAGATGCCATNGGTCCATTTCCCTTTTGCATTTATTGATGTGCCTGAAAAATTAGAAATAGCATTAATATTTAGGTCAAGATTACCATCTAAGTTTAGATTCCTTGATGAGGGAATGAATTCTTTAGGTAACAATTGAAACACTTTACCCATATCTAAATTTTTTGCACTCGCTGACCACACACCATCGTTNTCATTAATATTTCCTGAAAGTTGAAGTTGCCATTCATTGAGTTTAAGTTGGCCATTTTTTATTTCAATGCTTTTTGAAGTTGAATTGGAATAGAAATCTGATGANCCAGAGATAAAAACAGACTGCTTATTCCAATTCGGCACATAGACTTCCCATCTTGCNTTTGCATTGATCGCATCTTTTTCCAATATGCCTGATAATTTTATTCTTTTGGCAATAAAGTGATAATCTAAGGATGACATTTTTCGACTTTCAATATTTATCTCTGTATTCATAATTGTCAATCCTTCAAGATTAATATACGAGTTTGAATTTGTTGATGTCGGCTTTAGGATTGAGTAATTATTTTCTCCATTCGCATTCCATATCAGATTAAGCTTTCCTTCATAAGCAGATATTTTTTTAATTATGGTTTCTCCTTTTAAAATAGAAAGGATACCAAATTCGATATAGAGATTTTTACAAAACAAAAGGGTGTCTTCTTCGAGAGTNCCATTTACAAGAACATCATCAAGCTTGAGNGAAATATTCGGGAACTTATGCATGAAATTCATCTGTAAGTTTTGCGCTGATACAGGAGCATTTAGTTGTTCGTTGACAACGAATAAGAGTTTATCTCGAAGTGGATCTGAATTTATTTTGAGATAGCTCAGAATCACAANAAGCCCAATTAAAAATGTACTTANAATAACACCTAAAACAAAAAAAAACCTTCGCATGATTTACAGCATTTTTAGAAAGGATAAATCTTTTGAATTAAGCATTCTGTATTGACCGCGATTCAGTCCTTTTTTGGTCAATCCGGCAAATGAGCTTCGATCTAACTTGGAAACTTCATATCCTAAGGCGGAAAACATTCTTCTGACAATTCTATTTTTACCAATATGAATTTCAACCCCTAAAGTGTATTTATCATTTTCTTTAACAAATTCGATATGATCTACTTGAGCCATGCCATCTTCTAATTCAATGCCTTTTCTAAGCTTCATGAGATCGNTATTGTGAAATGGCTTATCTAAAGTCACCATATATACTTTTTTTGCTCCATCACTGGGGTGTGTCAGCTTCTTTGCTAAAGAGCCATCATTAGTAAGGAGTAGGACTCCTGTTGTTGCACGATCCAGGCGGCCAACTGGATAAATCCTCTCAGGACAGGCATTTGATACTAAATCCATCACNGTTTTTCTTGCTCTGTCATCATCAACTGTGGTAATAAAACCTTTAGGTTTATTGAGCAGAACATAAACCTTTTTTTCAGACCTTAAAAGCTCTCCTCCGTAACGTACCTCATCCTTATTTTTTACTTTGGTTCCAAGTTCCGTTACAACTTTACNATTAATAGTTATTAATCCATCACTTATAAGCTTGTCGGCTTCTCTTCTTGAACATATTCCCGCGTGAGCAATAAAACGATTTAAACGCATCAATCCATTTTTAGGGGCATGCTCCTCAGCAGTTTTGAATTTTAAGTTTCCTGCCGGCTTAAAAGAGCTGAATTTATTTTTATTTGGATTACTTTCTTTAATTGGCTTTGAGGACCATCTTTTATTTTCTTCTTCACGGCTTCCACTTCGTCCCTTGAATTCGTTATTACGTTTGAATTTATGAGAACTATCCCCGTTTTTATTAAAACGGTCTGAAGTTTTAGAATTGTTTCGAGAGTGCTGATTTTTCATCAGTATAATAATTTCCTCGAAGGTAATGAATTAGAAATTTGAAGCGTGTGAATACTCCTCTATTCCATATTTATTTTGAACACTTANANAACAGGTGNTAAGCGGGAACCAGAATCATTTACTTCNANTTCATATNTGTTACCCGTGATAAAGGCCTCGTTATCGGACTCATGACCAAAAGGAAGGCCTATTGCNAGGGGTATATTTTTTGGAAAATTTTCTTTAATTATTTCATAGGGNTCTTGNCCGAAGTTTTCNGCGTTGTCTTTTATGTCAGAAAAGCTNCCAANAGCTATACCGATAACNTTGTCNAGGGCCCCTGCGCGCTTTAAAGCAATGATCATTCTGTCTATATGATATTTGTATTCATCGAGATCCTCAAGTGCCAATATGCATCCGTCGAGTTTGGGAAAACTATGAGACCCTAAAAGGCTGTATAGGACAGAAAGATTACCTCCTTTGAGCTTGCCCAAGGTTTTCCCATTGACATTTTTTTTATGCTTTTCAGCTTTTAATTCATCTGCATCCCCTTTCAGAATCCTACTTAAACTCACAAGACTCTTATTTTTTAGCATAGGTATTTGAATAGGCATCCAACTGTGAATTCCCATTATGTTTTCCTTAGATATATGACTTAACAAAATAGTGAAATCACTAAAGCCTATGATCCATTTAGGATTTTGTTTAAAATCCTCCCAATTAATGTAGTCTACCATTTTTACTGCTCCGTACCCTCCACGGATAGCCCAAATGGCATGAACTTTTGGATTTGAGATTGACCAATTAAAATCATCTGCTCTTTGTTTATCTGTGCCGCCAAATTGATTCTTTTTTGTTCCCAGGTTTGGAGCCGGGTGAGGAACCCACCCATTTTGCTTTATCCAATCTTTGGCTAATTGAATAATAGATGGATCTGCATGCCTTGATGGGGCGATGAGAGCAATCCCGGAACCTGGATCTAAAAAAGGTGGTATAATTGTTCTCGCCATAGGAGGATACAAGGTACACCCGTTTGTACTTTTGTCGTCAATGAAGCCTTATAAGAGAACCACAGTAACGGCAGCTTTACCTTATGCTAATGGACCGATTCATATCGGTCATCTTGCTGGTTGCTATCTGCCTGCAGATATCTATGTGAGATATTTAAGAATGTGTGAAAAGGAGGTCTCTTTTGTTTGCGGTTCTGATGAACATGGCATGGCAATTACTATGAAGGCTCGTAAAGAGAATGTACCCCCTGCGGTAATTGTAGATCGATATCATAAAATGATGAAAGAGGCCCTAGATAATTTTGGGGTTAGTTTTGATATTTACTCAAGAACTTCATCAGAGAAACACGCCGAAGTTGCGAGCTCTTTTTTTAAAAAACTTTATGAAAAAGGAACTTTTGAAGTACGAGAAACGGAACAGTACTATGATCCTGAAGCTAAGCAGTTTCTTGCGGATAGATATATAACAGGTGATTGTCCTAAATGCAAAAGTGCCGATGCATACGGAGATCAATGTGAGCAATGCGGAACGACTTTGAGCCCAATGGATTTGATAAATCCTAAATCCACTCTTTCAAATGCGACTCCAATACTGAAAAGAACCAAAAATTGGTTTTTGCCTTTAGATAAACTAGCTCCTAAGATCAGATCTTACGTAGAGTCACATCCAAAATGGAAGGCTCACGTCATCGGGCAATGTAAGTCATGGCTGGATTCAGGAGATGGTCTACAACCACGAAGTATGACTCGTGATTTGGACTGGGGAGTATCTGTTCCTCTCAAAGAGGCCGAGGGTAAAGTTTTATATGTATGGTTTGATGCTCCTTTAGGTTATATAACCGCTACTCAGGAACTTCATGGTGAAAATTGGGAAAAATGGTGGAAGGATAATGAAACTCGGTTAGTCCACTTTATTGGAAAAGATAATATTGTTTTTCATTCCATTATATTTCCTGCATTGCTAATGGAGCACGGAGAATATATCTTGCCGGAAGATATTCCTGCAAATGAATTTTTGAATTTAGAAGGGGAGAAGCTATCTACATCAAAAAACTGGGCGGTATGGCTTCATGAGTATTTAAAAGAATTTCCAAACAAACAGGACTCTTTGAGGTATACTCTATGCTCAACAATGCCTGAAGCAAAAGATAATGACTTTACCTGGTCAGATTTTCAATTGAGAAACAATTCTGAGCTTGCCTCAATTTTAGGCAACCTTGTAAATAGGGTAATGGTTTTAAATCATAAGTATTATGATGGGAGAGTCCAAGAGTTAGGGAATTTAGAAGTAGATAAGAATTTATTGAATTCAATAAGAAACCAAAGAGATAAGATTTCTAAATCTTTAGATAATTATAAGTTTCGAGAGGGTTTAGCTGAGGCCATGAATCTCGCGAGGTTGGGAAACAAGTACCTTGCTGATGAAGAGCCTTGGAAAAAGATTAAAACCGATCCAGATCGGGCTTCTCAAATAATGGGTACTGCTACTCAATTGGTTGCTGCAATTTCTGGTATTATTGATCCATTTATGCCATTTACTGGGGAAAAAATGCGGGCCATGTTAGGAGTGGAATCCATTAAATGGAATGATTTAGATGGCAGGGTGTTGGTAATGCCTGGCTCGCAAGTTGGAAAAACTGAATTGCTTTTTGATAAAGTTGAAGACCATGAAATTGAAACCCAAAAAGCGAAATTGAAAAAATAAAATTTCAAGTTTAAGGCCCCGTAGTTCAACGGATAGAATAGAAGTTTCCTAAACTTTAGATAGCAGTTCGATTCTGCTCGGGGCTACTATAGGGGAATAGTTTAATATATATTTTACTATTCCCATTTTTTATCCTTCAGGGTACATTCGATAAGTAAATAATTGAAATAAAAAAGCCGCTCCAATTTGGAGCGGCTTTTTTTAAATAATAGCTGGGATTAACGCTGAACTGCTACTCGCATTGTACGTGTTCCCTCTTCAGCTGTCAAACGAACCATGTAGACTCCAGAAGCGAGATCACTCAAATCAATACGGAGATCACTTGAACCATCATCCCATTTTGTTGCTTGCAATAGCTGACCTTGAAGGCCAATGATACTAACCTCAATTTCACCAGATAAGTTGGTTCTTCCTAAAGTAAAGGCTCCAGCAGTTGGATTCGGATAAAGGCTAATACTTCCTAGCGCTTCGTCTATGCTTACCGCACAGTCATAACATTTTGAGAAACATACCGCAGCGAAGACAGTGTCGGCAGAACCTAGCGCTGATAAGCGATTATAACCTCCTAGGCCATCACTTACTCCACAAGGAGAGAGATCACCGCTGGCCTCAACACCTGCCCAATCAATACCGTTGATAAACTTGTATTGCAAGTTTTCTCCTGTAGCTGAACCAAATGTGATAGAGTATATTCCATCACCGTCTGGGTCAAGCATCTCTGATGCCATTGGATCCCAATTCTGCCATGTGCCTGCTACATGAATACCATTTGTATCGATAGCGCCATTTGCAACCTCCCATGCCATGTTTACATTGAGGGTAACATCAATCACACAATCATCACACTCTCCCCAACAAACAACAGGAAGAGTAGTGTCTGCAGCCGGAATTGTGAGTATACGATTCACAAATTGACCACTTTGAATCACACAAGATCCTTGATTACTTAGCGTTTCTTGGATAGTCCATCCGTCAGCTGAATATTTAAATTCTACAGTGTCTCCAACGGGAAGGGTGATAGACACATCCCAAACATTATCACCATCTGCATCACTCATCGCATCACAGTTTCCACACCAGTTGTTAAATGTTCCATTTAATTCTGGGGTTGTAAATGCACTTGTAACCTTGTTCATATTTACTTGGAAGGTGACCTCTGAAGTTTGAATACAATTGATAGTGAATACGGTAGAGTCCCACGAGCCTCCTGTGAATCCTGCAGCTACTGTTCCTCCGTGATTGAATGCTCCTCCATTAGAGGTGTCAAGCTTTGCAACATTATTAAGACCCCAAGGGCATAATATGTCTACTGTGTAGTAACCAACAGGGTTATTCATACCATCACCATATGAGTCTTCAATTCTGAATTCATATGTTCCTGCATCCGGTAAGCAAACTGTATCCACATATGTAGAAGCAGAGGCATTGAATGGGAATACATAGTTAAGTGGACCTCTTGATGCCATTACATTACCTGTGTTGACATCAATAATCTCCCAGGAAATTTCGTCACCATAAACGTCAGTAAGAACCTCAACACGCACGTCTGTACATGGAGCTAATGCACCATCAAGTTCTACATTATCTAAAGCCCAGAACCAACCCCAGGNTCCNCCNNNATCNTCNTANCGGAANCGNANTTGNAAGTCTGCNTTCTGATAAGCNGNTACATCTATAGTTTCATGGACAGGATTACTCCACGCTCCTATAGTTGCAGTGGTGTATGAAGCGACTTGAACCCAGGCACTTCCATCATAAACTTCAACATAACCTGCAGAACCAGTAAATGGTCTCCAGTAATGATCAAACTCAACAGTTAATGTGTCGTAACCAACTGCATTAAATACTGGCGAAACTAACTTCACATTTGTTGCAGGGGCCGTACTTCCAGCGCCATCATCATCGACAAAGGCGAATTTAGTACCATTAAGGTTTGATGAAGTTTGATAATTATCAATTATTTCCCAAGTAGATCCTCCAGGGTCTAATACACTCCATGCGCAAGACAAACCATTGTTGAAGTCCTCTAGATAAGGAAGAGCTGTTGATGGAACATTGCCATAAATGGCTGAAGCTGTAGTTACAGGTCCAGTGCAACCTTCTGTAATAATCCAGTCATAGGCATAGTAAACTCTCGAGTTTGTACTTCCAAATTGAACCGAGTCAATACTTGCAACGTTAGCAACAGTATATGGGTAAGTACCACCTGAAGTCGCCCGGTGAAGTTGTCCGGGTGTACCGGATACAAAATCAAAATTGATATAATACGTTCCTGGTGTAATAGCAAGACCTACATATACTTGGTGAGTGCCGGCTGCAGGCACATTAATAGTGTCAGATAGCTGAAGTTCATTTCCAGAATGACCGGAAGCTTTACTTCCTCCTCCTTCAGATATTCTCACTTGAAAATCTACGAGACCATTGGATATGACACTAATGGAATCCAAGACAAATGCCTTACTCGCAGAGAACCACATTCCATTTGTATAGTTTCCAAACCCTCCTGTTAGTGTTGTCGCAGGTCCAAAAGTATGCGGAGCTACAAGATTATTTGCTGTGAATACCGAGGCGTAGTAATCAGTATTTGCAGTAATGATAGGGGTTGTGAAACTGTTCCCAGAACTTAAAACTTCTGAAGATGAATTCATCCAAAGTACCGTATTTGCGGGATTTGTATTTGATGTGTTGAAAGTTACTTCTGAGGGGCCACAAGTTGTTTCAGAAGGAACATTTACACTGTCTGTTATGGGGCATGTCGCCGGACAGCTTACTAAGAAGGTTGCAAATACTTGACCGGCAGAGGCCGTAGTTCCATCATTTGAACTGCTTCCTGTTTCTGTGTAAATGGTATCTCCAGTGGCACTGAAAAGCGTAAAGCCCATCTCATAAAAGAAACTTCCGGGGGCTTTGCAAACCAGTCTGGCAGAATCTCCATCACAGAGCTGACCAAATACTGAAACTGGACCTGCACCGCTTGCAAGGCTCGCTTCACCCATCTCTATCCATTGTCCATTCAGTGCATTTTTTTGTTCTACTGAAATCGTACCGCCATTCCATCCATCTCCATATGCGTCTGTCATGATAAATTCATGAGCACAACGTGAAATTGGATCACAAAGTTCAGTGCCAAAATTAACTATATCTGACCATACACTAGTATCACCTACTGAGCATATCTCTCTGACTTGAGCATTATAAACTGTACCTGATGATAAGCCATTTAGGGTCTTGGAAGTTCCAGTCCCTGAAACAAAGTTATAATTAACAGATCCTTGAATGTTGTAGCGAATCTCGTATCCTAAGGCTCCGGAGTTATATGAAGACCATGATAAATCTGCAGAATTAGCTGTTACATTCGAAGCAGATAAGCTAGTTACTCCAAAGCAGGAAAGTGGAGTGTACTCATCAGCTCCAATATCAGGATTTGTCAAAGATCGAGTATCTCCATCAAAATCTGTGGCTAATCCTAGAGGGGTGCCTGCACTATCTGCGAGAGTTCCTGCAGTATGAATATCGTTGGCGCTCACATATATGGGATCCCCAAAGAATGAATTAGAGTCCTGACCGCCGCTCAATGTATTCCATCCTGAAATCGTGTTTGTTCCTACTCCTAATGCGCCATATGCAAGAGCAGTAGTTGAGTTACCGAAATAGATATTGTAATCCGAGGTAAAAAATGTTCCTGGAACAGCTATTGCTTCTGCGTGAATGGCTGAACCGCTACCATAGTTCGTGAAAATGTTGTTATGTATCTCATTTCCTGTGGGGGTGAATTGAGTGGTTGATGCGCTTGCGTCTAAGTGAATTGCACCCCTCCATAATGGACTACCTCCCCGAAGATGCAAAGTGTTATGAATAATATCAAGGTTTGCTGAATGATACACTTTAATAGCAGAGTACCAAGATGTTGTATTAGAGGGGTTACCCATAGATATCATATTATTCTGAACGAGACCATTTTTAGCAAGATCGATATTAATATTTACGAGCTCAATTCCAGAGCCATTTACAGGGTCATTACCGACATCAGTGATTTTATTATTTTCGATGACAACATCTCTAAATGTGTTTCCTGAGAGAGAATCAGGATTACCTCTTAAATAAATGCCTCGATATCCAGTTTCGATATCATTATTTTTAATCTCAGCAAACAAGGGAAAGCCCTGATTCGTCGCGTTTGTATAGGCATTCAAAGCATTTTCTGATCCACGAACTTTATTGTTATTAAATACCAATCCAAAAGAGATGTAATTGACAGTATTATTCATGTTTTGCCACCATAGCCCCATTGGTACGCTTCTGTACATATCATTATTGGTGATCTCCACATATTTTACCCAATTGAAATTGATACCTTGATCTGTTGCATAGATTATATTATTGTCCATGAATATTGAATCTGCGCCGAGTTGATATCCAGTACCTCCCATTTGTATCCCTACAGAAAAGTTATTTATATTGTTATTTATAAAATGAAAACTGCCCCTTCCTTTGGAACTTGGGGTTCCGTTGTTCATGGCATGGTTAAAGTTAGATGCGCTTGTCCCTGCAGAACCATTCATAGTATTTCCGTCAAGAGTCCAGTTAGTCAAAGTAGAGTTACCAAGAAATACGGTTCCGAAATTGACTCCAAGAGCGTTAAATGTTAAGTTTTTAAAGACCGTGTTGTCGCAACCGTTTAGATATACAAGATAATTATCTATACTAGTGGTCGCAGAATCCTCAATTATTGCTTGATTCGTATTCGAAGGGTGCGATTGAAAAGTTACCGTATTTGCGGATGAGGTGCCTGGAATAGAGTCAATTGTAAATCGCCCATATGTTCCATCTTTTATATTGATGGTGACAGGTCCATTCACTCCATTTTGGGCTAATGCCGTTGCAGCTGCTAACATTGTGCTGAAGTTACCAGATCCCGACAAGTCAACAGAATATGATCCTGACATCGGAGTTTGGGCTGAAAGTGTTAAGCTGGTAATAAAAAGGGTTGATAAGAGTAAGANTTTTTTNGTAAAGTCCTTCATATTGAGGTGTTTAGATTGAAAGTGTAGCGCCNAGGCACTAGGGGGGTTAAGNTTTTTTTTTAAAATATATTGATAAATATAAGTGTCTTTGGCCTCTAAATTTTATGATTTATGNCCATTTTTGAAAAAAAATAACTAATTTTTAATAAATACAGAATTTGACAAAACTTAACTTTTTTCCGATCAAATTTTAATACTCCGAATTTTTGATCGTGTCAATCACACCATTAATTAACTCATTTGGGATAGGTAGAGAAAGTGTATAATGTTCTATTTTCCAGGTTTCNCCATCCTTAACCATTACTCCATTTCCTCGTGTTCGTCCCATATGCTTTGAGTCTAGTTTTTCGTCAAACCAAGCCACATTATTTTTTATGCTGATATTTCGCCCTTTCTGAGGTACAAAAGTCCATGCAGATTTTCTTTTGAAGTATTCACGACTCCAATTTTTGAACTCGGTTTTAGTCCATCTTTCATTATCATCAGTCCCTTGAAAAATACTATTATCATTCGCAATAATGTTGAAGTAAGTAATGGAGTCCGC
>NYSL01000043.1 GCA_002682945.1 Cryomorphaceae bacterium | reverse complement strand
TAGCAAATCAGCCAACTAGGGGATTGGATCTGGGTGCCGCTGCAGACGTAGCCAATCGCCTGCTGGAGGCGCGCCAAAGAGGTTCTGGTGTTGTCCTGATTTCTGAAGATCTAGACGAAATTTTAAGCTTGTCTGACCGTATTATGGTAATTTACGATGGTAATCTTAGAATGGCTGAAACGCATAATAGGGAAAGTCTTGGATTAATGATGGCTGGTGAGATTGCATGATTAGGATAGAGCCAAGAAATGCAAACTCTGCCATCTTTAGTTATGGAGTGCCAATTCTTTCTGCATTTATAGCTTTAATTTTAGCCTCTATTCCTCTTTGGTTCGCTGGAGCTCCCGTTTTAATTTCATACGTTGAAATGGCTAAAGGAGTATTTGGGTCAAAATTTGCTTTTTCAGAGATGTTAACAAGAGCTACGCCTTTGATGTTTACAGGATTAGCAGCTGCATTGGCGTTCAGAGCTAAACTTTGGAATATTGGGGCAGAAGGGCAGTTATATCTTGGAGCAATGGCAGCTGCTGCCATTGGAACAGGTTTGATAGAGGCACCAGCATTTATTTTGCTCCCTTTAATTATCGCATTTGGCTGTGCGGCTGGTTCCGTGGGAATGGTTGTTCCAGCTTTATTAAAAACTAGATATGGGGCTGATGAAGTCGTGACAACTTTATTACTTAATTTTATTATTATTATTTTTCTGCAGTATATGCTTGAAGGTCCTTTGAAAGATCCAATGGGTTTGGGTTGGCCTCAAAGCTCTCCAATTCTTGATCAGGGAATGCTACCGCCCCTGATGGAAAGAATGCGAGTACACTCGGGTTTAGTAATTGCCATTGTGTGTGCTTTAATAGCGCAATTTATGTTAGCAAGATCTGTTTGGGGTTTTAAGTTGCGTGCTGTCGGGGAGAATGTATTTGCTGCTCGGCACGCTGGCATAAAGGTCAACCGTACAATACTAAGCGCAGCTTTAATTTCTGGAGCTCTTGCAGGAATGGCGGGCGTTAGCGAGGTTGCTGGTTTGAAGGGTTATCTTACGTCAGACTTGTCCCCGGGATTTGGCTATGCGGGGATTATTGTGGCAATGCTTGCAGGATTATCACCAATTGGTGTGGTAATATCGGCGTTGTTTATAGCTTCTGTTTTTGTTGGTGCTGATAGTATGAGCAGAGCGATGGGTGTATCTTCTTATCTCGCGGATTTAGTTGTTTCGACTTCTCTACTATGCGTTCTTATTGGTGGGTTTTTCAGTCGGTTCAAATTGGTAAGAACAAGCTTAAAAGGTCAAAATTGAATGGTTGAAATATTTCAAATTCTTCTGAGTGAAAGCTTTTGGGCTGCTTCTTTGAGAATTGCTACGCCTTTAATTTTTGGAGTTCTAGGCGCTTTAATTTGTGAAAAATCAGGTGTTCTTAATTTAGGTATTGAAGGAATATTTGTTGCGGGTGCTATGTCGGGTTGGATGGCTGTTTGGTTGGGCGCTGGTCTATGGGGAGGTGTACTAGTTGCTGCGCTGGCCGGTGGATTTTTTGGATTAATTCATGCTATTTTAACGGTCCCTTTAGGGTTATCTCAGCATGTATCAGGACTTGGCGTTACATTATTTGCGACCTCAGTAAGTTACTTTTCTTATAGAACCGCATTACCAAACGTTTCGTCTCCTCCAAGAATTGAACCTTTTAGACCATTGGAAATCCCAATCTTGTCAGAACTCCCATTTATTGGAGCAGTTTTTTCTCAACAAACTGCGATGACGTGGTTAGCTCTATTTATGGTTGGGCTTGTTTGGTACGTAATGAATCGAACTGGTCTAGGAGTTGCGATTAAAGCGGTTGGTGACAATCCAAATAGTGTCGATGCGCAAGGTTTAAGCGTTTATGGACTNAGGATAGGCGCTATTGTGGCAGGTTCGGCACTTATGGCCTTGGGTGGTGCTTTTCTTACGATGTCTGCTTTCGATGCTTTTTTCTTTGGNATGGTCAATGGACGGGGTTGGATTTGNATTGCCTTGGTTATTTTTGCAAGTTGGAAACCTGGAAAAGCTTTATTAGGAGCATTGTTATTTGGNGCCTTTGATGCATTACAAGTTCGAATGCAGACTGAGGTGGGAGCAATTATTCCTTCCCAAGTTTTTCTGGCAGCGCCGTACATATTATCGATAGTAGCTTTAGTAATTGCAGCCCGACGGGCGGAATATCCAAGAGCGTTACTCACACCTTGGTTTAAAGGACAAAGATAGGAGTAAATTATGTTTGATTTTTTGGTTAAGAACGCTTCTTTGCCTGATGGCAAAGAAGGTATTGATGTAGCCTGTAAAAACGGCTTAATTACCTCTGTTGAAAAGAATATTTCTGGTGAAGCAAAAGAAACTATCTATGCAAATGGTTGGCTTTTAGCTCCGCCTTTTGTGGATCCGCATTTTCACATGGATGCAACGTTATCACTTGGCACACCAAGGTTAAATAAATCTGGAACATTGCTGGAAGGAATATCACTTTGGGGTGAATTAAAACCTGTCCAGACTATAGATGACATTATTGCAAGATCATTAAAATATTGTGATCTAGCTGTTTCCATGGGTATTGGAGCAATAAGAAGCCATGTTGATACATGCGATGACGAATTAAAGGGCGTACAAGCTCTATTAGAGGTGAAAAAGCAAGTTAAAGACTATTTGGAACTTCAACTAGTGGCTTTTCCTCAAGATGGGCTTTATCGAGATCCTACAGCATTGGAAAATACCGTTCGCGCTTTNGATATGGGGGTAGATATTGTTGGAGGTATACCTCACTTCGAACGAACCATGTCGGAAGGTACACAATCAATTAAAGCTCTTTGTGAAATAGCTTCTGAAAGAGGGTTGCTGGTTGATATGCATTGCGATGAAACAGATGATCCTATGAGCCGTCATATAGAGACCCTGGCTTTTGAAACTCAGCGTCTTGGCTTGCAGGGTCGAGTAACAGGCTCTCATCTTACTTCAATGCATTCGATGGATAATTATTACGTGTCGAAATTAATACCATTGATTGCAGAAGCAGGGGTACATTCAATACCTAACCCTCTTATAAATATAATGCTTCAAGGAAGGCATGATACATATCCAAAACGTAGGGGGCAAACTAGAGTAAGAGAATTGCGCGATTCAGGTGTTTTGATCGGCTTTGGTTCAGATTGTGTTATGGATCCTTGGTACTCACTTGGTAACGCAGATATGCTTGATGTGGCCTTTATGGGCTTGCATGTCGGCCAGCTATCCAGTCGTGAGGATATGGCTTGGTGTTTTGACGCAATTACGTCTAATTCGGCCACTATAATGCACCTTGAAGATTATGGAATAAGTGTTGGATCCAAGGCAAATTTTAATTTGCTTCAAGCAAAAAATACTATTGAGGCGATTAGATTACGCGCTCATAGACTTGCTGTCGTAAGAAGTGGAAAATTGATTGCAGGAAACACTCCACTAAATACTGAATTGCATATTCAAGGCCGTCCTCATTTTGTTGACCCTGCTTCCTATGCTCCCAATTAAGCATTGTGTTGTTATCAAATTTTCAGAAATAACCGTGGTTTACTATGATTAGCTCGCTGAACATAAAAGTAAAAAGTCACTTAGTGATGTTGCTGTTTTCTTTGTTCGTCGCAGGCTCATTTATTTTTGGAAAAATATTTGCTGAAATTATTGAGCCCGAACTTTTAACTTTTTATAGGTTCCTTTTGGGCGCTTTAATACTNGGATCATATTTGAGTTATTCCAAGAAATTATCGCGCGCTATTTTAATTAGGCCATGGCGCTATTTTGTNCTGAGTGGAATTTATTCTATATATTTTGTCTTTATGTTTATAGCCCTTCGGCATACATCTACTATTTCGACATCAGCTATTTTTGCACTTATGCCCTTTTCAACGCTGATTTTGGACTCATTATTTTTTAACAAAAAGTCTAAAACTTTAATTTGGCTAGCATTAGGTTTGAGTTCATTTGGAGCCTTATTTATTGTTTTTGATGGCTCAATACATAATGCTCTTAATTTTAAATTGGATTATGGTGAACTTATATTTTTAATTGGAACGATCGTCTATTCAACTTACGCATTATTTCAACCTAGGTTAAATAATGGTGAAAATCTGCTAATTACTACATTTGGAGTTTTAACTGCCGGAACAGTTATTTTAGGTTTAACTCTGATAATTCAGGATAAAAATTTTACTCCTGACACAATTCCGATTGGGCTAATTTTCCTAGTTATTTACCTTGCCATTTTTGCGTCAATAGGAACTATTTTGTGTCTAAATTATGCTTCAAATAAAATTCCGGGTACTAATGTGATGGCCTACAGCCTACTAATCCCTTTCTGGGTTTTACTAGTAGAAAGTTTCGCCAAAGATGGCCTTGCTCCAGCTTATACTTACATTGGCATAGTGCCTATTGGTTTAGGACTTCTAATTCTTTATCGAAATTCTTAATACATAAGCGAAACTAAACTATGAACAGGTTTCTCACTATCTGAAATTAAATTGTTTCGACGTATCTGAATTCTCGAGAGGCAGATCCATCCAAAGCTTTTAGGGCAGCTTGATATTCTAGGCCATTGTAACCTTTGTCAGCCGCTTCCATACTTGGCCATTCTATTACCACCGTTCTAGTTTTTTGCCCTTCTTCGCGGACTGCTACTGGAATGCCTCGAGCAATAAACTTTGCTCCTGCTTTTTCCATCGCAGGTAAAGCTAATTTTGCATACGCTGCTAACTTTTCTTCGTCAGAAACTGATTTGTAGATAACTACCTGTAGAACTTTGGACATCACGACCCCTTTGAAAATTACTCTATTACCTGTAATGGGTTTGCATCAAATACTAAACAAATTTTAACAAATTTTTCTAATTTCTTAATTTTATTTGCGTATATCATAAAAATTGACCATATGGTAAAAAATTGACCATATGGTAAAAAAATCGTTGATGTATTTTATTTTTATGCCACAATAGTGTTCAGGGAGTGCGTCTGATGGATATAAATTCCGATCCAACGTTCGCAAAGGCTGACACGACAGCGCTACTATCAGCGGCTGCAGCAATTCGCGATCGATTTTGGGGTAATAATGTTACTTATTCGCGCAAAGTTTTTGTGCCGCTAACAAACATGTGCAGAGACACTTGTGGGTATTGCACTTTTGTAAAACATCCCTCTGATCCTCAAGCACGAATTATGACCCCAGATCAAGTTCTCCAAGTTGCCAAGAAAGGTATTCAAAACGGTTGTAAAGAGTTGTTGTTTAGTCTGGGTGAAAAACCCGAATTAAGGTATGAAACAGCTAAAATAAGCCTTGCTAAATTGGGTTATGAAAGTATGACGCACTATCTTGCAGACATGTGTGCTCTTGTGCTTAAAGAAACGAATTTACTGCCCCATGTTAATGCTGGTACGCTGTCTGATGATGAGATCGACATGCTAAAACCTGTTTCTGCTTCAATGGGAATGATGCTGGAAACGGTTAGCCGACGTTTGACTCGTAAAGGTATGCCACATCACAGTTGTCCGGATAAAACTCCCGTGCAAAGATTGCGGACGTTGGAACGAGCTGGTTCCAAGAATGTGCCTTTTACAACTGGCTTATTGATTGGAATTGGAGAAACTTGGGAAGAACGAATTGATGCATTAAAAGCGATAAATGCATCTCACCTTCGCTACCGCCACATCCAGGAAGTAATAATCCAAAACTTTCAACGTAAGCCTGATATTGCTATGGCTCACCATCCGGAGCCTTATCTTGAAGATATGCTGCGTACTATTGCGGTTGCACGCATTATACTTGATCCCGAAATTAGTCTGCAAGCGCCTCCAAATTTGCATCAGCGTCACATCTCCTATTTAAAAGCGGGGATAAATGATTGGGGTGGAATTAGCCCTGTTACAATCGATTTTATTAATCCGCAACATGAGTGGCCGGAAATACTTAAACTGTACGAAAGTTGTGCGAGTGTGGGCTTCAAATTATTAGAGCGCCTCACAGTGTATCCGCGTTTCATTAGTAAACGTAGTGAATATCTGGACCCTGGGTTGAGAAAACGTATTTTGTCAATGGCTGGGGATGATGGATTTGCCAATGAACAAATATTGGAAGCGATTTAATGAATAAAGTAAATCAGCAAGTTTCTAATTTTATACCAGCAGAGCTGCAAAATTTGCTAGATAGTGCGAGTAGCTCAGTTTCTCAAATCCTAAGTAATGCATTGTTTGGTAATGAAATTTCAGAGGATGATGGAACAGTACTTTTTAGCTGTAGGGATAATGAAAAAGTTACAGATCGTTCTGCTATTTTTGCTGTTGCGGATATTTTGAGACGGCGTCGTAACGGTGATTACGTAACTTTTGTGGTAAATAGAAATATTAATTTCACAAATAT
>NYSL01000029.1 GCA_002682945.1 Cryomorphaceae bacterium | reverse complement strand
GAAGATGTGGATGGTTGGATTTGAAAGCTTTAGAAACCATTGTTTTTATAAACTCTGTTACNAATCTATGCATCACAAAATTAGACGTTCTAGATAACTTTGATGAAATCCAAGTGTGCATTGATTATGATCAAAATCAGCAACCAATCTACAAAACATTCTCCGGCTGGAATCAGGACACATCAGTGGCTAGGTCTTTTAACGATTTACCAAAAGCTGCTCAGGACTATATACTATTTATTGAGGAGACTTTGGATTGTCCTGTTGGCATTGTTTCAGTGGGACCATCAAGAGATCAAACAATTTATAGAGATTAGATTTATCAATTCTGGAGAGATATGAGAAACCTTCTTACTTCGCTCGTTCTGCTTTTTATTTTCACTGTTGCTATTTTTTTTGGAGGCGCAGTTTTTAAAGTATTTGGGACATTAGACGGGCCTGGAGTCATAGAGGGTAAAGTGCTTCCAGAAAAAGCGCTGCAAGATAGAGCAAGTAGGATTAATGTTGTGAAATCAGAATTAGAGGTTCTGGATGAAAAACAAATTCTCTTTGGCGATCTTCATGTTCACACAACTTATTCAACTGATGCTTTCATGTGGTCTTTACCATTTATGAATGGTAAAGGAGCCTCTCCATTAGCTGACGCGTGTGATTACGCAAGATTTTGTTCAGCTTTAGATTTTTGGTCTATCAATGATCATGCTGAAGCAAGCACTCCAAGAAAATGGCTGGACACAAAAAAAAGTATTCAGCAATGCAATAATTTATCAGAGGGTACAGATGATTTGGTGAGTTTCTTAGGGTGGGAATGGACTCAAGTTGATCCAAANCCNGGAAATCATTACGGNCANAAAAACGTCATTTTCTTGGAAACTGATGATGCACTNGTTCCCCCAAGAGCAATTGGTTCTGGAGGAGTTGCTCCATTGGTGATGAGGCTTGGTTTGCCCTGGACTATGTCTGCTTTACCAGCAACATTAGATTTAAAAAATAGAGATAGATTTTTTGCATTCGACAAATTCTTTGAGGAAATAAAGGCTACACCTATTTGTCCTGAGGGAGTTAATACTAGAGATCTGCCTATAAATTGTTATGAGGAAGCAACTAATCCAAATATTTTGTTTCAGAAGTTAAGAGATTGGGAGACTCCTTATATGGTGATTCCTCACGGGACAACGTGGGGGTTTTATACTCCGCCAACATCTGATTGGAAAAAGCAGCTTGCAGATTTCCAAGATGATGAATCTCAATTTTTATTTGAGATNTATTCNGGNCATGGAAATTCTGAAGAATACAGAACNTGGAATGATGCAAAGTTAAANTCAAATGTTGAGGTATTTTGTCCNGAAGGAAGNAGNGATTTTTTACCAACTTGCCAGCAGGCTGGAAATATTATGGCTGCAAGGTGTGAAGATTCTGGCATGGATGCTCAGACATGCAAATATTTAGTAGATCAAACAAAATTATTTGCCGCCCAAATGGGATCAACAGGTTATGCTGCAGTCAATGAGACTGAGCCAGATGATTTTCTAAATGCAGGACAGTGCAATGACTGCTTTCTTCCTGCTTTCAACTACAGGCCGCAAGGTTCTGCACAGTATGTTTTAGCTTTAAGTGATTTTACTGATAAAGAAAATCCAAAGCGCTTTAAATTTGGATTTATTGGCTCCAGTGATAATCATGGCGCTCGACCAGGGACTGGTTACAAAGAAATNGATCGACTATACAANACAGAAGCAAATGGCTTCAATGATCCCTTGTTTGAAAAGCTAGGGGATCTAAGACGTCCAAAGGGCAAATTAGAGCCTTCATATGTTGACCTAGGCAACACTTCCTTGACCAGCATAATGGATCTTAATATTGCAACGGATGCTGAAAGACAAAGCGCGTATTTCATGTCTGGAGGCTTGGTTGCTGCTCATTCAACGTCTAGAAAGAGGGAGTCCATATGGGACGCGTTAGAAAGAAAAGAGGTCTATGCAACCTCAGGGCCAAGAATTCTTTTATGGTTTGATGCAGAAACACAATCTCAATCTTTAACCATGGGAGCTGAAGCAAACTCCAATAAATCGCCGTTATTTACAGTCAAAGCCGCAGGCTCTCTGAAGCAAAAACCTGGTTGTCCTGATTATAGTAATAATGGTTTGACTCAAGAACGCCTAGAAAAAATATGTAACTCTGAGTGTTACAACCCAAGCAATGAAAGAAGGTTAATTACTAGGATTGAGGTAATTAAAATTTTACCTCAACAATATGAAAATGAACCTGTTGAAGGCCTAATAGAAGACGTATGGAAATCATTTCCCTGTAATAGTACTAGCTGCAAGATATCATTTGAAGATGAGCAGTTTTCTATCGNTCAAAGGGATGCNATTTACTATGTGCGTGCTATTGAGGAGCCTTCTCCAACATTGTCTGCCGACCCCTTAGGATGTNANTTTAATGAGATGGGAGAATGTATCAAATCTNAAATATGCAGNGTAGGAGTTCATGAGAATAGAGATGGTTGTGTCGCACCTGCTGAACATAGAGCNTGGTCNAGCCCNATCTATGTNAATTATTCTTCTTAAGCCANTCGGCNTGGTTTGTCTTCAGCCACTCGTCTAGTTTAGCGTTAACAAATTTATATGAATTGGGGTTAGAAAATTTCTTAGCTAAGCGAATACATTCATCAATCACTATAGGATGGGCAAGCTCATTTGCACGTATCTCAACTATTCCAAGCCATAAAATAGCTTCATCTATAATCTCNAGGTTTTCACCTTCATTATTTTTTAGATCTCTTGTAATTTCTTTCAAGTCATCTGATTGTTCAAAAATATTTTCTAATCTTTGCTTGAAGTAATTAAAGCTTATTTTTTTGGGCGTATTTTCCTTGAGGAACTGGTCTATCAAAGAGTTTAAATTTGATTCATGAAATATATATTGATAGATGGCCTGAACTAAACATTCTCGAGTTTGAAGTTCTTGTTTGTACTTTCCTAANTTTTTTGACATTTTTAGTTGAGCATCTCAACAAGTGACTGGGCCACTTCTCTACCTTTATTCAATTTAGATGAGTTAGTGCGCTCTTGAGCTTGAGATAAATTTTCTACAGCAATTAAACCAAATCCAATTGGCTTATTTGCATTTATACTTACTTGCATTAATCCCTGTGCTGTTGACTCAGATATCAGTTCGTAATGTGTTGTTTCACCACGGATTACTACTCCATATGCAATAACTCCGTCTGCATCCACTAATTCTTTTTGAGCTGCGTGNACAAGCTCCCAAGCGCCTGGAACGNAGACAATTTTNATGTTTGTAAAACCAAGTTTCTCTAGATGTGCTTTTCCTGAACCTAATAATTCATTAACCAGCTCAGCATTCCATTTTGAAGCAACGATGGTAATTTTTTTATTAACATCAATTTGCTCTGATGAATATATGAATCCATCTTTACTCATTGCTCAAACCCCGTNACCTCAAGATCAAATCCAGACAAGGATGGATATTTCACTGGCGTTCCGAGNAATTTAATTTGNTTTAATCCCAGCTCTNTGAGAATTTGCGAACCTATGCCCACAGTCTTTGTTTCNGGTTGAGNAGATGGNTTCGTTCCCATAAGATCATTCATAACNTCGTCAGCNTCNTGATAATTNCCAATTAANAGNAAAACTCCNCATTCTTCTTTNCCAATTCTTTTNAGGGCTTTCTCCAGATTAAGTCTTTTACCAAATTCTTCAATACCAATTAAGTCATGTAATGTATTAGGAACATGAACTCGAACGAGAGGGGAGTCCGTTGAAGCAAGATCGCCTTTTGCAAAAGCTAAATGTAGATTACCAAATATACTGTCTCTCCATGCAGAAAGCTCAAACTGAAGACCATCAATTTCAACAGATTTTGAGTATTCTAGATGCACTGATTTTTCTTTGAGGGTGCGATAATGGATCAAGTCAGCAATTGTCCCAATTTTCATTTCATGAGCTGAGGCAAATTTCACTAAATCATCTCTTCGAGCCATGCTCCCATCCTCATTCATGATTTCGCATATCACACCAGCTTCTTCTAGACCTGCTAATCTTGCCAAATCACATGCNGCTTCTGTGTGACCTGCNCGACTTAAGACCCCTCCTTCAAAGGCCCTTAATGGNAAAATATGNCCTGGTTGAACTATATCTTCTGCTTTGGCATTCTTTTGCGCTGCTGCAATTATGGTTCTGGCTCTATCTTCAGCAGAAATACCTGTAGAGATTCCCTCAGCAGCCTCAATAGAAACAGTAAATCCAGTTCCATGTTTAGCTCGATTATTATTNGTCATCATCGGNAGATTTAGTTGATCACATTTTTTAGGAGATAANGGNAAACATACCAAGCCTTTCGCTTTGCTGATCATAAAATTAATTTTTTTATCGTCAACAAGCTCAGCAGCACAAACCAGATCACCTTCATTCTCTCTATCTTCATCATCAAGCAAGATAACAATCTTGCCAGCTGCNATATCCTGAATGATTTCTTCTGTTGTATTAAATTCCATTTGTCTTATATATGGGTATCAAATGCTTAAAAACAATCAAAGCCTCTTATTGTAGTAAGTTGTCTTTATATCCTCTTTAAATTTTTCCACTCTAACCATCTTTAGTTTCATTGCAGTTTTTATTGCATTAGGTGAATTAACACTCAGCGCATTAATACTTCCCTTGCCTAAAAACATGGGTGCAGTATATAGCACCAGCTCATCAAACAAGTTATTAACAATAAATGCATTCAAAGTTTTCTGACCACCTTCAACTAAAATACTCGATATATTTCTATCCAAAAGATCTTGAAGAAACTCCTCTATAAAATTTTTCTTTTTGTATTCTAAATATTCAACATTTTTAGATTTTTTGGCTGATTGCCTAGATCCAATGATAATTTTGGCATTACTAGAAAAAATTTTGCTTACTTTTTTTGATTGCTTTAGGTTACCTAGAATAATTTTTACTGGCTGTTGAAAAAGCTCACCCTTGCCTAAACCTAACTCCTTCTTGCTAAGGCGAACTGTCAGCGAAGGGTTATCTTGCTCAGCTGTATTTCTTCCCACCAAGATACCTTTTACACTTGATCGAATGCGATGACTGTTTTTGCGTGATTCTGAATTAGTGATCCAATTACTTTCTCCGTTTTGGAGAGCAATTTTTCCATCAAGCGACTGAGCACTTTTGAGAATAATGTAAGGGCGAGATTTTATTTGATTAGTGAAAAAAATCCTGTTTAATTCTTTGCACTCATTTTTGAGCAAGCCAACACTTGTATCAATTCCTGCTTTTTTTAGTAATTTAATTCCACGCCCATTAATCTTTGGATTTGGATCAAGGGTTCCGCAGAATAACTTTTTTATTTGATATTTAATCAAAGCATTCGAGCATGGAGGAGTATTTTTTTCAATTGAGCATGGCTCAAGGTTTACATAGACATTTGATCCTGCAATGAGTTTTAGAGCCTTTTTAACACCAAATTTTTTCTTGCAGTTTTTTATCGCATTTATTTCCGCATGATCTTTGCCATATTCCTTATGCCATCCTTCACCAATTATTTTGTTGTTTTTTACAATCACACATCCAACCATTGGATTTGGCTGAACTGTGAGTTTACCTTTTTTCGCAAGCTCAATGGCTCTAGCCATAAACTCCAGGTCTTTCATTTTTTCTTTTTTGTGCTTTTTGATTTTTCTTTTGATAAAGAGGATATTTCTTCTGCAAATTCTTTGATGTCTTGAAAGTCACGATAAACAGAGGCAAATCTTACATAGGCAACCTGATCAACTCGTTTTAAATTTCGCATCACAATCTCGCCGAGTTGACGCGATGCTATCTCTCTTTCACCAAGCTGACGAATTTCAGTCAAGATACTTCCAAATACTCCATCAACTTCTTCAGCAGACAAGGGCCTTTTTTCAAGCGCCCTTAGCATCCCACCTTTTAACTTAACCCCATTAAATGGCTGTCTCTCACCATCACTTTTTACTATTCTTGGCAAAGCAAGGTCAGCGGTCTCAAAGGTCGTAAACCTCGCATGGCAAACCTCACATTCTCTTCTTCTTCTAATTTGTGACCCATCACCCACAAGCCTGGAATCAATCACTTTGGTATCTTGGGCTTGGCAGAAGGGGCAAAACATTTTTATTTGTACACAGGAAAGCTTTTACACATTTTGATTACTTCATCCTTGATACTATTAATCTGGTTGATATTACCTAGATCAAGAACAATATCGCAGATCCAATTGGTTAAGGTTTCCACCTCATGATTTCCAAAACCTCTGGTGGTAACAGCTGGCGTTCCAAGTCGAATGCCTGAAGTTACAAATGGAGACTGAGGGTCATTAGGCACCGCATTTTTATTTACAGTAATGTTGGCTTGCCCCAAAGCAAGTTCACAATCTTTGCCGGTTAAATTTTTGCTTCGTAGGTCCATCAATACAATATGATTATCAGTTTTACCAGTTACAACATCAATGCCACGATCTTGTATGACACTACACATGAGTTTCGCATTATCAATTACTTGTTGCATGTAATTCTTAAACTCTGGTTCTAGGGCTTCTTTAAAACATATTGCTTTTGCTGCTATTACATGCATTAGTGGTCCGCCCTGAGATCCAGGGAAAACAGCAGAATTTAATTTTTTTTCNAAGGNTTCATTTGATTTTGCAAGAATAATTCCAGATCTCGGACCTCTTAATGTTTTATGNGTTGTAGAAGTTACAACATCAGCATAAGGAACAGGAGAGGGATATAGACCGGCCGCAACAAGCCCTGATACNTGAGCCATATCAACNAGAAAATAAGANCCTGTCTCATCAGCAATATCTCTAAAAATTTTCCAGTCTATTGTTCCTGAAAAGGCTGAAAATCCNGCAATAATCATTTTTGGATTATGTTTTTTAGCTAAGTCTCTTACATGATCATAGTCAATATCATATGTTTCGGGATGAAGACCATATTGATAAGCGGTATAGTTTTTGCCTGAAAAATTAACTTTTGCACCATGAGTTAAATGACCCCCATGATCAAGCCCCATACCAATAATAGTGTCATTTGGTTCAAGCATGGCTAAAAATGCAGCAGCATTTGCAGAGGATCCTGAGTGAGGTTGGACGTTTGCATAGTCTGCCTGGAAGAGTTGCTTTGCTCGATTAATTGCAAGCTCCTCTGCAATATCAACATGTTCGCAACCACCATAATATCTTTTATTTGGATAGCCCTCTGCATATTTATTTGTCAGCAAGCCTCCCTGAGCTTCCATTACTCTCTTGCTTGCATAATTTTCAGAAGCTATAAGCTCTATATGCTCTTCTTGACGGTCAGACTCCAAATTAAGCGCCCGCCATAGTTCTGCATCATAATTTTCAATAGTTTGTGTATTAGAAAAGATTGAATCAGCTTGAGATTCCATTGATTACTCCAGAAATATTTATAATTTTTTTGTAAAACTTGAAAAGCTTTATTCTAAATTATCTAGGGCTTCTTGTGGGAAAAAGGACGTGATCTTTTTGGAAAAGTTGCTTTGCAAATCTTGCAAGTAATTCCATGGCACTGTTGAGCCTGACAAAACTCTCTTCCCCAAAAGATAATTTGAAGGTGCAGCTTATTCCATAAGTCCTTAGGAAAAAGTTTTTTTAAATCCCTTTCAGTTTCCTTAACATTTTTTCCTTTTGTAAGGCCCCACCTTTGAGCCAATCGATGAATATGGGTATCAACAGGGAAAGCCGGGTGACCAAATCCCTGACTTATAACCACTGATGCTGTTTTGTGACCAACTCCTGGAAGNTTTTCCAGGGCTTTTATATCCTCTGGAACTTCTCCAGCATATGTATTGCATAAAATCTTAGAAAGTTTNTGTATNGCTTTAGATTTTTGAGGACCCAAGCCACAAGGTTTTATAATTTTATAAATTTCTTCAGGNCTTTTAGNGCTCATGTCTTTTGGATTATTAGCAAGTTTAAAAAGTTTTGGCGTAACCTTATTAACTCTTTCATCGGTGCATTGAGCGGATAATAGGACTGCAACTAAAAGAGTAAAATTATCGTTATGGTCTAGTGGTACTGGAGTTTTAGGATAATATTCCTCTAAAATTTTTGTAACAATTGAAGCCCGTTCGGATTTTGTCATGCTTGCAGTTTAACTATTAATCTCAATGTTCTCTTTATAATTCAATTTTTCAAATATTAGTAAAATATATAGTCATTGATTTGGTTGATTAAGACATTTAACATCTTTACATATATTAAATACCATCAAAAGTGTATTAAAAAACCTAATGCAAGATTATAAAACAGAACATCCATTTGATATTACGCTCTCTGAAGAGCAGCAAATGACTTGGGACATGCTCAGAAAATTTGCTGAAACTGAATTAAGGCCNCAAGCAAGACAGGCTGAGACTGATGGAAGGCCCAGCGACCANTTACTTGAGAAAATTAAGTCTTTAGATCTTATCTCTCTTATTATTCCTGAGGCATTCGGTGGAATGGGCTTAGAGCAAGATTCTGTTTCAAATGCTTTGTCACTGGANGCTCTTGCATATGGAGATTTATCCTTGGCTATGTCGGTATCACTTCCTCTTTTAACAGCTAAGATTATTGTAGAGCATGGAAGTGAGGAGCAGAAAGCTAGATACTTACCCGAATTTGTTAATGGCTCTATATTTAATGTAGGTCTAGGAATTAACAACACTTCTCTAGCAACTCAACCTTATCAATCAAGCGTTCATGCAGAAGAGAGTGGTGAAGAAATTATTCTTAACGGATCTAAAACTGGCATAGCTTTTGCAGATGAAGCTAATACTTTTTTAATTTCTGCATCAAACGAGTCAGGGGAATGTAATTTGTATTTTGTTGATAAAGAGCAAGATGGAATTGAAATAGAGGAGAAAGATTTTATGGGCTTAAAGGGCGCACCTCTCTCTCAAATTAACTTTTCAAATTGCAAAATTGATTCGTCTAATAAACTTGGTGGACATAACTACTCTCTTAATTTTCAATCCTTAATAGACTCTTCTAGAATTGGCATGTCAGCATTAGCGCTCGGAGTCTGTCAAGCTGTTCTAGATTATGTTGTTCCATATACCAATGAAAGAGTTGCTTTTGATGAGCCTATTTCAAACCGACAGTCGGTTGCATTTATGATTGCTGATATGGCTATTGAAACTGAGGCCCTAAGGCTCATGGTTTATAAATCTTCTGCACTGAAGGATTTAGGAGAAGATTTTCATAAGCAGGCATCACTTACATATAGATTTGCAACGCATCATGGTATGAAAATAGGTACTGACGGCGTCCAATTACTAGGAGGTCATGGTTTCACCCATGAGCATCCAGTGGAGCTTTGGTATAGAAATCTCAGGGCTATCGGAATATTTGAAGGGGGCGCAGGAGTTTAAAATGATACATCCACTTTTACCAAATCAATTACAAAAGACTCAAGAGACCATGAGAATGGCTGCAGAATTTATATTGCGTCCTATTTCTAGGAAGTACGATAAGGCGGAGCACGAGCCGCCTGTAGAGATGGAGCAACTTAATCAAGCTGCAGCAGCGCAAAAGAAAGAAACAGAGATGGGAGATGATTCTGTTAAATCAATGGATCTTGGAGGCAGAAATCTTTGGGCCGTGATCTCTTTAGAGCAAATGTGTTGGGGGGACGTTGGTCTATTTCTTGCCAGACCTGGAACTGGTCTAGGAAATGCTGCAATCATGGCAGTAGGAAATCCAGACCAAAAAACCTTATGGGGAAAAAGATGGGCCGCTATGGCGATTACAGAGCCAGCCGCTGGGTCAGACTCAAAAAATATTTCTACAACAGCTGTTTTAGATGGAGATGAATGGGTTCTAAATGGAGAAAAGATCTATGTAACAGATGGGGATAGATGCGATTGTGTTGTTGTTTGGGCAACACTCAATAAAGATATGGGTAAAACTGCTATTCGGTCTTTCATTGT
>NYSL01000014.1 GCA_002682945.1 Cryomorphaceae bacterium | reverse complement strand
TGAAGTCAAAGGGTGGCGTAGCATGGACTTATAAATATATTAATGGGGAATTAAGTTTTGCAAAATTGTCCAAAGGATAGAATTTTTGCTATACTTTTGAAATAAATATAAGATTATGAAAAACATATTTTCAATTATACTGATGGTTATGTCTATTTTGGCATTTGGCCAGGAAGTCCCAACAAATACGCCTGACACCTCGGCTGTAGAATCTACTGAGGCTGCTGCTATGGAATCNACTGANNCTAACATGGAATCTACTGAAGCTATGGAATCTACTGAAGCTATGGAATCTACTGAAGCTATGGAATCTACTGAAGCTCCTGCAGAATCTGCTGAGGAATCGGCCACGGAGACACCAGAGGATGAAGGCGCTTTGGAAACGCTTCAAAAAGCTTTAGTTGAAGAAGAGCAGACGGTAGCTGAGGATTCTGATTNTGAAGGAGATTCGCCAGATGCGGATATTGAAGATTCCGAAGATCTGGTCTCGGGTCCTGCATTGGTCATAGGGCTCGGTGTGCTTCCAACTCATTCTGATATAGGTAAAGGAAATATATCTACTCCATTACGTTTTTCTATCGGTGCTGATGATTTATTTTCAGGATTCGGTTTAATAGCTCTTTATGAAAGAGGTTCTGCTGTAAATGGCCCTTATGTAGACAACGATGGTGGGCTAGTCAATAATTATGCAAGGTTTACATTAGGACCGACATACAGATTTAATAAATTTAGAGTTTCTGCAGCTATAGATTTATTTGGACCAAAGGGTTTTTTCTTGGCCTCTGGTGCTGATGACGGAATAGTTGGCTCAGGGAGGAAATTTATTGGAGTCTCGTATGATGTTTTTAAAGGTTTTTACGTAGGTGTTGACTTTTCGGCGTATGCCGGAATAGGTGTAATGCTTAATTATTCAATCCCCTTAGGAGGAGTCTTGTAAATAGGCCTTATCATTTAGAAAAAATATTTTCAAAACAGCCCCTATTGGGGCTGTTTGCGTATCTAAATATTCTGAGACTATTCTNGTTTCAGAGAGTTCTTATCATAATTATATATAGATTAATTAAGATTCAAGGATAGCTGAAGTCTGTATCGTACCTTTGCAATCCTTCAAAAAAAATAATAAAAAATGAATGTTTTTCACAACCTTGACCGCCAAAANAATGGTGTATTGACCATTGAAATCGAACAACAAGATTTTGCAGGAAAAGTCGAAAAAGCTTTATTAGATTACCGTAAAAGGGCGAATATTCCTGGTTTTAGAGTAGGAATGGCTCCCATGGGTATGATTAAGAAACAATATGAAGGCCCGGTGCGAACTGATGAAGTAAATAAAATTTTGCAAGATGGTTTATTTAAGNATTTGGAGTCTGAAAAATTAGAAATACTTGGTCAGCCATTGCCTATAGCAAATACTGTAGATTTTTCAGATCCAAAATTCCAAGTTCAATTTGAAATTGGTGTAGCGCCAAAATTTGATCTTCCCATTAGTGAAAAGATAAAGCTCCCTTATCATAAAATAAAAATGGAAAATAATACAATTGATGAGGAGATGTTAAATCTTCGTAATCGTTATGGTAAAATGACGGAAGTCAATGAGGTAGGTCAAGAAGATATATTATTTGGCGATTTTGTTGAAACGGATAAGAGAGGTAATCACTTGGAGAATGGAATAAAAAAAGAGGGAAAGATTGGAATTAAATCTATCTCGGATAAAAGAACAAGAAAATCAGCGTTATCATTAAAAATTGGCGATACTATTGCGCTGAGCGCATCTAAATCTTTTGTTGAGGACTTTGACTTGTTTCAAGTTCTGGGTTTTGATGAAGATGAAAAAGGATCCACACTTGGATTTTTTGAATTAAGATTGAAGACAATCTACCATGTTGAGCCTGCATCAGTTGATAAAGATCTTTTTGATAAGGTTTTTGGTGATGGGTCTATAAAAAGCGAAGAAGAGTTTCGAGATAAAATTAAAGAGGATATTCAAGGGCTTTACGATCGTGACTCAGACATTCATTTTTTTAATACTGTTACCGAGCATTTAATGAAAATAAAAATGAATCTCCCAGTCGATTTCATGAAAAAATGGATCAGCAAACAAGGTGAAAATCCGCCATCAATCTCTGAAATTAACGAGCAGTGGGNGCAAACTGAAAAGGCTATGCGGTGGCAATTGATCGAAAGCAAATTGCAACGTGAGCATAATATTCAAGTTATAAAGGAAGATCTGCTCGCATATGCGGTAAAAATGGTCAAAACACGAATGTCACAGTATGGCCAGATGATGGATGATAAAGAAGCTGAAAAAATGGCTTTNGGTGTTTTAGAGAATCGTGAGCAAGCAGAGCAACTTTCGGATCAACTTTTACAAGATAAAATGTTAGAATTTTTCAAGGCTTCATTTTTTTTAAAGATCGTTGACACTTCGTATGCGAATTTTCTTAAATTGTTAAAAAAAGCAAAAAAATAAAATAATATGGACTTAGGAAAAGAATTTAGTAAGTACGCAAAACTTGATAAGGGTATAAATAGCATGCATCTTCAAGATTATGTTGAAAGCTCGTTGACTCCNTATATTATTGAGGAACGCTCTTTGAATGTCGCTCAAATGGATGTGTTTTCTAGATTGATGATGGATCGTATAATATTTTTGGGGACCGGAATTAATGACCAAGTTGCAAACATTGTCCAAGCTCAACTTTTATTTCTAGAGTCGGCAGACAGTAAAAAAGATATNCAAATTTATATGAATAGCCCGGGTGGGTCAGTCCATGCTGGGCTTGGTATTTATGATACCATGCAGGTTGTGACTCCCGATGTAGCCACAATATGTACTGGTATGGCTGCTTCTATGGGTGCTGTTTTGCTTTGTGCAGGTGCTGAAGGCAAACGTTCAGCTCTAAAGCACTCGAGAGTTATGATTCACCAGCCAATGGGAGGTGCTCAAGGACAAGCAAGTGATATGGAGATAACCTTGCATGAAATTTTGAAATTAAAGAAAGAGCTTTATGAAATAATAGCCAATCACTCCGGTCAGCCATTTGATAAAGTCGAAAAAGATTCAGATCGAGATTATTGGATGACTTCCTTGGAGGCTAAAAAATATGGTATGATCGATGAAATTTTGGAAGGGAAAAGAAATAAATAATGGGAGAGATTTCTCAATGTTCGTTTTGTGGAAGCCCAAAGTCTGATGCGGGGCTTTTGATTGCGGGACTCGATGCCCATATTTGTGAATCATGTATCGAACAAGCACATGAAATAGTTCTCGAAGAAGGTAGAGAAAATGGGGAGCCTAAGGAAGAAATCGCAAAATCACCGAAGCCGAAAGAAATTTATGCTCATTTAAATGAATATGTTATTGGACAAGATGAAGCGAAAAGGCATTTGAGTGTAGCGGTTTATAACCATTACAAAAGGGTTCAAAACGGAAAATCAGATGACTTCGAGATCGAAAAATCAAATGTGATTTTAGCTGGAGAAACAGGAACTGGGAAGACACTTCTTGCCCGAACTATTGCAAAAATGTTGAGTGTTCCATTTGCCATAGTTGATGCTACGATTTTAACTCAAGCGGGTTATGTTGGAGAGGATGTTGAGAGTATTTTGACAAGGCTTCTTCAAGCAGCAGATTACAATGTCAAAGCAGCTGAGAAAGGAATTATTTTTATCGATGAAATTGATAAAATTGCCAGAAAAAGTGATAACCCTTCAATNACAAGGGACGTTTCAGGAGAGGGGGTCCAACAGGCTTTATTGAAGCTTTTAGAAGGCACTAAAGTAAATGTACCACCTAAAGGAGGAAGAAAGCATCCAGATCAAAAGTTTGTTGAAGTAGATACTACAAATATTTTATTTATTGCAGGTGGAGCTTTTGATGGGGTTGAGCGTCACATAGCTCGGAGATTAAATACCCAAATTGTAGGGTATGGGGGTTCAATATTGCGTAGTGATTTAGATCCTAAAAATTTTCTTTCAGCAATATCCCCTCAGGATTTAAAGTCGTTTGGTTTGATCCCAGAACTAATAGGCAGAATGCCTGTATTAACTTTTTTAGAACCGCTATCTCGAGATTCTTTGATCAAGATANTAACTCANCCCAAGAACGCTCTTATCAAGCAGTATAAGGAATTATTTGGCATGGATGATATTGTTTTTGAAATAGAAACTGAGGCTCTCGAGAAGATTGCAGATAAGGCTCTTGAGTATAAATTAGGAGCGAGGGGCCTNAGATCTATTTGTGAGGCAATTTTTACGGATGCAATGTTTGATCTTCCTGAAAAGGTTATCGTTAATGCCGATTATGTTGAAGATAAATTATCTAAAGCAAGTAATCTCAAGGCAGCATAGAGCGAACCTTATTTTTGATGGTATTGAACAAAGTCGAAACCTACTATGTGTTTTTCGTCGATTTCATGACTTTCTCGGGATGTCTCAAAAAAGTCATTTTTGTAACTACAGAGCCACGTATCACCTTTAAAAACTCCATGAACTTCAGTTATCTCTAAATTGCTACAATATGAAATTCCTTGTTTATAGATTTCAGCTCCTCCGATAATAAATATATTCTCATCAATATCATTTGCCATTTTTATTGCCTCACTAATCCCAGAGGAAACTAAAACATCGGGGTAGTTCCATTTTTTATTTCTCGTGATAACAATATTTGTTCTATTTGGCAAAGCTTTTCCGATGGATTCAAATGTTTTCCTTCCCATAATTATGGGGTGACCTGAAGTTAATTTTTTGAAACGCATAAGATCCTTCGGTAAATGCCAAAGAAGTTTATTCTTTCCACCAATTAATTGATTTTTGTCATGTGCTGCAATCAACGTGATCATATCTTTCTAAACAGCTACAGTTCCAGGAATATGGGGATGTGGAGAATATCCCTCTAGTGTNAAATCATCAAAATTCAAATCAAACATATTTTTCACCTTAGGATTTATAATAATTTTAGGTAAGGGTTTAAACTCTCTGGAGATTTGAAGTTTTACTTGATCTAAGTGGTTTAGATAGATATGAGCATCGCCAAGTGTATGAATAAAATCTCCAACTTCTAAACCCAAGTCATGAGCCATCATGTGAATTAAAAGTGCATAAGATGCAATGTTAAAAGGAACTCCTAAAAAAATATCAGCACTGCGCTGATAAAGCTGGCAGCTCAGTCTTCCATTGGCTATATAGAATTGAAAAAACGCATGGCATGGCGGTAAAGCCATTTCTTCTATAAATCCTGGGTTCCATGCACTAACAATATGTCGTCTTGAATCAGGATTCTTACGCAGACCATTCATTACATTTTTCAGCTGATCTACTTTACCCTCAGGGCCTGGCCAGGATCTCCATTGATGTCCATAGACAGGCCCTAGTTCTCCCCATTTTTCAGCAAAGTTGTTATCATTTGATATTCTTTCAGCGAATTCACGAATATTTTCGCCATTAAAGTTTGAAGAAGATTTGTATTTAGCATAAGGCCAATCATCCCAAATCCTTACCCCATTTTTACACAAGTATTGGATATTCGTCTCTCCCTTAATAAACCAAATTAATTCATGTAATATACTTTTTAAATGAAGCTTTTTGGTGGTAATTAAAGGGAACCCCTCTCTTAAGTTGAACCGCATTTGGTATCCAAAAACAGATAAAGTCCCAGTACCAGTTCTATCTTTTTTTTCTTCGCCAGAGTCTAGTACATGTTGAATTAATTGATGGTACTGTTTCATTTTNTTAATATAATATTCCAACTAAAATAGCAGTGAATAAAGAAGCAGCAGTTCCGGCAAGAAGTGCTCTAAGACCTAATTCACTTAATTCCTTTCTTCTGCTTGGAGCTAGGGCCCCAATGCCCCCGATTTGAATGCCAATAGATGCAAAATTGGCAAAACCACATAGGATATATGTAGATAATATTTGTGCTTTTTCAGAATTCAATTGACCGCTATTCATTAATCCTTCCATGGATACGTATGCATAAAACTCGTTTAACACAGTTTTTTCACCCAGAAGTTGTCCAACTGCAGCAGCATCTGACCACGGTACACCCATTAGCCATGTAAGAGGCGCCAAAGCAATGCCAAATATTGATTGAAGATTAAATTCTGTATATCTTCCTGATGTATANGATTCTATAAGTTCATTCAATCCTGTCCAGCTGCCTATTACGCCGTTTAAGAGTGCATTTATTAGGGCTATTATTGCTGTAAATACTAAAAGCATTACTCCGACATTTACAGACATTTTAAGGCCATCAGCAGTTCCATGAGCTATTGCCTCAAGCCAATTGCCCTGCTTATTAATTTTAACTTCTGCTGAATCAACAAAATTTTCAGTTTCAGGTAAAAGAATTTTTGCTCCTACAATAGCAGCCGGGGCGCTCATGACCGAGGCCGCAAGTAGATGGCGAGCAAAGAAAACTTGCCTTTCTGGGTCGTCACCTCCTAAATAGTTTATGTAAGCGGCTAATACCGCCCCTGCAATTGTGGACATNCCACCTGTCATAAGGCACATAAGTTCTGATCGAGTCATTCCTTGGATATATGGTTTCACAAGAAGGGGGGCCTCAGTTTGACCTACAAAAACATTTGCAGCCGCAGATAAACTTTCNGCTCCGGAAAGCTTTAGAGTTCGTTTCATGAACCAAGCAAATACAAATACAACTTTTTGTAAAATTCCAAAATGAAATAATAAGCTAGTAATTGCACTAAAAAATATTATGGTTGGTAGAACTTGAAAGGCAAAAATGTAACCGAAGCTATCAGTGTTTCCGACTAAGTCTCCAAAAAGGAATAGACTACCTTCTCGGGCAAATCCCAATAATGAGACAAATCCCCTGCCAATCCAGTCAAAACCATTTGATACCCAGTCTAATTCCAATATCAAGAAAGCCAATATGAATTGAATAATTAATCCTTTAAAAACTAATGACCATGAGATAGCTCTTCTATTTGAACTTGCTAACCATAATATTCCAATTAAAAGAAAAAGACTAATTATAGGTCTTAAGATTTCCATTTATTTTTCTTTAGTTCATCACGAATTCTTGCTGCAAGTTCGTAATCTTCTGATATAATTGCATTATTTAATATTTCTTCTAATTTATTTTTTGAAATAGAACTTAAATCGTCTAAGAAATCACTACTGTTGGTTATTGTAACTTTTTCAACTGTTTGTTTCAACTTTGATAGGGAAGAAGTCATTCCAGCTTTATTTAAAACATCTTTCGTGGAAAAAATTGGACAATCTGCTCTTAATGCAAGAGCTATAGCATCAGATGGTCGGGAATCTATTTGTTGTTCAGTATTTCCTGAATTGAATACCAGAGACGCATAAAATATTCCGTCTTGGAGATCTTTTATTAAAACTTCTTTTAGTTCGATTTGGTATTTATTTATAACCTCTTGAAATAAATCATGAGTCATTGGTCTCGGAGGCTTGGACATTTTGTCTAAGGCAATAGCTATACTTTGGGCTTCAAAAGCTCCAATGACAATAGGTATCTTAATTTTTTCTTCTACAGACTCAAGCAGCAATGCATAAGCACCTGAGGGTTTTTCACTATANGTCAGACCTTTGACTTCGAGAAGAATTTTATCCTCCATTAATTTTGAAAATTTCTTAAAGCTTCTGTGAGCCTCGGAACAACATCAAAAGCATCACCAACAATTCCATAATCTGCAGCCTTAAAAAAAGGTGCTTCAGGATCATTATTGATAACNACAATAGTTTTTGATCGACTTACGCCAGCTAAATGTTGTATTGCTCCTGAAATACCNATAGCAATATATAATTCTGGATTAATTTGTATTCCTGTTTGTCCAACATGCTCGCTATGAGGACGCCAGCCAATATCACTTACGGGTTTTGAGCATGCCGTCCCGGCATTTAGAACTTTAGCAAGATCTGTAATAATATTCCAATTTTCTGGACCTTTCATGCCTCGGCCTGCAGAAACAACCCGTTCAGCTTCAGGCAAAGGGATTTCCCCTGATTCGTTTTCCGTATTTATTATCTCTGTTTTTGGAATTGATTTTTCATTTCGAATTTCAATTGAAACATTATTTTTTGGATTTGAGTTAATGCCGAGGGCATTTGGAACAAGTCCTAAAATAGAGCAATTTGAATTGTTACAATTTTCCTCGATCCCTTTTGAGGAAAAGGAACTTCTAAAAACAGTTAGAGGGTTATAATTTGAGGGTAGGCTTGTAACATTTGAGACTGCAGCGGATCCTGATAAAGCAGATAAAACTCCCAATAATGATTTTCCATTTGTGGTTCCATTTATTATCACAAGTTTACTTTGAAATTCTTTTATTAACTCAGTGAATAAATGAGCATGAGAAAAAGGTTCAAAGTGTTCTACATTTTCAAATTGAATAACTTGTTCAGCTCCATATTCAGCCAAAATATCGTCAGAGTTTTCAATTTTACCAAAAACTACAGCAAGGCATTTTACCCCTAATTTTTCTGCGCAATGAGAACCATATGAGACAGCCTCAAACGTTGCTTTTTTGAATTTTTGATTCCATGTTTCTGCGAAAACTACTACCATAATTTAAATAACTTTTGATTCTTCGTTTAATAATCTTACTAATTCCTCTAAATTATCTGGAGAAATTATTTTCACCTCAGATTTTTTAGGCGGCTTGGAAAAAGAAACAGACTTTGAAATTGGTTCTGTTTCATTCTTTTTATGAACATTTAATGGCTTACTCCTCGCGGTCATTATACCTCGCATGTTGGGAATTCTTAGTTCATTTTCCTCTACGAGCCCCTTTTTGCCACCAATTATTATCGGAAGGTTTGATTTTGCTGTTTCTTTACCTCCATCTATTTCTCTTATTGTTTCCGCCACAGAACCCTCAATTTCTAGACCAATACAGGCATTCACAAATGGTAGATTTAATCTAGCTGCGAGGGCTCCAGGAACGATACCGCCATTATAGTCTATCGACTCCTGTCCACAAATTATAAGATCAAAGTCATTTTTGACAACAAAGTTGNATAACTCCTCAGCTGTTTGAATTCCATCTAATGGGGAGCCATCTATACGGTGGGCTTCATCTGCTCCAATTGCAAGGGCTTTTCTCAGTGTAGGCTCTACACTTGCGTCTCCAAATGTAATTACCGACACAGAGCCCCCGTGCTTTTCTTTCAATTGAAGACTTTTTGTCAAACCAAACTCATCATAAGGGTTTATAACAAATTGAAGACCGTTTTTGTCTAATGAACTACCGTCAGGATCAAACTGAATTTTTGAAGTAGTATCTGGCACATGGCTTATGCAAACTAATATTTTCATAATAAGAATTTAAGCTAAGGGTATAAAATATTCTAAGTGATGTAAAAATACATCCGAAGTCCTTATTTTTGCCATCCTTAAAGAATAAACATATGCGAGAAATTCAATTTCGTCAGGCAGTAGCCGAAGCAATGAGTGAAGAAATGCGTGAGAATGATGATATTATTCTCATAGGNGAGGAAGTTGCAGAATATAATGGTGCATACAAAGCATCTAAAGGCATGCTTCAAGAGTTCTCATCAAAACGAATTATTGATACTCCGATCTCTGAACTTGGCTTCGCAGGGATTGCAGTAGGTGCAGCTATGAATGGCTTACGACCGATTGTAGAGTTTATGACATTTAATTTTTCCATGGTAGCCATTGATCAAATAATAAGTAATGCTGCAAAAATGAGACAAATGTCTGGTGGTCAACTTTCAGTCCCTATGGTTTTTCGCGGTCCTACAGCTTCTGCGGGTCAACTTGGGGCTACTCATAGTCAGGCATTTGAAAGTTGGTATGCAAATTGCCCNGGCCTAAAGGTGGTAGTCCCATCTAATGTTTATGACGCAAAGGGTCTTTTAAAATCATCTATTCGTGATGATGATCCTGTTCTTTTCATGGAGTCTGAACAGATGTATGGAGATAAAGGAATGGTACCTGAGGAAGATTATACTATACCCATAGGCGTTGCGGATATCAAAAGGAGTGGGAATCATGTAACTGTAGTGAGTTTTGGTAAGATAATTAAAATAGCATTAGAGGTTGCAGAAGAATTATCTGCTGAAAATATCGAAGTGGAGGTTATTGATTTAAGAACGGTCAGGCCAATTGACTATGACACTGTTATACAATCAGTAAAAAAGACAAACCGATTAATTTGTTTGGAGGAAGCATGGCCGCTTGGCAGTATTTCAACGGAATTGACATACATGGTTCAAAAAAGAGCTTTTGATTTTTTAGATGCTCCAATCATCAGATTAACTACAGCTGACACTCCAGCAGCTTATGCTCCTACATTGATGGAAGCCTTTCTTCCGAANAAAAAGCAATTAACAAATGCAATTAGAGAGGTGCTCTACCAGAAACCTTAGAACTCGCATTCTTCTTAAATCTATTTAATTCTAATAAATAATTAATATCCCAAAAAATGAATAATCAGTCAGTTGAAATTATCATCCCTTTACTAGGAGTTATCGGTCTTATAATCATGATATTTAAGGCGATATGGGTAAGCAAGCAAGATGCTGGTGACTCTAATATGGTTGAATTAGCAGGTCACATATCAAAGGGAGCTTTAGCATTCTTGAAAGCCGAATGGAAGGTATTAGGGGTTTTTGTCATTTTCGCAGGAGCCCTTTTGGCATGGTCTGCAGAATTAGAAGTTGTCTCTCAACACACGGATTGGGTAATTGCTATTTCTTTTTTGATTGGAGCAGTCTTTTCAGCCTTCGCAGGTTGGATAGGAATGAATATTGCCACAAAAGCAAATGTCCGCACAACGCAGGCCGCAAGGACATCTTTATCTCAAGCTTTGAAGGTCTCTTTTACCGGAGGTACTGTAATGGGTCTTGGCGTAGCAGGTTTAGCTGTACTCGGTTTAGGAACTCTTTACATTGTTTTTACGGGAATGTATGATGATATGCAGCAGGCTTTAGAAGTTTTAGCAGGATTCTCCTTAGGCGCAGAATCAATTGCTCTCTTTGCACGTGTTGGCGGAGGAATATATACTAAAGCTGCAGATGTAGGAGCTGATTTAGTAGGAAAAGTGGAAGCAGGAATTCCTGAAGATGACCCTAGGAATCCAGCTACGATAGCTGATAATGTCGGAGATAATGTAGGAGATGTTGCAGGGATGGGAGCTGATTTGTTTGGTTCTTATGTAGCAACTATGTTGGCAACTATGGTTTTGGGTCGAGAAGTCATCTCAAATGATGATTTTGGTGGAAATGCTCCCATACTATTACCAATGCTTATAGCTGGGATTGGAATTATTTACTCAATAGCAGGAACTCTATTTGTTCGTATCAAGGACGAGAATTCTAGTGTTATGAATGCTATGAATCTCGGTAACTGGAGCTCCATGATATTAACTGCGATTACAAGCTATTTTGTCATACAATGGATGTTACCCGATGTTATGACATTTCAAAGAGGAGATGTGATTTTAGATATTACACAAATGAATGTTTTTTGGTCAATTATTTTAGGTTTAGTAGTGGGGACTTTAATGAGTTTAGTTACCGAATATTATACATCAATGGGTCGACGTCCAGTGGATAGTATCATTCAGCAAAGTTCAACGGGTCATGGAACCAATGTAATTGGAGGTCTGGCTATTGGGATGGAATCTACCGTTCTTCCAATAATTATCCTTGCAGGAGGAATTTATGGTTCTTTTGAATTGGCAGGGCTATATGGAGTAGCTATTGCAGCAGCAGGTATGATGGCAACTACCGCGATGCAGTTGGCAATTGATGCATTTGGTCCAATTGCAGACAATGCTGGTGGAATTGCTGAAATGAGTGCTTTACCCAGTGAGGTTAGAGAGCGAACGGATAATCTTGATGCTGTCGGTAATACAACTGCTGCAACAGGAAAGGGATTTGCAATTGCATCTGCGGCACTGACTGCCCTTGCTCTTTTTGCAGCTTATGTCGGCTTAGCTGGAATTACAAGCATTGATATTTATAAAGCAGATGTTCTAGCAATGCTCTTTGTCGGTGCTATGATACCATTCTTTTTTAGCTCGATGGCAATTTCAGCTGTGGGTAAAGCGGCTATGGAAATGGTTCGTGAAGTTCGTAGACAATTCAAAGAGATTCCAGGTATCATGGAAGGCACCGCAAAGCCTGAATACGAGAAGTGCGTTGAAATTTCTACTGCAGCTTCGATTCGTCAAATGGTCGCTCCAGGAGCTCTAGCTTTATTATCACCTATTGTTGTTGGCTTTGCATTTGGCCCCGAAGCGCTAGGAGGACTTCTTGCAGGGATTACAGTTAGCGGTGTTTTGATGGGCATGTTCCAAAATAATGCAGGTGGAGCATGGGATAATGCAAAAAAGTCTTTTGAGAAAGGGGTAGAAATTGATGGAAAAATGGAGTACAAGGGCTCAGATGCCCACAAAGCTTCTGTAACTGGAGATACGGTTGGAGATCCTTTCAAGGATACTTCAGGCCCATCCATGAATATTTTAATAAAATTAACCTCTATTGTGGCTTTGATTATTGCTCCATTTATATCCGTAGGTGAAGGCGAAAATCACGAATCACATTCATCTGAATTGCATGAAATATCAGTTACTCATTTGGAAAAAGTAATCAATAACGATTTACAAGACCTGTGAGATAGTTTAAAGAATATTTAAAAGTTTAGGGATCGGCTAAGTCCAGATCCGACTTTTATTTCTTTTACGATTTAAAATAATCCGTTAAGTTCTCCATCGATCTTGGAAATTATTTTCCCTAGGTCCTCTGCGTTTTCTGCAAAATTGTTATTGTCAACATCGATGATTAATAATTGACCTTTGTCATATCCTTTAACCCAATCTTGATATCTATTATTTAGCCTTTTTAGATAATCAAGTCGAATCGAGTTTTCATATGGCCTTCCTCTTTTTTGAATTTGCTCAACAAGAGTTGGTACAGACGCATCTAGATAAATCAATAAATCAGGAGGGTTTATAAACTCTTCCATTAAATCAAATAATCTCATGTATGCATCAAAGTCTCGAGATGACATCAACCCCATGTCATGCAGGTTTGGCGCAAATATTGTGCTGTCTTCATAAATTGTTCGATCTTGAATAACAGTCTTATCACCTTTGCGAATATCATGGATTTGACGAAATCGACTGTGGAGAAAAAAGATCTGCAAATTAAAAGACCAACGCATCATGTCTCCGTAAAAATCATCTAAGTAAGGGTTTTGATCTACCTCTTCATAATGAGCATCCCAGCCATAATGTTTTGAGAGTAATGTTGTCAATGTTGTTTTTCCTGAGCCGATATTTCCGGCAATAGCAATATGCATATCTAGAGTTAAGTTAAAGGAGTTATGTTTAGGACTGATTAAATTTAAGAATTTCTTCTAGAATTTCTCTATTATTTGATAATCTTGGGACCTTATTTTGCCCTCCAAGTTTACCCTTGGATTTTAGCCATTTATGAAATGTTTTTGCTCCCGCGTTTTGAACTACTGGAAATCTAAGCACCATATCCTTGAAACGCTTAGCTTCATAATCAGAATTTAGCTTTTTTAATTCTTCATCGAGTTTTATGGCGAATTCCTGAATTTTTTCTGGCGCTTTCGAAAATTCTATTAGCCATTCATGAGCTCCACTCTTTCCATCCTTCATGAAAATAGGAGCGACGGTGTAGTCAATAATTTCAGAATTTGTTTTGTTACATGCTATCATTAAAGCTTTATCTGTATTTTCAACAATCACTTCTTCTCCAAAAACATTGATAAAATGTCGAGTTCTTCCGGTTATTTCAATTCTATGTGGGGCCAATGAAATAAATTTCACTGTATCTCCAAGAATATATCTCCAAAGTCCTCCATTTGTACTAATTACTATTGAATATTCAATACCTAATTCAACTTTTTCTAGATTTATGGCCTTTGATTTTCGTCCATGAAATTTAGACATGGGAATAAATTCGTAATAAATACCATGCTCAAGCATTAATAACAAACCATCTTGGTCAAGACGGTCTTGAATCGCAAAAAAACCTTCCGATGCATTATAGGTTTCTAACAGTTTACAGTTTTTTGGAAGAATTTTTTTAAAGCTATCTGAATAAGGCTTATAACTGACACCACCATGGCATAACAATTCTAAATTCGGCCAAATCTCTTCCAAAGAAGTCACACTATTTTCGTTTAGAACTCTTTTTACTAGTACAAGCATCCATGAAGGGACTCCAAACAGTGAAGTTATATTTTGGCCACTTACTTGTTTTGAAATTTTTTCTACTTTTTCCTCCCAATCTTCTATAAGAGCGATATCATTTGATGGAGTGGACCTCCATTCTGCCCAAAAAGGAAGGTTTTGAATCATAATAGCCGATAAATCACCATAGTATGTAACATTTTCCAGCTCATTTATCTTACTCGACCCTCCCAGCCTCAAGGATAATCCCTCAAATAGCTGGCTATTAGGATTTTCATGAGTATAAATTGCAAGTAAATCTTTCCCAACTGCCAGATGACAATCATTAAGAGACTCTCGACTAACTGGTATGAACTTACTTTTGGAACTTGTTGTTCCGCTGCTTTTGGCAAACCATTGAATGGGGCCATCCCAAAGTAAATTCTCTTCTCCTTTCATGGTTCTATCAATCCATGGAGTAAGTGATTCATAATTCACCACAGGCACAGCTGATTTATACTCATCATAAGACATATTTTTGTGAACACCATATTTTTTACCATATGTGGTTTCCTTCATGTGGGTTAACAAATTTTCTAGAACACGACTTTGGGAAATCTCCGGATTTATTTTCATGGATTCAATTGCATTCATTCTGCTTTTGAGACGCCATTTAATTAAGTCCGTTATTGGAGAAAAGGCCATAATTTTGAAATGTTAACTAAGATCAATAAAGTTAGTTAATGAAATACAATGTATGCCGAGGGCCAAGCAAAAAAGCTAATTAATGTTTACAAGTCTCCAATTCAAGTTTATAATGAAGTTGGAGAGCATATTCTTCATTTAAATAACCTTTTAGGGAGAAATATTTCATTGAATTTTAAGGGCGTATATATCTGCAAGTCGTGCAATAAGTTTTATGATGACCTTTTTAGAATGGGATGTTGTAAAAAATGCTTTTTTGAGAGCCCTCTTGCCGGTGACTCTATCCTTCGTCCAGAAATGAGCAAGGCTCATTTAAATATAGAAGATAGAGACTTAGAGCAAGAAAAGCGCTTTCAATTACAGCCTCATATCGTTTATTTAGCAGATGCAGGAAAGATTAAGGTTGGCGTTACCCGGAGTGAACAAATGCACACCCGGTGGATGGACCAAGGAGCGGCAAGGGCTCGCGTAATTGCAAATACGGAAAATCGCTATCAAGCAGGTCTTATAGAGGTAGAACTAAAAAATAGATACTCGGACAAGACAAATTGGAAAATGATGCTTAAAGATGAACTGGATGGCAGAGATCTTGAGGATGAGGCTATGAAGTCAAAAGAATTTTTGCCCCAAAAATTAAAAATGTTTTTCGATCCTAAAGGGGAGGAATGCAATTTTTATTATGATATGAATTCAAAATTAAAGAATATAAAAAGTATTAATTTAATCAGTGGGCCTGAGTACGAAGGAGTCCTTTGTGGATTGAGAGGACAGTATTTAATATTCTCTGATGGTCAGGTTTTAAATTGGAGAAGCCATGAAGGAGCGATTATTAGATGGGAATATTGATTGGAATCTAATCCAATTATTGTATTTCTGAAATTTTAAATTTTGATCGAAAAATATATGTGCCCAGATATATGATTGGTGTGTCTAAAAGAGCACAGAGAATTTTAAAAAACCAGCCATCTAAAATCATTTTTCCAATGGTGCCTAACTCTGTAGTATCAAAAAAAATGATACCAACTACCATTGTTGTATCTATGAGCTGTGATATTATAGTTGAAAAATTATTTCTCAACCATAGGTGTTTGCCTCTAGTAAGGTTCTTCCAGAAATGGAAAATCCGTACATCAATGAGTTGGGCAAATAAATAAGCAGTCATCGATGCAAAAATCACTTTGCCAGAATTGCCAAATAGTAAATCGTAAGAGCTATTGGATATTGGTGAGTTATCAGTAGCTGTAAATTGACTACCAAGCCAGATTACAAATAGAACAAAAAACAAGGAAATTAAACCGCTGATAATGACGTAGTTTGTTCTCCTTTGACCATAGAATTCAGAGAGAAAGTCTGTAATTAAAAAAGTTATTGGATAGGGTAGAACTCCGGCAGAAAGGACAAACGTATAAAATCCAAGATCTAATGTGATAAATTTATTTGCGATCAAATTACATACCGTTAGAGATGCAATAAATAGACCTGCTAGTATAATATATAGTAGAAGAGCATGACGGCTATTTTTTGTGTTTAACCTGCTATCCATATAAATTTCTTTAGAATTCGTAATCTAACAGTCTCATTTGAGTTCCTTCAAGATCCTCTAGGACTTTAATTTTCTCTTCTATATTTTTCAGAATTTTACTTTTGGAGCTAAAGAAAATATTATTCGTTTTTACTTTTATTTTTTCCAATGCTTCCTGAATAGGGTCTTTTTGTTTCGGATAAAAAACCAATCGTGCAGGCTTATCCAAATTTGATTGAATTTCTCCAATGACATCTAGTAGCCCCCCATATTCGTCAACTAAGCCAATTTCGAGAGCATCACTTCCTGAGTAAACATGTCCTTTTGCAAGGCTATCAACTTTTTTAATATCTATTTCTCTACCCTCGCTAACTACCTCTTTAAATCTGTCATAGGTTTTGTTAACATTATTTTGAAGAACAGATAATGCACTCTCGCTTAGGTCATTGTCAATAGTGATCAAATTGCTTAGCGGATGAGTTCCAACAGGCTGAGTTTTAATTCCAAGTTTATCGTGCATTAAGTCTTCAGCACTAAACAAAAGACCAAAAACCCCAATGGAGCCCGTGATCGTCATTGGAGATGCATATATCTTTTCACATGGCGCAGCGATGTAATACCCTCCCGATGCGGCCACATTACCCATACTCACATAAACGGGCTTTTCTTCTGCGAGTAGGGAAATATCGTTCCAAATCATATCACTAGCCAATGCTGAACCACCAGGTGAATTAATTCGAAGAATGACTGCTTCTATTCTTTTATCTTTTCGAATAGACTTTATGGCTTTTCCCATTCCACCGTCAGTTACTGAGCCTTTTCCAGAACCATTTCCATCTACTATATTTCCTTCTGCAATAAGCACTGCTATTTTATTCATTCCTGACGCTTTTTCTAACGACTTATTGTATTTAGATAGCCCAACGATTTGATCATCTTTTATTTTATGGGAAAGCACATGTTTCAAAAAGCCTTTCATACTATCAGGGTAGATGGCATGATCCATAAGACCATAATTAATGGCATCACTTGCTTGAACTAAAGGCTGATTATTTAAGATGTTTTGCCAACCCTTAGACTCGGAGAGCTCAGGAATGGATTCGAATATATCTTTTTCTATTGATGACCAAAGAGAGCTCAGCCTCGCTGTGGTTTGTTCTTTATTGGCTTTTGACATTTTACTTGCTATGAAAGGCTCACCGGCACTTTTATAAATATTGTCATTTCCTCTTATTAGATGTGCCTTAACTCCTAGTTTATCGAAAGCATCTTTCCAATAAATAGGGGCACTACTAAGTCCGCTTATTTCCATCACTCCTTGAGGAACAATGATTTTTTCATCACTTATGGATGCTAGATAGAAAGCTTTTTGAGAATATATTTTCCCCGATGATATAATAGTTTTACCCTCGTTCTGAAATTTTTCAAGAGCATTTCTTAGTTCCTGAAGGCTTGCATACCCTGCTTCGAATAGCCCCATTTTTAACCAAATTGCTTCAATTTTTGGGTCTTTGGAAGCCGCTTCAATAGAGAGAAGCATCTCAGTTAAGGACAAAGTGGTTGGTTGATCTATAAGCTCTGCGAGCAGTTGATTTGCTTTATCTGGTCGATCCTCAATGACACCATCTAAATTGATTTTTAAAGTTGATTTTTCCAGTATTTCTGTTTCTTTTGATGAAGAACTAGAAGCTATAGCCACCCCTGCGATAATGGTGATAAAAAAAATAAAGAATAATCCGGCGATGACTCCTAAAAAACTTGAAAAGAATACCTTCATGGTCTAGAAATTATTTTGAAAATTTAAAAAAATATTTAGAGGTGAAGATACGATCATGTTCTGAAAAAAATCGAGTCCTGATTTTGTTGGGAAGCAATTTGATGGACCCCTATTCTAGTATAAGTGATGCTATCGACATTTTAAAAAATGAAGTTCAGCTAATAAGAAAAGGCAGTGTCTTTTGTTCAAATTCTTGGGGGTATGTTGGGAATGATTATTTAAATCAAATGATTGAAGTTGAGTGGAAAGATTCACTCTCTGATCTCATGATTTTTTTGCTTACAGTTGAAAAAAGGATGGGAAGGAATAGGAATTTAAAATCAAGAGATTATGAAGATAGAATTATTGACTTGGATATAATCCTTTGGTCAGAGGGGATATATTATTCAAGAAATCTAAAAGTCCCTCACCCTAGAATGGCGGATAGGCGATTTGTGTTGGTCCCTTTAAATGAATTTTGGTCGGATTGGATCCACCCTGAAAAGAAAAAGGATGGTAAGGAACTGTTGACTACTTGTAGCGATGAAAATTTGGTACATTTGTATCAATTAAACGAAAAAAATAAAAAATGAAATACGCAATTTTAGCCATAGTATCAGTAGCTTTTGTTTCCTGTGCTCAAATTAAGGAGCTTGAAGCCACAGTTGATACTTTGAAAGGTGATTTGGCAAAAGTCCAAGTTGATAATGATGGTGATGGTGTCTCGGATGCTTTTGACCTTGAGTCAAATACTCCCAAAGGTGCTCTTGTTGATGGCTCCGGTCGGGCATTAGACCTTGATGGAGACGGAGTTCGTCATGAACTAGATGTTGATCCTTTTACCCAAAGAGGCGCCCGTGTTGATGCTTCAGGTAGGGAATTGGATAGTGATGGAGACGGTGTTCTTGATTCGAAAGATCTAGAAAGAAATACCCCTGCAGGTGCCCTTGTAAACTTCCAAGGAAAAAAAATAGAAGGTACTTTGAGCAATAAAGTAGCTGCTGCTTTTATTCCAGAAATGCATTTCTCTACAAACTCTGCTTCTTTGTCCTCTGAAGACGAAGCTAAATTAGCTGTAGTTGCTAAGATGATGCGTGCAAACCCTAGTCTACGTCTTTGTGTGATTGGACATACGGATAAAACTGGCTCAGAAAGAGTGAATTTGAGAGTGGGTGAGCGAAGAGCGAAATCTGTTGTAAGATCTTTAACTACAACCTTTAAAATTTCTGAGGCGAGATTTGAAATCAAATCAAAAGGAGAATCAGAATTATTAAGCACAAAAAATAATCATAACCGAAGAGTTGAATTTCAATTTATCAAATAATTGAGCTTAGATAAAGTTTTAAAAAGGGGTGCATCGCATCCCTTTTTTATTTAAAACGATATTTTTTACTTGCCTCCCAAAGAACGGCTCCCCCACATACACTCACATTCAAGCTGTGCTTTATTCCAAATTGGGGAACCTCAATGGCACCATCACAAGAGCTTAATGTTTTTTCATCTACTCCGGTGACCTCATTTCCAAAAACCAGAGCAATTCCCATTTCAGGGTTGGGGATTTTTTCAAGACTTTCAGCTTCGTGCACTTGCTCAATAGCAAGAACTAAGTACCCTTTTCCCTTTGCGTCTAAAATGGCTTCTTCTCCATTATCAAATCCAATCCATTCTACAGATTCTGTTGCCCCCAAGGCAACCTTGTCTAGTTGCGTATGTGGTGGCCTTGCACAATATCCACATAAAGAGATTCCTTTGAGCCCAAAAGCATCTGCAGTTCTAAAGAAACTCCCTACATTATGCGCACTCCTTATATTCTCTAATATTATCCATACCGGGACTTTATTTGATTTAAGATATGATTTTAAATCATGACGGTTTAACTCATCAGTCTTTTTCTTTTTCATATTAACCCGAGTCTTTTAAACACTTTCAGCGAGGTGATGTAATGACTTCTTATATTCGCAAAGGTAAGGCCGTTATTTTTTTTAAATATGTCAAAATCTTCCAAAGAAACTCCCTTAATGCGTCAGTTTAATGCTGTGAAAGCTGAGCATCCTGAGGCTATCCTATTATTTCGTGTTGGAGATTTTTATGAAACTTTTGGAGATGACGCGATAAAGGCATCAAAGTCTCTAGAGATAACACTTACAAAAAGAAGTAATGGCGCTGCCGCTGCAACAGAATTAGCTGGCTTCCCTTATCATGCAATAGAAACGTATTTGCCTCGATTAGTAAATGCAGGATATAAAGTGGCTATATGTGAGCAACTAGAAGACCCTAAGTCGGTAAAAGGAATTGTCAAAAGAGGTGTCACAGAATTGGTGACACCCGGAATCAGTCATTCTGATAATTTGTTAAAGAGCCATTCGAATAATTTTTTAGCTGCTGTTCATCTGGACAAAGATAACGGAGGTATTGCTCTTTTAGATGTCTCCACAGGGGAATTCCTCGTCGCTGAAGGTTCATATCTCGACATTGATAAATGGATACAAAGTTTTGATCCAAAAGAAATTGTTTACGATCGAAGAAACAGATCTGATCTTATTGCTAAGCTATTAAGAGATCGGACCCCCTCAGGAATTGAAGATTGGGTTTTTCAATACGATTATGCAGAGGAAAAAATACATGGTCATTTTAAATCAAAAAGTTTAAAGGGGTTTGGATTGTCCGATGCTCCCCTTGCAGTTATTTCTGCTGGTGCATTATTTCATTATCTGGAGCAATCCAAATATGATAATAAATCTCATATTCAAGGAATCCAGCGTTTAAGGGTATCTACTCATTTATGGATGGATCGATTTACGTTGAATAATTTGGAGCTTTTTAATACCTCTTTTGCAGGGGGGACATCAATGCTGGATGTCATAGATGTGTGCTTGACCCCTATGGGAGGGAGAATGTTAAGAAGATGGCTTGCATTGCCCTTAACAGATTTGAAAAGCATAAAGCAACGTCAAAATGCTGTTGCGTCAGTCTTATCATCAGACGGCTCGAAGGCCATTGAAGATAATCTCAGCTTAATATCAGATTTAGAGCGCCTCGGGACTCGACTTTCTACAGGTAGGATAGGCCCAAGAGAGTTAAAACGAATAGCGGAGAGTCTTTTTTATGTGCGAGAAATAGGGGAAAAATTGAATGGTGTAGATGCATGGATGCCTTATTTGGAAAAATTAGATCCTCTAGATAGGCTAGCAGAAGTAATTAATGAAACTTTAGCCGATGATTTGCCCTTACTTGCATCTAAAGGAGGTATTATTCGTTCTGGGTTCCATGAAAAGCTAGATAGTTTCAGGAGTTTAAAAGATGATTCTAAATTCCTTTTGAAAAAGATTTTAGAGAAAGAGATTGAATCGACAGGTATTCAGGGACTAAAAATTAATTTCAATTCTGTTTTTGGCTATTATCTAGAAGTCCGAAATTCACAAAAAGAAAATGTCCCTGATAATTGGATAAGGAAGCAAACTTTAGTTAATGCCGAAAGGTATATTACTGAGGAGTTAAAAACCTTAGAAGTGGATATTTTGAATGCCGAATCTAAATTATCGGATCTAGAGTCAGAATTATACGCGGATCTTATAAAAAAGGCACAGTCATTTGTTTCCCCTTTGTTGATGAGTGCAAAATGTATTGCCTCGGTAGATGTTTTATTTGCTTTTGCTCGATTGGCGAAGAAAAACTCATGGTCGATGCCAAAATGGAATGATGATCAAAAATATAAGGTTGTTGATGGGCGTCATCCCGTTATAGAATATAGTCTTCCTGAGGGTGAATACTATGTTCCAAATGATATTAATTTGGATTCAGCGAAAGAGCAGATATTATTAATTACAGGGCCCAATATGAGCGGAAAATCAGCTTTGCTTCGTCAAACAGCACTGATTTCAATCCTTGCTCAAATGGGTAGCTTCGTTCCTGCAAAATCATCGAGTTTATCGATATTGGATAGACTCTTTGTACGAGTAGGGGCAAGTGATAATCTTTCTGAAGGAGAATCTACTTTCATGGTCGAGATGTCTGAAACGGCAAGTATTTTAAATGGTTTAACCCCAAAAAGTTTGGTTCTTCTCGATGAAATTGGTAGAGGTACTGCCACCTATGATGGGTTAAGTATAGCTCAGTCAATTACCGAATATTTGCATTCTCACCCGCATCGACCTTTGACTCTTTTTGCGACGCATTATCATGAATTAGTTTCTTTAGAAAAATCATGTGAGAGAATTATAAATAAACATATTACTGTTCGAGAAGAGAAAGGGAATATTGTCTTTTTGAGAAAATTAGAATCCGGGGGATCAAATCATAGTTTTGGAATTCACGTTGCAAGAATGGCAGGCATGCCACAAACTGTAGTTTTAAGGGCAAATGAATTGCTCGCTGAGTTAGAAGAGCTGCATGGTGAGAAAGTTGAAATTATCGAAAAGGACACTCCAAGCTATCAAATGTCTCTAGTACAATTTGAAAGCCCTGAGTTAGAAGCTTTAACAAAAGAACTAAAAGAGTTGGATGTAAATACATTGACTCCCATTGACGCCTTACTTTTAATACAACGATGGAAATCTCTTTTGAATAAAGCCTAATAATTTCATTTTTAATGATTGTTAAGGAGTTATTTCTTTCTATTTTTGTCGCCCACTGCGAAAGTAGCTCAGTTGGTAGAGCACGACCTTGCCAAGGTCGGGGTCGCGGGTTCAAATCCCGTCTTTCGCTCGAAAATAAAAAGGCCAGCATGATGCTGGCCTTTTCTATTAATTGTTTTCTTTTAGCTTAATGCTTCACAATTAGCTTGAGGGTCTTGTCACTCTGTAGAGTCTTGACCTGAATCAAGTAAATGCCATCATACATAATTTCAGTATTTATACTGTGCACGATGTCTTGAGTTTCATGTTCGTATATTTTTTGACCAATGGCATTAATAATTCGTATCGTTTTGTTCCCCGCCTCTGGCATTTGAAGAGTCGCCATCGTTGAAGCTGGGTTCGGATAAATCTGAATTTTGTCCATCTCTTGGTCAGTTAGATTAAAAGGAAAAGCTTCATCTCCAGGAGAACCAATATCTCCCCCTGCTGACGAATAAGCGCCTCGAACTCCAGCTGATGCATTTCCTAAATAAACACAATTCGTATCAAACTCTACAGAATATCCTGCTGTGGTTGAAGTGTATTCTGCTCTACAGATTTCTATAGGAGTAGAAGAGGTATCAAATAATACTACTGCATCTGATGATGAACTTAAACTTGGGAATGAACTGTTCACCAATTCATCTGAACAAATCACTTGAATCGAACTGCTTAATCCCCAGTTCCCCATAAAATGACCTTCATGAGTTGTTAAGCCACCCCAAACGACCATAGATTCTCCAGGTTGAATCACAGTATTACTCATAAAGACTGATACTCCAGGGTTGAAAGAGTTATCATCCCATGAGAACCCTGATAGATCTACGGAGGTACTTCCATAATTCTTAATCTCAAACCAGTCCTCACTAAGATTTGTGTTTGGGTCATTTGATCCAGACATGATTTCTGTTATCGCCAGATCATAGGTTGTTGGTGTTGGGAATAAGACATCTTCTTTTTGACGAGGCAGCATTTGATAACCGCTTGTATAAGGACTACTCATATCAAATTGACCACCAATACCTATAATATCAAAAACACCAACAGGGCAAGGCTCATTGTATAATGTGACATCTGCATCAATTCTTAAGGCGATTGTATTCATACCGTCAGATACGTCAACGTTAAATCCAGAACCAGCATTTGTCCATTGGGTTGGGTCAACAACAACAACATTATTCATTCGGATAAGATTACTTTCAGTGGTCTCATCTAGAGTAATTATTGTCGTTGGAGTTGGAATACCTGCACCTGTTGAAACAACGGCGATGGAATCCGCACCCACTTGGGCAAGCCCATTAAATTGACCAATGGTACCTATAACTCGGACAACATCTCCTTCAGTAACGGTATAGCCGTGAGATGAGCTCGACGGCGAGAATACACCAAAACCGACAGACCCATCATGGATTGTAAAGGCAACATTACCTGTTGAGGCTGATTGCATATTTACGCCAATAACGGTTCCTTCTACTTTGCAGTAGACTCCCAACGAATCAGAAACCCCATCTGAGTTTTGTCCTTTTATTTGAGGAATCGTGTAGGTCGGTATGGGTGTATCATCATCATTAATAGTAAAGCGCATGCTATCGATAACACCAATAGTTAAGCCGCTTCCAACAGACTGAATAATAAAATCAGCATATTCAGTACCTTCATTAATAGCATCATCAATTACTGTAACATCAATGCTAATTGTATCGGCATTCGCTGGAATATTAATCATTGTTCCTGAAGCAGATATATTAGGGTTGAATGTTGCGTCCGTTCCAACTGTAAATCCGCTTCCTGTTGAAATTTTGAGATTCACAGAAGAGCTTGTAGTCACTGCAGGCTGAATATAAAGATCAATGGATGTTGTAATATTTCCCTCTAAAACCTGAGATGAAGAACCCGTGAAGCGAATACTCGGGCCAGTGGGTCCTCCTCCAAAACAATTGTTGCTATGAGACCCAATGAAGGTCCAAGTATTTTGCGGATAAACATCCCATTCTAAAGCCCCAGTAGTCCAATCTGTGGACCCACCAGTTATACTCGCCATTCTAACCAAAGTGTGGT
>NYSL01000028.1 GCA_002682945.1 Cryomorphaceae bacterium | reverse complement strand
GATAAAGCTGCAGCATCTTTAGTTACTGGTGTGCTATGCTGGACAATCTTTATTCTGGGAGAAACGGAAATAGCTCATGTAGAGCATCAACTTCTATCCCATTTGGGTGAAATATCAAGCATTCTTTTTTTTCTTCTTGGGGCCATGACCATAGTGGAGTTAGTAGATTCTCACAATGGGTTCAGCCTGATAACAAACAGAATATCAACAAAAAATAAGGTTGCGACCCTCTGGATTGTTTGTTTAATGACATTCTTTTTCTCCGCTATTCTGGACAATCTTACTACATCGATAGTTATGATTTCCTTGCTTAGGAAACTTATAAAAGATCAAAATACAAGATGGCTATTTGCTGGAATGGTAGTAATATCTGCAAATTCTGGTGGAGCATTTTCGCCCATAGGTGATGTGACAACAACAATGCTTTGGATCGGNGGACAAATATCGGCNGGNAATGTTATCACAACNCTATTTATTCCTTCACTNGTATCNCTTTTGGCTCCCCTACTTTATNTAAGTTATGCTCTNAAAGGTGATGTTGAAAGGGCNGAAGTAGANGANACTCCAAAAAANACTNTAAGACAAAGAGATCAAATTATTATTTTATTTTCTGGNGTNTCNGGNTTAATATTCGTNCCCGTGTTTAAAACAATAACTCATNTACCNCCTTTTATGGGNATGATGCTNAGTTTGGGNTCACTNTGGCTAATAACAGATATTTTACATCGAAAAAAGCCATCAAAATTTCGAAATGAAATCGGNNTATTAGGAGCTTTCAAAAAAGTTGATGTAGCATCCGTTTTNTTTTTTTTAGGGATATTNNTNGCCGTAGCAAGCCTTCAGGAAGGAGGGCAGNTNAGTGATGTAGCAGCGACCCTNGAAGAAAAGTTTGGAACNAAATCAACAACNGGCATTTATATAGTTGGAAGCTTAATTGGAGTTTTTAGTGCAATAGTAGANAACGTTCCCATCGTNGCTGCGGTAATGGGAATGTACGATTTAGCTCCAGATACATTTTTTGCACANGATGGTTTGTTCTGGAATTTTCTTGCATATTGCGCNGGAACAGGNGGATCAGTTTTAATCATTGGTTCTGCNGCAGGAGTAGCAGTAATGGGACTTGAAAAAATTCCNTTTGGGTGGTANATAAGAAAAATTAGNCTTCTTGCGTTATTGGGTTATTCATGTGGNATTGCAGCCTACGTNATGCAATCCTGGATTANTTNATAACTTCTGNCTANATCGAAANTGAAAAAATGAACGTAACTCATCTTTTCTTGGTAACTTAAATTAAAANAAATTTTCTCATGCAANTAAATTTTCTTCAAATTGAGATTCCCACCGAAANCATTGACTCAAANAATATTCAATCCGAAAANATCCCAGTAGAAGAAACTTTGAGNATNATTAGCCTAATGACATCAGGAGGNATNGGGGCNCAAATAATTATGTCTTTCATGGTAATGCTNAGTTTTCTGATGATTTATATTTTCGTAAATCGAATGAGTGCCTTAAAGCGGGCAAATGCAATAGACTCTGAATTCATGAGTGATATTAAGGATTATATATCTTCAGGAAAATTGGATTCTGCAATCGAGCTTTGTAAGAGGTCCAATAGCCCTATATCGCGAATGATTGAAAAGGGAATTTCAAGAATAGGTAAGCCATTACAAGACATATCCGCCTCAATTGAGAACCAAGGTAAATTAGAAATTCAAAGACTTGAAAAAAACCTACCCTATCTCGCAACTATTGCCGGCGGTGCTCCGATGCTTGGGTTTCTTGGAACAGTTATAGGTATGATTTTAGCCTTTAAAGAAATGGCGAATGCAGGAGGTGGCGTTCAAGTCGATATGCTAGCTGAAGGTATTTATGTGGCGATGACAACTACTGTAGCTGGCCTAATTGTGGGAATATTTGCATATTTCGGATACAATTTTTTGGTCATGAGAGTTGAGTCAGTTATTTACAAAATGGAGGTAAGCAGCACGGAGTTTTTAGACCTCCTCAATGAACCTGCTTGATCGTATAAAATGAACTTAAGAAATAGAAGTAAAATTTCAGCAGAATTTAACATGTCCTCCATGACGGACCTTGTTTTTTTATTGTTGATTTTTTTCATGCTCACCTCAACATTAGTTACTTCATCAGCTTTAGATGTAACCTTACCTCAGAGTAAGGCGCAAACTGTAAAAAAATCAACTATAACAGTTACAATTAATAAAGATTTACAATTGAGTGTTAACGAGAATATTGTCTCTTCAAATGATTTGGAAATGGTTATTTTAAGAGATATTGCGAATGACCCTGAGGCAATTCTAATTTTAAGAGCAGATGAGACTGTTCCTACTGGAGAAGCAGTGAGAATAATGGATATTGCCTACAGAAATAAAATTAAAATGGTCTTAGCCACAGATCCAAAATGAATTCCTTTGATTCAAATGATAAAAGTGACAGAAAAAAGGGTTGGGCTGCAACGCTTTCTGTACACGCTTTTCTCTTAGTATTATTTTCTTTTATCGGGCTAAACTATCAAGATCCACCTCCAGAAATGGGAATTCCTATAAGTTTTGGATATGATCAGTTAGATCAAACCATTCCATCAAATAAAAGTATTACCTCAGAAATTAGTGAGCCTAGCAAAAAATTAGATGAAAGTCAAGAAGTGCAGACCCAAAATCTTACAGAGTCAATAAAGCTTAATGATGAGAATACGAACTCTCCAAAAGAAATACCAGAAAAAGAAATTGATTCTGATAGAGAAAAAAGCAATACTTCAGATATAGCAAAGGAAAAACCTAAGGTCAACAGCGAATTATCGAAGAGACTAAATAATCGTTTTAATAATAATTCGATTCAATCTAGCTCACCAGAAAAGAAGAGTGGTGAGGGAATGAAGGGCAAACCAAATGGAGATTTAAAAAGTTTAGAGGAAAATATCGGGTCTGGAGTCCTTGGATTTAGCTTGGGTTCAAGAAAATCAATTGGTAAGATNAAAGGAGAAGGAAATTGCGGTGTGAAAGGACTTCTTGTATTAAACGTTTGGGTAAACAACCAGGGAATTCCCTACAGGATTGGGAATCAGCCCATAAAAGGAACTACAATTACAGAAAACCTTGGATGCGCTGTGAAGACGGCTAGAGATTTACTGAAAACAGTTCGTTGGGAGGCAGATTTAAAAAACACATATGAACAAGGTGTAAAAATTCCAATCGAAATACCTTTTGATTTATAAATATTTTGGATTCCTACGAAGAGATAATTTCATGGATGTTTCAGCAGCTTCCGGTATATCAAAACTCAGGATCTAAAAATTATAAAATTGATTTAAAAAAAACATGGTCATTCATGAATTATCTCGAGTCACCTCAAGAGACATTTCCTTGTTTTCACATTGGAGGAACCAATGGAAAGGGTTCAACCTCTCACATGATCTCAAGTATATTAATGCACTGAAGGTTATAAAGTTGGTTTATATACCTCACCCCACCTCTTAGATTTTCGAGAAAGAATAAAAATTAACGGAAAATTAATTGCGAAAAAATTTGTAATTGATTTTATAAAAAAAAATAAGTTTAAGATCGATGAGCTCAAACTGAGTTTTTTTGAATTAACTGTAGGGATGGCTTTTGATGCTTTCAGAAAAGCAAAAGTTGATTTAGCAGTAATTGAAGTAGGAATGGGAGGAAGATTAGATAGTACAAATGTTATAAATCCCTTAGTTAGTGTTATCACAAACGTTGAACTTGACCATACAGAATACTTAGGGGAAACCCGAAGAGATATTGCTCGTGAGAAAGCGGGAATAATAAAACCAAACACGCCAGTAGTAATAGGACAAAAAGATCAAGAGACTCAAGATGTGTTCATCCAAGTTGCAAAAAAACAGAACAGCAAAGTTGTTTGGGTTAATAAGTCTTCAAGAGTTTTTGAAATGGATCTCAAGGGAAGTTATCAAAACCAAAATCAAAGAACTGCGATAGCTGCAATATCAGCGCAAAATAGATTCCCATTTAGTACTAGTGGAATTAAAAAAGGATTGATCAATACTTCAAAATCTACTGGATTTCGCGGAAGATGGCAAATAATAAATCATGAACCATTTATAGTCATTGATACAGCTCATAACCCCTCTGGCTTGAAAGAAGTAATGTCAGACTGGAGAAAAATTATTCTAAAAAAATCCAATAGCTTTATGATTCTTGGAAGCGTATTAGGTAAAGATTGGGATATGATATGGAAATATATTCCCGCAGAGTCTAAAGTTTTTATAACGGAACCTAAAGTTCAAAGGGCTCTACCAGCAAGTCAATTATATTACTCATCGCGAAAGCATAGAACGGAAAGTATACTTTGCAATTCACTTCTAGACGCTGTAATGAGAGTGAAAAAAGAACTTTCAGAAAATGACGCGTTATTTATCGGTGGAACAACTTTTTTAGTCGCAGATTTTTTAAGAATAATGGACCAAAACAAGTTATTTTAGAATCTCCAACCAAGACCCGAGGTAAAACCATAAGTGAAATTTGGCAAATCTGAACCTCCAGGATATGCGTCATAATTAATATTCGATGAAACTACTAAATTTAATTTCGGTGATAAGGGAGAGGAAAATCTTGAATTTAATACAACTCTAATATCATCCCATTTTCCAAAAGCTGGCTGGTAATAAGCTATTGAATTCCAACGATATTTCTTTGCAAAGAGAGCATCTAAAGAGATATAAGTACTCATTCGCATTAAGCTCTCTATCTTACCTGAAGACTCTATATCAACTTCATACATAATTAGAGGAGAAATAAAGAAACTTAAAGTTTTTGTTTTAATAGCCATGTAACGAGGCCCCAAACCAAAATTATATCTCTGAGCGATGCGCATTGGCTTATTAGATTGCCATTGAAAAAAAGCCTCACCAGTAAATTTATCCGAAAACTTTTTATTGTAACGACCGTGAATGAAGCCATTTTGCTCAAAAAGTAACGATTCTCCTCCAACTCTAGTTGAAAAATTACCACTAAATATTCCATAGTATGATTCGTCTCCAATAGACTTTCTAATATTTGTTGAAGCAGATAATCTCATCAATAAATTTCTTGCTCCACCAAAGTAAAAACTTCCATCTACAATACCATGTGTTCCGGATTCTATTCCAGTTCGACTTCTTATTGCTTCAACATTAACGATTTGAGCGCATAATCCTAAATTAGAAAAAATGAATAAAAAGAAAAATACAATACGCATTTTACAAATGTAATATGAAGACATGTCGACGTATCTTTTCATTATGAAAAAGTTCGTTTTTATAATTCTTTTAATTCCAAGATTACTATTAGGTCAAACCGATGAACTAAATCAAAGAATAAATGCCTTCAAAAATGACTTATCAACGAATTACAAAGTTAAAACTTTAAATATTGGCGGTGAAAGACTTGGTACAATAGAATATGAAGATTGCTTGTACAGAACTAAGTTTAAACTCGAAAAACTCGAAAAACAAAGAGACAATCTCAATAGAAATGTTAAGTTCGATATTTTCATGACAATAGTTGAATTTTCGGATACAGATGATTTAAATTGGGCCATGAAGAGATGGTTAAAAGACTTTATCGATGGCAGCCAAATTCGCCCAGGAAGAAACTCTCGAAGTGTTTCAAACGCAAATCCCAGCATAATAGTCATCGAGGGCAACAGCATCTCTATTCTTAACCAACCCTGTATGCAATTTGAGGCCATCGAGTATCGAAATTGGAGAAGTAAAATGCTTACATATTTCGGAAGTCCTTCATCTGTAATCATTGAAATTGGGGGCTGTGGAGGTCCCTTGAATTGGACGAAAAATGCTCCGGATCCACGAGATAGAACCTGGAAATAAATGAAAAAAAATTAAGGGATTAATTAATATTTATTTACTCAAATCCTTAACTGCAGATAGTATTTTTTCAGTGGGTATATTTTTACAAGCAAAATCTTTTCTCGAGCAATAGTTTACACCAGAAATCGAACAAGGTCTACATTCTAACCCATCATACTCAACATCTATGGAACCAGAATTATTGTTTAACGCCTTGAATCCAGCTTTAGGTGATGTCCCCATCCACAAAACAACAGATAAAACATTATATGATGCAGCAATATGCTGATTCGCAGAATCGCAAACGATTGCACCTTTTGCTCTTAGCCACATCTCTTTTTCGCTCATCTCCATATTTGAAGAAAGCTTTAGCCCAAGAGGAAAATAATTCCAGTTCTCGAGCTCTTTTTTAGATCCGCAAACAATTATTGAATTATCCTCATTTAATATTTCATCGATTACTTTGATCGCCTTATCTAAAGGCCAGTTTTTTGTTTTTTTTGATGCAAAGGGGCAAATAATCCATGTATTTTTTTCTCCTAAAAAACTATTATCTCTTGGTTTTAAAGTAAACATTTTGGTACGATATTTCACACCAAAAGATTGTAAAATTTCGCTAATTTCTGATTGAATACTTGGAAGACTTTTGATGTATTTTTTCAAAAAAGCTCTTCTTAGGGCTCGGTTCTTTGGCAATCTTTTTACTCTATAGCCCATTAAAAAAGCTAAAAAATAAAATACCGCAGTTCGCAGATGCGAATGAGCGTCAAATACAAATTTGGGAGTATTACTGCGATACCAACCCCAATAAAAAGATAATTGGCTGATCCAAGATTTATAATCACCCGATATATCTAAACCAATAACTCGTATCCCTTTAACAACTGGCAAAAGATTTGCAATATGAGGTCTTGTAAACAGAGTAAAAGAAACAGAAGAATCCTGAAATGTCGCATCCTCTAGGACCGAAAATAGCATAAACACATCACCAAGAGCTGAAAAACGAGCAACGGCAATATGATTATCATTAACCATAATTAATCAACGCTATAAAGAGCAGGATTCGTATTCGGGTCATTATATAATTTATGCTGTTCAAAATAATGATATTTTACTTCCCCAGCTTTTAATTCCGCAATAAGTTGATCTATTCCTTTTATAAGGTTGAAATTCTGATTTCTCAATTTCTTTAAACCTAAATCAGCTTTTTGAACCAATAAATCGGTTGAATCCGTTCTTTTGGCCTCAATTTCCATATGAAATAATTTTAATTGTAAAATACTTAATCGATCTATGGCCCAACCTAATGACTCTGTTCTAAAAACATTGATATTTAACTTTTCAGGTTGTAATAGTTCACTCAAAAAGAAGTCTATTTTTTCTACTTTTTCAGTCCTTGTCTGATTCAGTATATCAATCTTTCTTTTTATGGAAATAAAATCCTCAGAGGTTAAATCCTCTCGTCTAATCTCATCTTCCAGATGCCACTGGATTATATCCACCCATGCTTTTTGATAAAACAAATTTGAAAGATGATCATCAGTTTGGAATTTTGGGCATGGCGGGTCTAAAAGGTTTAGTTCGTGGTAATCACGAATAGCCTCTGTAAACAATTTCACCAAAAAATTTGCCGTCATAAACTTTGGAACTTATTGATACCTTCATTCAACCAATTGATAAAAATTTTAGGGTCAGGATGGTAAGACGCGCTCCCATTCAAAGGCTCATAACCACCATTGGGATCTAATAATACGTAATAAGGCTGAGCATTTGCATTGTAATTTTCTGCTTGAAAATCACTCCACTTCTGGCCTACTCTTTTTATCTCCTTGCCTGAAATTTTCGAAATATATTGATCATCTTCTGGGAGGTAAATCCTTTCGTCGACATAGAGTGAAACTAGGACCACTTCATTTGAAAGCATATTCTTAACTTTTGAATCTGTCCAAACTTGCTCTTCCATTTTTCTACAATTCACGCAGCCCCAACCCGTAAAATCGATCATGACTGGCTTGTTTACCTTTTTCGCGAAATCAATTGCTCCTTGTAAATCATTATTAAAAGTCAAATGATCAATAATTTCCGAACCGGAATTAGAAGATTCGGAAGCATATTTTTCAGAGTAATGCAACGGTGGAGGGAACCCTGAAATAATCTTTACTGGAGCCCCGAATATTCCTGGTAATAAATAGAATGAGATTATTAAAAACATTGATCCTAAAAGCATTCGGCCAACACCAAGGAATTCTATTTTACTGTCGTTTGGCAATCGGAATCCTCCGAATAAATACATAGCAGTTATAAAAGAAATTGCTACCCAAATCGCAATAAAAAGTTCACGATTTAAAATATGGTATTGCCAAACCATATCTGCCGTAGAAAGAAATTTAAGAGCAAATGCGAGTTCCAAGAAGCCCAATACAACTTTAGCTGAGTTCATCCATCCTCCAGATTTTGGAAGACTCTGCAACCAGCTAGGAAAGGCTGCAAAAAGCATAAAAGGAAGACTCAATGCAAAGGAAAAACCTAGCATTCCCATAGTAGGAGCCAGAAGTTCGCCAGATTGACTCGCACGAACTAATAAAGTTCCGATTAATGGACCCGTGCAACTAAAAGAGACTAGAGCCAATGTAAATGCCATGAAAAATATGCCTAAAAGCCCTCCTTTGTTGGCTAAAGTGTCAGAACCATTGACCCATTTTGAAGGCAGTGTGATTTCAAAAGCTCCAAAAAAACTAATTGCAAAAATCACAAAGAGGAAAAAGAATGCCAAGTTAAACCATGGGTTAGTAGCTAATGCATTTAAGGCATCTCCACCAAATAAAACTGTTACTAGAATTCCCAGAGCCACATAAATAACATTTATGCTGATTCCATAGGTCACAGCTTTACGAATTCCCTCAGACCGATTTTTACTTTGCTTCATAAAAAAACTGACCGTAAGGGGAATCATAGGGAAAATACAAGGCATGATTATCGCGAAAAACCCCCAGAACATACCTTCACCGAAAATACCCAGAAGTCCTTCTAGTGAAGATTCATCCTCAAAGTCAGAGGCAACTACATTTTCATCCGATGTTTTATCGGACTTTAAATTATTTTCAGTTAATAAATTCGATTCATTTGGTGACCTTTGAATATCCCAAGAAAGGTTTAAATATTCGGGAGGAAGACACATTTCATCATTACAAACTATAAACTCTACTTCCGCTTCTAGGGTTATATTTTCTTGATTCCAGTTCTTAATTTCTTGACGAAAAGTTACCTCATCTTTAAAAAAAGATAACTCCATATCAAACTCCTTCACAAATTCAGTGACTGAAGGTGGTTCCTCAAAAAAATCAAAATCATTAAAATCAACAACTTGTTGGTTGCCAGAAAATAAGGATGTCGAATCAAAAATGAACTTAGTGGGAAATGGAAAGTCTTTATTATGCTGACTATAAAGATGCCAGCCTGGTTCTAAAATCGCAGTCGCTTCTATGTATTTACCATTTACATTTGTTGACCATTTTATTGGGGTCAGAATTTGACTGTTAGCTGCAAATGCCTGAAAAAAAATACTCAGCAGCAATATGATTTGTTTTAAACCTTTCATAAAGGCAAAAATAACAGATCATTTCTCATAAATACGGATATATTTTTTTTTCTCATTCGTCTTGATACTTCGACTAAGTATTTGTCCTGGAATCCAAAACACTTCTCCCGGTTCCTTCGAGTTTGAAAGGACTAACTGCAGATGCTTAATACAAGAGGGCACTCCAGAATCCCTTAAAAAATCACTAACATTCTTTTTGCCTTTCATTCCAAACGGGAAGATATAATCTCCTTTAGACCATGTTCTCCAAACCCAGGATTCACCTTTAATATCTATGGGGATGACTGGGCTCATTTCGTAATTTAATTCTTGAAACTCTGTTTTTTGATAATCATCAATCCCCCATTCTTTTTCTGAGGTCCATTTTTTACCATCCCAGAAATTTCCATGGAGACTACCTGATGTATCATTTACAATTTTAAACTCTCTTTTCAATTTCCTTTTTTCCGCCAATTCTGGGGATAACAATATTAGTCCCTCTCGCTCTTTCCAAATTTGCCACCCTTTCGATTCAAAGTGAGCGCCTACCTCAGAATTTAATAAGGATTTAACCTGATTAAAATCAAAACTAGATTCTCCTTTGAGAAAATATTTTAATAATAAGGGCCCATGGGAATTGTTGAATAAATTAGGCATCAGTAATATTCCTCCGTCAATTGAATCAGAAGGATTCAAGTATAATTTTCTGTCTTTTTCGATATTTTCGTTAACATATGATAAAAGTTCACGTAAATTTTTTTGTGTAGTTCTTAAACCTTGCAATGCTTGAGGAATAGCCTCAATCAAAAATGATAATGAATTATGTCTGATATGATTTCTAGTATATTTATCAGAATGATTTGTGGAATCCTCCCTCCAAGCAAGTTTATTTTGCTTAGCATATAATTTTATTTGATTCTTGGTAACTGACCAAAGTGGTCTATGGATACTTCCCTGATTTGATGATAATGAAATCAGACCATCAATACCAGTTCCTCTTGCTGCATGAAATAGAAAAGTCTCCGCACTGTCATTTAAATGGTGCGCTGTTAGAATATTTTTTACATTTAATTCTTCAGAATAATCCATAGCTGCTTTATATCTTATACTTCTCGCATAAGATTGAACATTGCTTGAAGTTTTTATATCATTAGCAGATCTGATTACCTTATGCGGAATAAAGTACTTTTCGCACCAGTCAATTACAAACTTTTCATCTTCAATTGATTCCGTACCTCTTAATCCATAATTAACATGAATTACATGAAATATTCTTTTCTGGGTAAATAAAATGTGTCCTAGAACGACAGAATCCTGGCCACCCGAAAACATCAAAATAAAAGGACCCGAGACTCCGGAAAGGGAACTGTTAACCGTATCATGTAAATTTAGATTCTCAGTGGGCATAATTAATTTTTTGACCGTAATATTTGTCTTGGAGCATCTATTTTTAAATTTATTTCGTCCCATTCTCTCTCTGGATCAGAGTCGATAGTTAATGCAGAACCGGCCCATGATGTCCAACGGTGATTCGAATTCTCGTAAAATAGACTTCTTATGATAACATTAAAATCACATTCTCCATCTGGCGACACATAACCAAGAGCGCCAGAATACCACCCTCTTCTTGATAATTCTTGACTATCCAATCTTTCCATAACTCGAATTTTTGGAGCTCCTGTCATACTGCCCATTGGGAATGATGCTTCAATTAAATCTAGCCAGTCGCATTCCTTTTTTAAGGAGCCTTCAATCGTAGAGACCAGATGAAATAGATGAGGAAGCTTCCTAAGCTCAAGATAACGTTTAACACTCACAGTATTCTTTTTTGATACTTTTGACAAATCATTACGGACTAAATCAACAATCATAATATTTTCTCCTCTTTCTTTACTCGAACTTTTAAGAGAATCTGAATTAATATCATCCTGGACACTATTCTTCCCACGAGGGGCTGTGCCTTTAATAGGCTGACTGAACATCTTAAATGATTCTCCATGTTTCCTTAGACAGAGATACCTTTCTGGAGATGCAGAAATTAAGGTAGCCGATGGTGTTTTATAGTAACCTGCCATAGAGGATTCTACTCGAGATTGCAGTCGTTTGAAAACTTCCATTTTATTGGCGTATCCTTGAGCAAGGTATGGAATACACAAATTTGCTTCATACATGTCACCTAGGTCAATCCATTTTATTATTTGTCTCGCTTTTGAAACATATTCATCTCTTTCGCAAAGCCCCTTCAAAACAATATCTTGATCAGGTTGTAATTTCGAATTTTTTCTACTTCTCCCTTCTAGGTCTTTAAACCAGGAGATTGGATCCATGTCAATATTATCATTGATAAGCAAACTGACTTCGCCTTCTTGAGATAAGACCAACCAATTGGGTTCAAAAAAGATTAGTTCTGGAAAATTTTTGTTAACCCCATGCCTTGAGGAAATTGATTTCTCAAACGCATTTTTTAACTCATAACTAAAAATACCAAACCACCATGTTGATTTTGAGCGACATTTCGTCTTGAAGTCTATCCATGCTCCTTCATCGGCAATATTGTATGACAGGACCTCAGCTCCACCTGCAGCGGCAATAAAATCATACTTATCAAGAGGTTCTTTAGTTTGCTCTATGGAATTACCCGTCTCTAGAAGACTAAAGTATGAAAATGTATCGGCTACATTTCTCAAAGCCGTCCTAATTTCAACGGACGCAGAATCTAATTTGTGCGCCTTAAAGGGCATTTAGGAGTGAATTGCTCTTTTACCAGAAGCATCAAGAGCTGCCTCTTTTATTGCCTCTGCATAAGTGGGATGACCATGGCAAATTCTTGCAATATCTTCGGCTGATGCCCTAAACTCCATTGAGACAACTGCTTCCATGATTAAGTCTGCAGCTCTTGCAGCTACAATATGAACACCTAATACTTCATCAGTTTTAGAATCACTTAAAATTTTGACTATCCCGTCAACATCTGTTGAAGCTCGTGATCGACCAAGAGCACGCATTGGAAAAGAACCAATATTATAAGTTTTTCCTGAGTCTTTAAGTTCTTTTTCTGTCTTGCCAACACTTGCAACCTCAGGCCATGTGTAAACAATATTGGGAATTAGATCGTAATTAATATGTGGTTTTTGTCCAGCAATATATTCAGCAACAAAAACACCTTCTTCCTCAGCCTTGTGAGCGAGCATTGCTCCTCTTACTACATCACCAATAGCAAAAATGTTAGGCTTATTTGTTTGCATATTTTCATTAATGGTAATACGGCCTTTGGAGTCTAATTCAATTCCAACTTTTTCAAGATTTAAACCTTTAGTGTATGATCCTCGTCCCACAGCAACCAGACAATAGTCTGACTCAAAGCTTACAGAATTACCTTTTAGATCCACTCCTTCAACTTTAACTATATCTCCCTTTCGAGTAACTTTTTGAACTTTTGTAGATAAGTGAAATTTTATTCCCAACTTTTTTAAACTTCTACTAAGTTCTTTTCCACAGGAATTATCCATCGTAGAGATAATACTATTACTGTATTCGATTACCGTTACTTGTGAACCCAGACGTTTATATACAGAACCCATTTCTAGTCCAATCACTCCTCCACCGATAACAATAAGATGCTTTGGTACTTCCTTTAGCTTCAGGGCCTCAGTAGAAGAAATAATTCTCTCTTTATCAAACTTTGCAAACGGTAATTCTATAGGTTTTGATCCAGTTGCCAAAATGATGTTTTTCGTGCTTATTTTTTTCTTTTTCGAACCGTTTACTTGAATCGTTTTTTCGTCGAGTATACTGGCAAGGCCATGAATAACATCGATTTTATTCTTTTTCATAAGAAATTCAATCCCTTGACATGTTGCGTCAACAACAGAATCTTTACGCCCAATGAATTTAGTCATGTTTAATTTAGGAGCCATTCCCTCTATTCCGTGCAGCTCGAAATTATTAGCTGCATTATGAAAATGCTCTGATGAGTCGAGTAAAGCTTTAGAAGGTATACATCCAACATTCAAGCAAGTTCCACCCAAAGTACTGTATTTTTCTACTAGAGCTGTTTTAAGTCCCAATTGAGCACATCTAATCGCGCTAACATAACCCCCTGGGCCCGAACCAACAATCACAACATCATACTGCATATCTACTATTTTATTTGACCGTAAAGGTACTTCACTCTTTATAAATTCAGTATTTAAAAAACCCTAAATAGAGCTCATTTAAAACACTTTTTTTCGAACAAAAACACTCAATAGTAAAAATGGAAATAACAAGGCTCCTGCTTTACCAATTAAATCCCCGCTGATTGTAAAAATAGTTTTTTGATTATTTACACCAAAAACCCTCATTTTTATTCCTTTTTCACCCCAGGTCATAGCCTGAAAAACTTGACCCCTAGGGTCAATAAATCCAGATATACCAGTATTTGCTGACCTCAATACCCAGCGCCTATTCTCTATTGCCCTAATTCTGGCATACTGCATATGAGTAACATGACCCAACGTGTTGCCCCACCATCCATCATTTGTAATAATTGCAAAAACATTTGCCCCTTTATTTGCATATTCTCTCACATAGTCACCATAATCTTGTTCCCAGCAAATTATGGGTGCCAATTTAATAGAGGTGTCGGCCAAAGAGAAAATATCACGTTCATTTTGAGTACCTAAAGTTCCGGTGGTGCCGCCGAAATTTAATACCATTTCCCCCATATAATCTCGAATAAAAGATCCAAAAGGCATATACTCAACCCCTACGACTAATTTGGACTTATGATAAAAATCTACTGGTCTTTTGTTCGTCATTACAAATGCCGAATTGTAGATATCAATATATCTCTTCTTAGATCCACCAATATTTCTTGAAGTTTTTGTCTTACTATTTAATATTTCATAGGTCATAGCTCCTACTATTAAACTAGTTTTTGGATATAAAGCCAACAAAGAGTCAAATTCATGCAATGATTTAAAATTACTGGCATGGCTTTCCATCATTCCCTCATGAAGGAAAGTTTCCGGGAAAACAATTACATCAGGGACAGCTTCAAATGAATCACGTTTAAAATCAAGGTTCTTATCATTAAATTTTGATTTCAATATTTTTGACCAGGTTCTTGCAAGTTGTTGATCAGAGGTTTCAAATTTTTCAGTGTACGGATCAACATTTGGTTGAATGATAGCCCCTAACTTTTGTTTAGATTCATCGCTTTTAAATGACAAATAAATAGAAACACTCAAAAAGAACGGTATAAGCCATAAAATCATTATTGGCCTTAATGACTTAATATTTTTCTTAAAATTGATATAGGAGAACTCTAAATTATTAGATAGATTTTGAGTTGAAACTGTCTTTGACTCAATCAAAAAATTCAATAACAAAATATTACTAATTAAAATCCAAAAACTACCACCCCGATGACCTGTAAATTCATACCATTGAATTAATAATGGTGAACTTGCAAAAGCGTGACCCAGGTCCAACCAAGGGAAGCTAAAAGCCCAACTTTCGTGAAGGACTTCTAGTGCCAACCAGCCTGACACGAAAGCCCAATTGGCAATTTTTTGACTATGAGCCCTTGCAGTCCAGCCATATAAGGCTAAAACCAAACTCATTAAACCTCCATTAATTGTTACTGTTGCTATAGCACCAGACCAATGAGCATTCCATACCCAGAAAGTTGTTCCAGCATTAAAAATTCCAAATGAAATAAAACCATAAAAGAATGTTCTGAAGAATTTATTCTTTCCTTTGCCAAAGCGTATTTGATGTTCTACCAAAAGAATAGGAATAAAAGCAAAAAGAAAAGAAAAGTTTAGATGATAATTCGAAAATCCGAATATTCCTGGCCAAAAAATGATGAGCAAAAGAGATGTAAGTGCAGAATAAAAAGTCTTCTTTAACATAAAAATAAAAGTACTGCTTACTCATCATTTTAGGATATTATCTTTACACAATGCGCTGGCTTCCTAATCTTCTTACACTGACTAACGCCTTCTTTGGTTGTTTAGCCCTGTTGTTTATTCATGATTTGAATCTAGAGTACTTGTCGTATTGCATAGGAGTCTCTCTTCTGTGCGATCTATTTGATGGATATTTTGCAAGAAAGTTATCCGTAGCTAGCAAAATGGGTAAAGAACTCGATAGCTTAGCGGATATAATCTCATTTGGTATCGTACCCGGGGCTTTGATTGCAAAAATTGGCTTTTTAGTTTCCAATCCGATATTTCTAATAGGCTTTTTAATAACGCTGGGTTCAGTTTACAGATTGGCGAGGTTTAACACAGAAAAATCTCAATTAAATTATTTTATCGGACTTCCTACACCAGCGAATACTCTCATGATACTTGGTTTAGCCTGGGGTATTTATGATTATGAATTATTTCAAATAATCAATACGGATAAAGATACTTTGCTGTCACCATTCTCAGTTTTCTTAATATTTACGACATTTTTATCCATTTTTTTCATGAATTCAAAGCTAAAAATACTGAGCTTTAAAATTTTACCTAAACATAGGATAAGTTGGTTACTAAGAGGAGGCTTTATTTTGACATGTTTGATTCTGTTAATAAATTTTAGAATGACCGCTCTTGCATTCATTATACCTTTACTTTTATTCATTTCAATTTTAGAACAAAAGTTTTTAAAAAATAAAATATGAAATTCCGAGCAGAAATTGATATTATGCCACTGAAAGCATTACTTGACCCTCAAGGCAAAACCGTCACCCAAAATATAGCTAGTATGGGTCTATCGGATATAAATAACGTACGAATAGGTAAGCACGTTACAATGGAGGTTGAAGCTACGAGTAAGGAGGAAGCAACGGAAAAAATAGATCTTGCTTGCAAAAAAATTCTAGCAAACCCGATTATGGAAAGCTACTCTTGCGAGGTTTTTAATCAGGCGTGAATTTTCTTGCACACCTCGTTCTGTCGCCAGGAGGTGCAAAGCAAATGGCAGGAAATTTCTTTGCCAATCAAGCCAAAGGGGACAAGTGGAAAATGCTCGAAAAAGAATATGGAAATGGAGTTTTACTACATAGAAAAATTGATTCATTCGTAGACTCACACCAAATAATAATTAATGCAAAAAGTTTTCTTTCCAATGAATATGGTAAATTCAAAGGGGTTTTACTCGATATTTATTGGGACCACTTTTTAGCTAAAGACTTCTCGGTTTATTACAAGATGCCGAGGCCTGAATTTATCTCCTTTTGTCAAAAAAAATTAAAAATCCATGCCAATTTTTTTCATCCAAAAGCAAAAGTCCTTGTCGAGCATATGGAAAAACAAAATTGGCTGAATGAGTATTCTGAATTAGAAGGAATAGAAAAAATTCTCAAGCAGATGTCAAGGCGCTTTAAATATGATAACCCACTTAGCGATGGAGTTATAGGATTAAGAGAGAATTATCAGGAATTGCAGACAAAATTCGATTTACTCTGGCCTGAATTAAAATCTCAATTTGGGACCAATTCTATTTTAGAATAATATTCGAAAATAGAGTCCGATTTATTTAGCAATGAATTCTTTTCTCTAACTTAAAAGAATGTTTTGCGGAATACGAGCGTTTCTTCGATTAATTTCTTTCGCCATTTTAATGACGCTTTTGTCAATTTTTGTTCCTTTAACTCGGCTTTTATCCGGAGAAAAAAATGCATTCTACATCTACCGAAATGGAATGTTATTAATGCACAAGATTTTAGGCATTAGACTAAACATCATTGGTGAATTCCCAAAGGAACCCGCCATTATAATGTTTAATCATCCTAGCTACTTCGATATTTTTTATAACATTGGAAAACGACCAGCTGTGATGGTTGTGGGGCATCAATTCAAAAAATGGCCATTTATTGGTTGGCTTGCAATGGCCTTAAAAAGCATTTGGGTTAATCGAACAGATCCTAATGCCAGAAAAAAAGTGAGAGAAGATGTAATTGAAACCATTAAAAAAGGACTTTCTGTGTTTGTATCTCCTGAGGGAAGAACATCTGGATCTCATTGTATTCATGAGGTAAAACCTGGTCTTTTTCACGATGCTAGTACAAATAATATTCCAATTGTATTCTATTCATTCTGGTACCATTCAACTGATTTTCCCTATTTCCATGATTTAAAGTCTGGGTTCTTATTACATCTATTTAAACATCTATGGCGTGCATTAAAAAATAAATATGTTAAAGTTGATATGAGAATTAGTAGCCCAAGAAAAATTGATTCTGCAGATACAGGGATGCAAGACTTTTATAGGTTTAATGAATGGCACTTGAGAAATGCAATAGATAAGGAGCGCATTGAAAACCCTAACATTTTAGTTTGAAAAATGAACTTTACAGCTAATCTTTATGAATCAAAGGGACCGTATAACCAAAAAGTGCCCCGCAAGAATAGCCAATAATCACATCAGATAAAAAATGCTTTCCTGAAAGAACCCGGTTATATCCTGTTAGTGCAGGGAGTACTGCCGCTATAGTCCAAACCAAAGGCTTAAGTTTCGAGTTTGGGTAAATGTCTGAATATACTCTAGCAGCAAAAAAAGTATTCGAGGCGCTCAAACTTGTATGTCCGGAAAAAAAAGATCTCCTTGCATCTCTAGACATTCGAATATCCAGAGGTACGTTACTCGAATAAACATAAGGCCGTGAGCGAGATGAAATATTTTTTACTAATTGCGTACTAAAATAAGTTAAAGCATTCACCTCGAGCAACATAGAAATAGTTGGGATCGATGAATTCCATTTTTTTGATCTGATACTAGGAATTAAAGCAACTGAAGAACTCATCAATAGGGAAGAGAATGCAAATACATCACTTCTCATTGCTGCCTTAGGGCTCCACAATCCTAAACCATACCTATCCCAATTGGCTATATTTTCTGTTGTTAAACTACTTAAGTCATCTGATGAAAACCCCTCTATTTTTGATCTAAAGGGTTCATTAATTAAAACCAGAGAAATGACACTAGCTGCAATCTTGGTGTCTGTTTTTAAATCTATTTTATACAAGCTTTGAGCTATGCTAGAATGAAATAGAAATAATTGAAATAACAAAACAAGTAAATATCTCATAAAATTAGGATCATTCAATTATTACAGTCTCCAATGATCTTTCTCCATTCAGAATAATTTCTAACAAATAAAGCCCTGATTTTAAATTCGAAACATCTATTTTTTTGAAATTATTTGATAAATCATTATCGATTCTTGAGGAAATGATGACTCTTCCAAGCATATCAATTATCCGGATTTCAAGACCCATTAATTGAGAAGTATTACCAAAATCAATGATTAGAAATTCGTCAGATGGATTGGGATAAATCCTGATATGTTTTTTCCCTTTTAAATTCTTACTTGTTGACAGAGAAATTGTAGGCTGAACTATTTTTTTATCTGTATAAATCCTATACTCACCGGGAGCAAGGTTCAATGTCATATATGGATCTGTGACTACCAATGAGTCACCGTTAAAATAATCATACCAAACACCAGCATGTCTAAAATTTGGTACGATATTTCGATACCAAATATCAAAATTCCCAATTAAATTGGCATTCATAATCGAATCGTGAAATATTATTCGCTTTGTTTTTGAGGTTAAATTATAATAGAAAGTTTGGGAGTTAAATGTAGAAGAATAATCTTTTCTCAGATTAATTATTGCCGAGGTCACATCGTAAAGCCTCCTGCGCTCAGGTATTTGTAAGTAATTCCACAACGCCGGCTTATTACATATTCTACATGGGTTATTGATAGAAACATCGTAACCCAATTCACTGAACATATATAAAAGTTTTGGACCAGGTATGAGAAAATTAAAAGCACCAACCAATTCCGCGCGTCTAAGACCAATTTTTAGATCCCTTATATCGTAATTCGTTCTTGAATCATTGCCATATGTATTAACATCAAACATCAACCTTTCTTCATCATGACTTTCGGAATAAGAAATAAGGTGCGGATCATTCCACCCCCTGGCTTTGTAAACTGCATTTGAAAAATTAGAATTATTAGTAAAACCCATTGCTGATTCGCGATAATTATATGCTGTATTCCCCCATAGAAGCATCCCATAATTTGATAGTATTTTTTCCTCATTATTATCCCCCCAGTGCTCAAGTATTACGTAAAAATCAGGTTTAATCGACCAAATCGTATCTGCCATTCTTTTTAAAAGGTCCTGTCTTTGAACATCCCAACCAGAATTAGAATTATTAGTAAAACCCTTTGTGAAATCAAAGCGTATTCCATCAATATTATATTCTTCAATCCAATAGGTATTTACTCGATCCATGAAATTCTGAGTCGCAGAGCTCAAATGATTAAAGTCATATCCCCAGCAATAAGGTGGATGAGGGCAATTTGGGTTAAACCAAGGATTATCCGATGATGGTTGATTTGCTGAAGCATCCCAGTACATTTTTACCAATGGACTCTGCCCATATGCATGATTAAAAACAAAATCCATTATTACTGCAATCCCTTTGCTATGGCAAGAGTCTATCAATTCTTTGTATTTATCTTGAGTCCCATAATACTTATCTAATGCCATATGATAAGATGGATTGTATCCCCAGCTCTCATTATTTTCAAATTCATTATTAGGCATTAATTCGATAGCGTTTATTCCCAATCGAACGAGATAATCCAGTGTATCAATAATCGTTTGATAATTTCTATCTCCACTTGTTGCAAAATCCCTTATTAAAAGTTCATAAATCATCAAGTTTGTTTTTTCTGGAGCTTGAAAATTGGTATTCTTCCAATTATAATTCTGCTTACCTGGATGAATAAGAGTGCAATGGCCTGATGTCAAACCAGTTGGATAAGGATGTGGGTTAGGGTAAGCAATACTGGGAATACTCGGATCATTAACGGGATCTAATATTAATTCCGAATATGGGTCCGCTAATTTCAATTCACCATCAATCCAATATTGAAATGCATATCTCGTATCAGCGTTTAAATTCATTGTTATCCAAAACTTATTACCATCAACCGATTTGTTCATGAAGTATAATGAATCAGGTAAGAAATTATTAAAATCCCCCAAAACATAAACAAATGATTTGTTTGGAGCATTTAACAACAGTGTAACTGTTGAGTCATTAATATAATTAATACCATCTTTTAACCCTTGTGGAGGGTCAATTATTGAAATTGTGGGATTGCTAAAATAGAAAGCTGTATCTCTAATTATCGTTTGAGTGCCATTATCAATAACAATTTCAAGCAAATGATTTCCACCACTTGAAGTTAATAAATCATGATAAAAATGATCCGAATTTGATGTTGAATCAGAAGCAATCAATATGCCATTATCGAAAAGAGAAAACATGGCATTTGAATTGGCAGCTGCATGAATTTTAATAGTATCGCCGGGATCTACGATTAAATGCTCGTCGGGTGTCATAAACCGGCCAAGTAATCCTGAATTAGAAGGATATACGGGGTAGTAAATATCAGCACCATCTGATGCTCTACCCACATTATTTCCTGTTGCGTCTCTAAAAACAAATGCAAGCTCTAAGACATTCGTTGTGGATACTGGGAAACCGTAAAAGGAGGGAATATGATACTCTATTTTGTGTTTATTATTTCCTATATCTGTCATAAGTACAGAAGGTGTAGGTTGACCCCAAACTCCTTGAACAAATTTCCAATTTGTAGGCGATGAGCTTGCAGATGTTATCAAGCCTGAATGAGCATAAATTGGAGAAATACCAGAAAGTGCTCCATTACCCTTGTTCGCATCATAAATTATACTAACAGTATCTTGACTCGTAGGAAATGGAGGATCAACCGAGAGTATCTGACCTAATGATTGGAAATAAAAAGTTACCAGCAGGATTATTATAATATTTTTCATAATTGCCATTCATAAATTTACCTAAATCCGAATGAAAAAATTTAAGGTGAATGCGCTATTCCAATCTCTTAAATCATTATCAAAGAATATATCATAGCCTAAATAAATATTTTTTAAATCTCCAGTTTTACCTAGCCACTTTATAGATATTATATTTAAAGATGACCCCTCTTTGTAAGTTGCTGAAAGATCGTTTGGGTTAAAAGATTGATATATTCCTTGCCCAAAAGGAGATAACCAATCGCGCCCCCGCCATAACTTCGTAGAAAACTCAAAATCCTTCCAATTCAAAGAAATCTGATGTAAATGGCCAAAACCATAAGAAATAGCAGAAAATTTTGACAAAGGGTCATCGTATCTCATCAAGAAATATTCATATTTCGGAAGATATATATAAGAATGCTTAAAATCTCTTCGAATTAAAAATTGAGGTTTAATGGTTAATTGAAAACCACTTTGGATTCGATTACCTTGATATCCTGTTTCATCAGAATCTATTTGACCTCCAACATGCCGATACAGGGAGAAAAACCGAATTTCAATACTTGGTTGAAATAAATGATGATTTTTTAATTTTTTTAAGGCCCTTCTTTTGTTGAGTTTAATAGATTTATTAATTCCCGCTACAAAAGATTCCTTAAATGGACTGGAAAAATCGATTGATTGATCCCAATTTATCCATAAATCAGTTGATTCCGAAACAAATTGTACTCCATATTCAAATGGAGTTTCATATGGGTTTGCAGGATTATAAAAGGGCTCTGGCAAAAAATGTCCTGGATTACTTAATGAGCCAAATCTAAATTGTCCACTAATTGAATTCTTCATGTTTCTCACCAATGCTAAGTGCGGATAAATACGAGTAGCACCTCCAAAAAATTGATTGAAACCGATACCTATTTCAAGTTGCTGCTGCTTGAAATCGCTTTTCCAATAAGACATAGCCTGAAGACCAAATAGTGTCCGTCCTTTTTCCATCGGGTGGAAAAATTCTGTATTTCTAAAATACCCTAATGCCCGAACCTCGATACTTTTTAGGGTGTCATTGTTATCAACATAATTATAACACTGCATCCTAGAAACGCCTTTGAGGCCGGTTTGCTGAGCGTTCAAGTTATTTAGAAATAACAAAAAAAGAAGACCTATTAAAAATCGAACAAATACCATTTTCAATAATTGAATCAATCAATAATTTTGATCCATAACTTTCCCCGGTATTGGTTTTGCAATCCGGAGGCTTTCGCCTTTTCCGCCTCCTCGGGGTTATCAAATTTCATTAAAAACAAATAAAACATATTATTTTTTTTATCCCTAAAAACACCAGAAACAATATTTTTTTTCTGATTCGCATCCTTCATTCGATTTGCTAAACTCGATGATCTATATATTCCCGAAACGAGATAGTAACCGGAAGAACCAGGAACTACCTTATCTGCATAATTATCTTCATAGTATCCTGAAATTGGTCCTTCAGCTCTAATTTTCTTCTCTTTTTGTTTAGGTTCAGAAATAGTGACCTGAACTGAATCAATAACACTATTGTATTGTTCAGATTTAGATGAATCAATTGAATTCGAATTGTCTTGATTTTTAGTTGAATCTAAAGCCATCTCTGAAAAAGAGAAATCCCGATTAGGAATTTCTTGTGATTTAGAACCCACATTAGCATCACCACTTGTAGAATCATTTGATTTAACTTTTTGGTTGTATGTCGAAACTAATCTTTTCATTCGATTTGAAGGTCTTTTCTTTTTTTCTGTCGCTGATAAAGATTCACCCTCCTCAAAACGATAACTACTTAAGAAGTCTGGATAGTCAATCGGGTCTAACTCCTGAATACTCACAAATTTCCATTTACGGTAAACTCCCTGTCTAGACAAAATCCAACTGTATATTTCCGATATTATTCCCGTAGGGAGATCCACATAAATAACCCCTGCAGCGCTTAGTAGAGCAAAAACAGCCGGAATTAAAATACCACCATCTGTAGCCAAAGCAATAGGTATTGTAGCAACTGTCAATGCCGCCGCAGCTGTGGATGTTATTCCAAAAGTGGCATAAGGCTCAAAGCGACTTCCATCATAACGCATCCGATAATTCACCTTGTACACTTTATTACTCTCATTTTTCTTGGCAAGCAAATAATTAACTCTTGGCACAAATCTCGATTTGTATCGAAATTGAGAGAACTTAGGGATAAATAGACTCATACCTCCAGGAGTCGAAGTAGACTTTATGTTTAGGGGTTTGGGATAGATATTTCCCTGCTCGTCATAGACTATAAATTCAGTATTATTCTCACCATTTGATCTAAGATCAATTTTTTGATTTTGAGAATAAAAAACAGATGAACATGATGTGAGTAAAAAAATAGAAAGGGCAATTACTGAGAACTTCATATCGTCAAATATAGATTTTTAAGAGCAAAAAAGGTTGGAAATAATCCAACCTTTTTGTGCCCGAGGCGGGAATCGAACCCGCACCTCCATCACTGAAGAAGGGATTTTAAGTCCCTCGTGTCTACCTATTTCACCACTCGGACGCTNAGCGGGCAAATGTACAACTCACAAATNAAATTATANTGAATTTAAANCATCNNTTNNTANCAAAAGAAAAGCCCNANTTTNAGGGGCTTNNTNGACATAAATTAAGTCAAATNAATTAAGCANGACTTNTATCTCCTCTTGCAAATGCCCATGCAATTGCAGCTCCAGAAATAGCTGTAAATACAATNTANATAGCAACATTAGTAAAAGCTGCATCTGTNGCATTAAATACCGAATANGTAGNGGCCTCATTTAAATTTTGAATACCNGCAAGTATTGCTCCCAGCCAAATTCCATTTAATGCACCGTCTTTAATGGTTCTAAAGCCCATTTTATCCCAGACAATTACNTGTAATAAAGTNTGNAAAAANCCTGCAGAAAATCCAGCCCANAGAACNGGNTCNGCATAATATGCNTTTGGAAAGGCCTCATGCAATGATGCGGTTGTCGGATTGAACCATAAAGGGACAACGACAATTCCAGCGAGTGCAGCAACAGAAACATAACCGACTATNAGGGGTAAAAGATATTTATTCATTTTTGTGTGTTTAAGGTTAAGGTAATTATAACAAAAAGGTGAAAGTATGAAAAAAACCTCAAAAAAAATCCCGGTGAATAACCGGGATTTAATTCGTAANGAATCATTTACATCATTCCGCCCATGCCTCCCATGCCAGGGTCCATTGGTGGAGCAGCCGGAGGGTCATTTTTAGGAATTTCAACAATCGTAGCTTCTGTTGTCAGAAGTAAAGCTGAAACTGAAGCAGCATTTTCTAATGCCACTCTTGTAACTTTTGTTGGATCTATAATTCCGGCTTCAAACATCTTGCAATATTCATCTGTTTTTGCATTAAAGCCAAAATCTTTTTTTCCATCCTTGACCTTTGCTACAACAACAGAGCCTTCTAAACCAGCATTGGCAACAATTTGGCGAAGAGGCTCTTCTATTGCGCGTGCAATGATCTGAATACCCGTTGTTTCATCAGCGTTTAAGCCTTTCATCCCATCTAAAGCATTTGACGCTCGAACAAGAGCAACACCACCACCAGGAACTATACCCTCTTCTATGGCAGCTCGCGTAGCTGCTAAAGCATCATCAACACGATCTTTTTTCTCTTTCATTTCTACCTCTGAGGCAGCCCCTACATATAGAACCGCAACACCACCTGCTAACTTAGCCAAGCGCTCTTGAAGCTTTTCACGATCATAATCACTAGTGGTTGTTTCAATTTGAGATTTAATTTGACTTACTCTTGCCCCAATATCTTCTTTACTACCACCACCGTTAACAATAGTAGTATTATCCTTATCAATTGTAATTTTTTCAGCCGTTCCTAACATATCAATTGTGGCATTTTCTAGCTTGAAACCTCTCTCTTCGCTAATTACAGTACCTCCCGTTAGAATTGCTATGTCTTCAAGCATTGCTTTTCTTCGATCTCCGAAACCTGGAGCTTTTACGGCAGCTACTTTTAGTGAACCACGAATTTTATTGACAACTAAGGTCCCTAATGCCTCACCATCAACATCTTCAGCAATAATCATTAGAGGCTTACCCGTTTGAGCGACCGGCTCAAGAATGGGCAATAACTCCTTCATCGTACTTATTTTTTTGTCATAAATCAAAATGAGAGGTTGCTCAATNTCTGCAATCATTTTTTCNGTATCGGTAACNAAATATGCTGACAAATAACCACGATCAAATTGCATTCCTTCAACNACATCAACGTAGGTTTCTGTTCCTTTCGCTTCCTCAACNGTGATAACACCTTCTTTTTTTACTTTNGACATNGCTTCNGCAATTAATGATCCTATCGCTGGATCNTTATTNGCAGAAATCGAAGCAACTTGTTCTACNTTCTGNTTATTNTCTCCAACTTCNTGNGAATTNGACTTAAGTTNNTCAACAACTGAGGAGACTGCTTTNTCAATACCCCTTTTCAAATCCATTGGATTTGCNCCTGCAGCNACATTTCNGTGACCGTGCTTTATGATAGCNTGAGCCAGGACNGTGGCTGTTGTAGTACCATCTCCAGCCACATCTGCAGTTTTGCTAGCGACTTCTTTTACCATCTGNGCTCCTAGGTTCTGAATTTTATCTTCNAAAACAATCTCTTTGGCGACACTCACTCCATCTTTTGTTACNGAAGGGGCNCCAAATGANTTTTCTATAATNACATTNCGTCCNTTTGGACCTAACGTTACTTTTACTGCATCAGCCANNGCATCAACACCTGCACGAAGCCCATCACGAGCTGAAACATCAAAACGAATATCTTTTGCACTCATATTTTCTAGTTTTTTATTGTTTAAAGAATNGCAAGAATATCAGATTCTTTCATTATTAAATAATCNTCACCCTCATAACTAAACTCAGTACCTGAGTATTTGCCGTAAAGTACTTCATCACCAACTTTTACCGTCATTGGTTCATCTTTTTTTCCATTACCAAGAGCCACTATATTTCCTTTCTGTGGCTTTTCTTGAGCTGTGTCAGGTATAATAATACCGGAAGCTGTAGTTGTCTCTGCCGCTGAGGGAGCAACAATTACTCTATCTGCAAGAGGTTTTATATTCAATTTTGCCATTTTGATATTATTTATTTTTAAAATTAAAATTCTTTAACTCTTTTTTNATTAATTGTGAGATATACATAACCCATGCCAATGAGCAGAATACAGAGATCAAATGTCAGTATGACTTATAAAGCTGACAAAAGTTCCGTTTTATTCAGCGCTTTCTGGTAATTCAATATCCGATGACTGAATTTGAGGAGACGATGAAGGCTGCGAAATTGGAGGTTGAAAACTAGGAGCAGCATTATCTATTTCTTCATCTACTTGCGATTCAGGAGTCGAATCTACATCTACACTGGGATTTGTTATGTTAACGAGCAAAACCAGAGCCAATAGAGCCAAAGCNAGGGTCCATGTCGATTTNTCTAAGAAATCATTNGTCCTACGTACTCCACCAGCTAACATATTTCCTCCGTCTCCACCAAAAGCAGAGCTTAATCCTCCNCCTTTCGGATTTTGGACTAGAACAACTAACATTAAAAGAATACTAACAATTATGATTAGTAAAGTAAATAAAGTGGTCATTTTTTTTCAGATTGAAGGTTACGCATTTCTGCAATTCGGGCCGCAAAGATGCTACTTTTCTGTGGAACTTTCAATTTCAATATCTCATATGCTTGAATTGCTTTTAAAAAAGCACCCTGCTCAAAATANTGATTTGCTAAAGTTTCTGTTACTAAACCGCTTACATTTGGAGTTTTCAGTGTTAAATCCTCAGATTTTCCAAAATTGCGNGGAGCAGATATTTTGGGGTTCAACTCTATAAATTGCTTTAGTATCGCCCTTTCCTTATTTATATCTCTGTCTTCATTTACCAGAGAGTTCTCTTTATTTTCCTCAAGCTGAAGGTTATTTAAGAACTGAGCAAAAGGAGAAAGTTGATTCAGGTATTTATCAGAGTGTTTTTTTGAAGGAGATTTTTTGATCTTTAGCTCTTTTCCACTTTTGGGCTTTTTCTTTTTTATTAATTTCTGGAAATTAGATTCACCAGACCCTAGGTCAACNTCTATATTTGAGTTTAATTGAGATGAAGTTTTTAATAAACCTGACTCCCTTTGTTCACTTACTGATAAATCATCATCCTCAACGCTTCTATATTTCGCTTTTATTGCTCTGCTTCTTAAAATCTGATCCCTAACTTTTTCTGGCAGTGAGGACAAGTCTACAATTTTTTCAGAGCCCTTGATTGATGGTGATTTTGTCTGAACAGTTTTTATTTCACTCCGAGACCCCTTAGGTTTTTCCTTGTCTTCATTCTCCTTGTGATAATTATTTGAAGTTTTAACTTGTGGAACTTCCGCTTGTTTTTCTTGATTGCTATCCTCTATTGCAGCAATTTGTATTTCAATAGGAATCAATGGAGTTTCTGCCCAATCCAAAAGGGCTGATCGATTCATAGTAGATACGGATGATCGATTCAACTGTGATGGAAACTTGTATGAATCTTCCTCNTGAAGGCCCCTTAGATACAAAAAATGAAAAATAGGGGCNTAGGGATATTTATCCACTAAATCACCTAATTTTTTTGTTGTCTTTGAGCTGAAAGATGATTTACCTTTCAATAATAACCCTATTTCAGTTTGAAGTTGTTCCATTACCAGTTGACTAAGGATCTATTAAATATTTTTTCTACCAACTCAAAAACTATTTCGTCAACCAAGACGTCTTCGACAGAGCTTAGGTCACTCGTCGCAGGAAAGTTCCTGTAGCCTGAAAAGTTTTGATCAAAATCTTTTTTTGTATCTAGAAAATTCTTGAAACGGACTTTNACTGTAATTGAAAGCCTACTTTGAGCGATCTGGTCATTAGCTCCNGGAGCTTCTGATTTCACCTCATAATCAATTATCTCTCCAGAAAAACTAAGGTCTTCGTTTGCGTTAACAAGAGTTAAGGGAGTTTGCCTAACCAAAAGCTCTTGTAGCTTTTCAGTAAATTCCTGAGATAGCTTAGGGTTCACCAGTGGAGCTAAATTATCAAACCTCTTTACGACAACAGTTTTAGCATCACCGATATCGCCTCCGGTAAATGAATAACCCCCCGAGCATGAATTCAGAAAAACAAAAATGAAAAATATTAGAACTCTATTTAAAATTTTCATCCTAAATCATATTGCTTAATTTTACGATAAAGGGTTCTCTCAGAGATGCCAAGCTCTTCGGCAGCCTCTTTTCTTCTCCCCCGATGCCTCTCAATTGCTTTTTTAATCATCTCTATCTCCAAGTCTTGAAGAGAGAGGTTTGAATTTGATGCCTCACTAGGCTCAACATCTAACGTTTCATGAGAAATTTCTTCGTGATCCTTCTCTAAAGANGGAGAAATAGGTTCNATGTTACTTAAATCNTCATGAGATATTATAGANTGCTCACCAGTNTTATCGTTAAGAGTTCCACTTTTTATAATTGATTGAACTGCCGTCTTTAGGTTACTNATATCACTTCTCATATCAAAAAGAACCTTGTAAAGAATTTCTCTTTCGGTTTTAAATTCTCCTTTCGAGACAGGTGTTTCCATTCTTGCAGGTAAATTAGACCGATCAATCTCTGGAATGTAGTTTTTTAAGACCTCAGCATCTATTTCTTTATCATTCTCAATTACACAAAGCTGTTCAACGAGATTTCTTANCTGCCGAATGTTACCGGGCCAACGATATGCCTCCAGTACCCTTATTGCCTCATTACTTAATCTCACACCTGGGACTCGATACTTTTGTGCAAAATCCTGAGCAAATTTTCTAAAGAGCAAATGAATATCTCCTTTCCGATCTCTTAAGGGTGGTAAATTTATTTCCACCGTATTTAGTCGATAAAATAAATCCTCTCGAAACTGATTTTTTTCAATTCCTCTCAACATGTCTGCATTTGTNGCTCCAACAACACGTACATTTACTTTTTGGGCTTTGGATGAGCCTACTCTAATTATNTCTCCATTTTCCAGAACCCTNAGCAAACGTACTTGAGTGCCCATTGGTAGTTCGCCTACTTCATCCATGAAAATTGTACCATTATCTGCTTCTTCAAAATAGCCCTTGCGAGCCCCAGTAGCTCCTGTAAATGATCCTTTCTCATGACCAAACAGCTCACTATCTATGGTGCCCTCAGGAATCGCACCACAGTTTACTGCCACCAATGGCGCATGCTTACGATGAGATAAATGGTGAATTATTTTGGGAATAGCTTCTTTACCTACGCCGCTTTCGCCAGTAACCAAAACAGATATATCAGTTGGCGCNACCTGCATAGCCTTAAAAATNGCGCGATCAAGGACATCGTTCGTACCTATAATACCAAATCGCTGTTTAATTTCTTGAATCTTCATCACTTTAAGAGTTTTTCTATTTTCAATCGGTTACCAGTTTTTATTCGTGTTCCCGTTAAATTATTGATGACAAAAGGAGCCCCAGCCTCAACTATAATTTTTTCAGCTTCCAAAAAACTTTTTTCAAACTTTATTCTCATATTTTTTCCTGTCCACAGTGAACTCCAAATTTCTTTTCCNGCCTTGTCTAAAAGAATTATCGTGAATCCAATAGTCAAATTCTCTATACAGATCGCATTTTTTTGTATGCACAACTCTAAGTATCCCTTTTGTTTAATTTCTTCCTGNNTTATTGCAAAACTGAGGTTTTTATCCTCCCAACTNCCATCTGATANTTTTGTTTGAGAAAAGACTTGAGTAGCAGTGATCAAAATTANTATGGTTAAAATCTTTTTCATGCTCTTAGGTTATTGCTTTTCCAATTAAAGTTGCAGAAGTTGCATTTTGAATATTTACTTTTACAAAATCCCCTGGCTTAAAATTTTCTTTTGGGAATACCACTACCGCATTCTGCGAAGTCCTTCCAGATAGATCAAGTTCTGACTTCTTTGAATTCCCTTCAACCAAGACCTCAAACGTTTTACCTATTAACTTGGATAAGTTGTTTTTGCTGTGTTTTCGCTGAACATCAATTATTTCCGACAATCTTCGTTTTTTCACTTCTAAAGGAACATCATCCTTCAATTTTCTTGCAGCAAACGTATTTGGCCTTTCCGAATAAAAAAACATGTAACCAAAATCATACTGAACCAAATCCATTAAACTTAATGTCTCAGAATGATCTTTCTCAGTCTCTCCTGGAAAGCCAGCAATCATATCATGAGAAATAGCGCAATTAGGAATTATCCTTCGAACGCGCTGAATGAGCTCAATATACTCTTCCCTGNTATGACCTCGATTCATTGCTTTTAAAATCTTACTACTTCCACTTTGAACCGGCAAGTGGATATAATCACAAATATTATCATATCTCGCAATTGTATGTAAAACATCATCTGCCATGTCTTGTGGATTTGAGGTAGAAAAACGTATACGCATATCAGGAACAGCTTCAGCAACCATTTTCAGCAAATCAGCAAATCGAATAGCACTCGCCTGAGCCATATCACTAGCTTTATCAAAATCTTTTTTCAAGCCACCACCGTACCATAAGTAACTATCTACGTTTTGTCCCAGTAAAGTGACTTCTTTAAAATTATTTTGATTCAAATTGAAAATTTCATCCACAATTGTTTGAGGGTCACGACTTCGCTCTCTACCTCTGGTAAAGGGAACTACACAAAATGTGCACATATTATCACATCCACGTGTAATTGACACAAAAGCTGAAACTCCATTTCCTCCTAGTCTTACTGGTTCAATATTATGGTATGTTTCTTCCTTGGAAAGCAATACATTCACAGCATTTCTTCCCTCTTGGATTTCTCCTACTAAATTTGGCAAATCTCGGTATGCATCTGGGCCTACTACNAGATCTACTAGTTTTTCCTCTTCAAAAAATTTTTCTCGAACTCTCTCAGCCATGCAGCCTAATACGCCGATTTTGAGATCGGGAGATGTCTTTTTAATTCCATTAAGTTTTTTTAACCTCTTTCTGACCGTTTGTTCTGCTTTGTCACGAATTGAGCATGTATTCAGTAACACTAAGTCTGCCTCTTCGACATTTGATGTCGTTTCATAACCATCTTTAGATAAAATTGATGCTACAATTTCACTATCCGAAAAATTCATTTGACAACCATAAGACTCTAGGTAAAGTTTTTTTCCTTTACCTGAATTTTCTANCACCATTGGTTGCCCTTGCTTTGATTCTTCAAGCATTTCTCCTCGATTATTTTTTGAATTCATTTGGCAAAAATAAGTACTTTATTACGTGCGTGACAAAATGTCAGAAAATCTATTTATACAATTATATGAAAATGCTGTCATTACTTTGCGCTCAGAAAAAAATATTTTATGTCAAAAAATTTAGTCATTGTAGAGTCCCCTGCTAAAGCAAAAACTATTGAAAAGTTTCTTGGCCCCGATTTTAAGGTTGAATCAAGTTTTGGCCATATTCGAGATCTTGAAAATGTTGACCGAGAAAATAAATTCTCGCCCACGTACGTAGTAAGTAAGGATAAAAAAGATGTAGTAACAAAATTAAAAAAGCTTGCAAAACAAAGCGAAATTGTTTGGTTAGCCTCGGATGANGACCGGGAGGGAGAAGCAATAGCATGGCATCTTTCGGAAACTCTAAAATTAGACCCTTCCAAAACNAACCGAATTGTTTTTCACGAGATCACTAAAAAGGCCATCACACAGGCTATTGAAAAACCGAGAAAAATAGACATGGAAATTGTAAATGCTCAGCAAGCCAGACGAGTCATGGATAGAATCGTAGGTTTTGATCTTTCACCAGTGCTTTGGAAAAAAGTTCGAGCAGGACTNAGTGCTGGAAGAGTTCAATCTGTCGCTGTAAGGCTAATTGTAGAAAGGGAAAGAGAAATTTTATCTTTTAAATCTTCAAGTGACTTTAAAATAAATGCATCTTTTTCAAATTCTAATGGAGAATCTTTTTATTCAGAACTAAATGAGAGTGCCTCACTAAAAGAAGATGTAGAACCGATGTTAAATTCTATTTCTGATGGAAACTTTAAGATTGCCGAATTGACCAAAAAATCAGCAAAGCGCAAACCTTNAGCTCCTTTCACCACAAGCACGCTCCAGCAAGAGGCATCGCGAAAGCTCGGTTATCAGGTAAATCGAACCATGTCACTAGCTCAAGGGCTATACGAATCTGGACTAATAACTTACATGAGAACAGACTCATTAAATTTGTCTCAAGACGCAATTGCAGAAGCGTCAAAAGTTATTGTTGAAAAATTTGGAGAAAAATATGTTCAACCAAGAAAATTCAGCACAAAATCAAAAGGCGCTCAAGAAGCGCATGAAGCTATTCGGCCCACAAATATGTCGACACTTTCGGGAGGAGCAGATGAACAGCAAAAAAAACTTTATGATTTAATTTGGAAAAGAACCATTGCTTCACAAATGAGTGATGCAGAGTTAGAAAGAACAACAGCAAACATTGAGAATGATGCAGGTTTAAAATTTACAGCAAGAGGGGAGATGATTTCTTTTGACGGTTTTTTAAAAATTCATTTGGATAGTTCTAAAGATGAAAATTCTAACCTTCTGCCTAAGCTGAGTAAAGGAGAATATGTGAACCTCGNTAATGCTACTGCNACTGAACGATTTTCAAGACCTCCGGGCCGTTTTACTGAAGCCACACTAGTCAAATCTATGGAAGAGCTTGGGATTGGTAGACCATCTACATATGCTCCTACAATAACAACTATTCAAAAACGGGGATATGTGGAAAAAGGAAGTTCAGAGGGAGTCGTAAGAACATTTTCAAAAGGAAGTTTTCAAAATCAACAATGGACATGGGAGACAATAACTGAAAAAACAGGNTCAAACAAAGGAAAAATGACTCCAACTGATTTAGGGAATTTAGTTACTGATTTTCTTAATCAACACTTTGCTCCAGTAATGGATTATCAATTTACAGCAAAAATGGAAAGTGATTTTGACCTTATATCAATGGGTTCAGCTCCATGGACAGAAGTTTTATCTGATTTTTATTCAGGTTTCAGCCCTTTAGTCGGAAAGGCTGGAGATGCCGAAAGAGAAAGCGGACAAAGAAATCTTGGAGTTGATCCAAAATCAGGAAAAAATATTTACGTAAGACTTGCAAAATTTGGGCCTGTAGTTCAATTGGGAGAAACAACAGATGAAGAAAAGCCTAAGTTCGTCGGACTGCCCAAAGAATATGGATTAGAGACAGTAAGCTTTGAAGAAGTCTTACCTCTTCTTACTTTGCCTAGAATTGTTGGGACGTTTAAGGGAGATAACATTATTGCTAATAATGGAAGATTCGGAGCCTATGTTCANGTTAATCGAAATTTTGTGAGTTTACCGGCTGAAATAACACCTTACACTGTTACCGAAGATGAAGCTATCGAATTAATAATAGCAAAAGNAGAAGCAGACGCAGCGGCTCAAATAGCAATTTTTGAGAGCACTAATGGAACNATAGAAATAAGAAATGGAAGATTTGGCCCCTACATTAGACAAAATAAAAATAATTTCAAAATTCCAAAAAATGTTGAGCCCGAGACAATAACATTGGAAGTTGCGGAAAAAATCATTAGCGAGGCTCCAGTAAAGAAGACAAAAAAATCAAAAAAGTCATCGTCAAAAAGCTCAAAAAAGTCTTAAAACAATAATATGTGGAAAGAAGTCTTAAGTCCTGTTCCTCATGNGTTTTTTACTGATCAAGAACCAGGATCAATTGCTGAAGGAATTGATGCTTTTAAAGATGAATTTCACTTTCCAAACTTATTAGAAAGTAAAATAACTATCATTGGTGTTCCAGAAGATCGCTCAAGTCCAAATCAAAAAGGTACAAGCCAAGCTCCAAAGTCTATAAGAAAGGAATTCTATAAACTTGTTTCGGGTAGTTGGAACATAAAAATTGCGGATTTAGGAGACATTAAGCCAGGAAGAGATTTTGTGGATACTATGTCTGCTTTAGAAGAAATATGTTTAGAAGTAGTTAAACACAACTCAATACCTGTCATTTTAGGAGGAAGTTCTGATTTATGTTTTGCAATGTATCGAGCATTTGCGAGACTGGAACAGAGTATTAATTTAACGGTTTTTGATAGTCGTATTTCATTAGAATCTGACGAAGAGACTTTAAACTCGAAAAATTTTTTAAGCCATATTCTCACTTCTAAACCATATCGACTTTTCAACCTATCNCATGTCGGTCATCAAGCATATTATGTAGCTCCAAAAATTATTGACCTTTTCGAGAGAATGCATTTTACCACAAAACGTTTGGGAGACATTCGTAATAAAATAAATCTGGTTGAACCGTATCTAAGAGATTCAGATATGGTTGTATTTAGTAATCATGTTATAAAAATGTCAGATGCACGAGGGCAATCCAATCCAACCCCGAATGGGCTGAATGGAGAAGAATTTTGTGCCTCTTTAAGATATGCTGGAATGAGTGATAAATTAGCTGCAACGGGTATTTTTGATTTTAACCCGTCTTTAGAGAATGATAGTCAAAATGCACAATTACTTGCTCAAGGTATTTGGTACTTTATAGATGGAGTAGACTGGAGGAAGGGAGATTATCCATTGCGATCAAAGTCCGACTATTTAAAATTCACTGTNCTTTCAGATCAATTAGATCAGGAAATTATTTTTTACAAATCTCCTTGGTCAGAAAGATGGTGGATGGAAATCCCAAGTCACCCCAAGGACAGTTCGAAAAATAGTTTAATCTCTTGTGATNTAGAAGATTACCACTTGGCCAAAAAAGGTGAAATTCCAGATAGATATTGGAANGCAATTCAGAAAATAAATTAATGCNCAGGCTTTGCACCCATGTNAAAGTTTACTTAAATTAATTAAATAAATAGTTCGTTGAAGATAATTGCTTATTTTTAGGCTTCAAATTTCTATGAATGCGAGTTCTTAAAATCCATTTAATTCTTATATCTTTCCTTTTTGCTNNCTCCGTAGCAGCTCAGCAAGATGTTCAATATACTCAATATTATCATAATCAAGTTGGTTTTAATCCTGGGGTTGCCGGCAGCGCTGGAGCGATTAATCTTAATGTTGGTCACAGATCTCAGTGGGTTGGCTTTGAGAATGCTCCTACAAGCCAGAATATCAATGCAGATATTCCCTTAGAAATTCTACATGGAGGCTTGTTAGTTAATATTGTCAATGATCAAATTGGGTTTTTTCAAGATATATCTGCAGCAATAGGATATGCATATCAACTAGACCTGGGCCCCGGAAAACTGGGAGTTGGATTCTCTGTTGACTTCAAAAATAAAAATGTAAAAGCTGCTCAATGGATTTATCCAGATGGGACTAGCGGCTCCAGCGACCCTTCTGTTTTTGCCCCAAATGCCACTGCTATGACNCCAGAAATGAATTTTGGGGCATACTATGCAACCAATTTTTGGTATGGTGGCTTGTCAACGAGTAGACTTCTTCAGAGTGAAGCCAACCTCGGCGCCACTGCAGCATATAAAAGTAAACTTCACTACTACCTTACCGGGGGGCTGAATATTCCTTTTCAAGATTTAGACCTTGTGCTATCGCCCAATTTTCTNATGAAATCGGATTTAAATTCCAATATCTCCCTAGATATGAATATTAACGCAGTCATAAAGGATAAAATATCAGGTGGTTTTGGCTATCGTAACCAAGATGCCCTGAGTATAATGGCTGGTTATAAAATTCTTCCATCCCTCAGGCTTGCCTATTCATATGATATAACGACTTCCTCGCTTGCTGCTTTCAGCGGTGGAAGTCACGAGATATTTTTAAACTACAGTTTTAATATTGAAATCCCTCCAAGGATACAAGGAAGCTATAGAAACATAAGATTTTTGTAAATTGGCAGACTTTTTGCGACTAGATATTATTCAATTATGAAAAAAATCNTTTTAACATCAAAAATATTTTCCCTGATTTTAATGGGATTTCTCGTGTCGTGTTCTGGATCCAATCATGGTGAGTTAGTTGGAGTCCAAAACAGACCCGACTTCTATCCATCTGACCCTTATGGCATGGTTTACATTCCCCAAGGCTCATTTAATGCTGGAAATGCAGATGTTGATGTTCCTGCAACTTTGACAGCACCAACAAAGACCGTAAGTGTATCGTCTTTTTATATGGATGAAACGGAGATTACTAATAATGAATACCGACAGTTTGTTCATTGGGTGCGAGATTCAATTTTGAGATATCGATTNGCTGAAGGCTTGGTTGAGGATTATGAATATATTTCCTATGCAGATCTTCAAAACCCAACATATTTTGAAGAGTATGTTGGTATTGANTATCCAGACTCCATGCAGTCACACTTGGATTGGAGCAAAAAATTATCCTGGGATTCAAGAAAGTTTCCTTCTATAGAATATACCGAGGTCCTTGAAACAATGTATTTAGCGCCTGAAGAGCGTTATTTAGGTGGTCGTATGCTGGACTCACGTCAATTAAATTACTTATACTTCTGGATTGACAAGCAAAAAGCAGCGAAAAAATCCAACAGAGTAAATATGGATTTCACCGATGATGATGCTGATGGAATGACCTACAANTACAAAGATTTTATTAAAGACGGGAAAAGCATATCGGATCGATCCAGCTTTTTTGAAAGTGAAACGATCAACATATATCCTGACACTCTAGTTTGGCTCTCGGATTTCACTTACTCTTTTAACGAGCAAATGCATGATAATTATTTTTGGCACCCAGCTTATGACAATTATCCAGTTGTTGGAGTAAACTGGAAGCAAGCAATGGCATTTTGCAACTGGAGATCGAGGTTCCGAAACGAATATTTAAAAGATAATAATGATTTTCAGGAAAGTGAATTCAGACTTCCTACTGAATCTGAATGGGAGTATGCAGCTCGTGGAGGCTTCGAACTTACCACCTACCCGTGGGGAGGTCCCTACACTACAAATAGCTCAGGATGTTTCTTGGCTAATTTCAAGCCGTCAAGAGGAAACCTAACGGCAGATGGAGGATTTCACCCTGTAAAAGCAACTTCTTATGAGCCCAATGGTTATGGACTTTATTGTATGGCAGGGAATGTTGCCGAGTGGACTAGCACTGCTTGGGATGAAGCGAGTTATTACTATGTGGGAGATTTCAACCCAGATTTTAAATACAATGCAGATGAAAACGACCCTGAAACTATGAAGCGTAAAGTCATCCGTGGTGGGTCATGGAAAGATATAGCAGCTTACCTTCAGGTAAGTTCAAGAGAGTACGAATATCAAGACACAAACAAATCCTATATAGGGTTCCGAACAGTACAGAGTTTCCTNGGTAGAGATGCGAGAGATTTTTAACTAATTATTTTAACTAAATTTTAAGTAACTAAAACTAAAACACGATGGCATTAATAGATGTAGATGGAAAGCGATTTAAAAACTTCATGTCCAAACTTTATGGTTGGGGGGCAGCAGTAGTAATAATGGGTGCTTTATTTAAAATCATACACCTCCCAGGAGCAGACCTGATGCTAATAATTGGTCTAACTACTGAGGCGGTAATTTTCTTTATTTCAGCCTTTGAAAGTCCTTCTAAAGATTATGACTGGTCCCTAGTTTATCCTGAACTTTCCACTTTAGACCTCGCGGGAGATAAAGGCCGAAGAGGAACAGTGACCCAAGAATTAGATAAAATGATGGAGGAAGCTAAAATCGGCCCAGAATTATTAACAAGTTTAGGAGATGGAATGAGAAAATTAAGCGATACCGCCTCATCACTTAACTCGGCTACAGATGCAGCTGGTGCAACTTCAGCATACAGTGAACAACTTAACAGTGCTGCAAAAAATATGGAAGCTTTAAATGCCTTGTACGCAGTTCAACTCGAAAATACTACAAGCCAAGTAGAGATTCAGAATAGCCTTATGGAGAAATTAGGTTCCTCAATGGATGAATCTGAAGCTTTGGCTAAAGAAGTAGGAAAACTCTCAGGCAACCTATCTCAACTTAATAGCGTTTATGGTAATATGCTTTCTGCTATGAGTGGCAACAAATAGAAAGTTTTGTAAAAGATATTAATCTCAATTATTAAAGAATAAAATGGCAGCAGGAAATCTTACTCCCCGGCAAAAAATGATCAACATGATGTATTTAGTGCTAACGGCTATGCTGGCACTTAATGTCTCAAAAGANATTTTATACGTCTTACATAAACTAGATGTAGGAATGTACGAAACTGTTAAAACTGTTGAAGCTGGGACCCAAACTATTTATGCTGCAATTGAAGCACAAACGTCTGAAAATGAACGAGCAGTGCCCTTTAACGACCGAGCTAAAGTTCTTAAAGCGAATTCGAACGAAGTGGAAGATCTTTTAGTTAAAACACGAACCGAGCTCATTGAATTGACGGGTGGTATAGATACTGCCAATGATATGAGATTAGAAGGTGAAGATAATCGAAGTGTCCCGAANAACTATATGATGAATGATGAGAGTATCGGCGGTGCTGGAGCTGCCAAGAAAATCAAATCAGAGCTAACAGAATATAAAAAATATTTGATTGAAGAAATCAAACAAAACCCATCTCCAGTGACCGAAGAACTAATCGGAGAGATTAATCAAGCATTTGACTTTCAAGACGTAATGGAAGGTAAAAAGAAAGTTACATGGGAGAAAGCCACGTTTGCAGAATTACCATTAGTAGGAGTAATTCCTTTCATAACGGACCTTCAATCAAAAGTAAGACGAATGGAAGCCCGTGTTGCAGAATTTTTCTTTAGTCAAATTGATGCCTCTGCGCTAAAGTTTGATGGTGTAAAAGCTGTCGTTATGCCCAAAAGTACATACGTCACCCAGGGTGATATTTATGAAGCAGATGTATTCCTGGCTGCATACAACAGTGGTAATCAGCCTGAATTCAGTGAAATAATACCAGAAGAAATTATTGATGGTGTTGGTAAAATTCGCGTTCCAGCTAGGGGCATCGGATCAAAAAAGTTAACAGGTTCCATGACACTCCCTGGAGACGACAAAGTNTATAATTATGATGTCGTTTANACAGTTGCTCCGCCCAGCGTAGTTATATCNCCATCAAAAATGAATGTGCTTTATCGCAACGTAATTAATCCATTAGAGATCTCGGTCCCAGGTGTAGCTCCAACTGATATCATTGTCAACGGACCAGGGGTATCAGGCCGAAATGGAAATTACAATGCAGACATAACTAAAATCAAAGGGAAAGAAATTAAAATATCTGTCTCAGTAAAAGAAGAAAACGGAAAGCTAAGGAGAGCCGGATCAAAGCTTTTTAGAATTAAAGGTTTACCACAAGCAGTTGGCTCAGTATTTAAGAAGACTCAAGGAGTAATGTCGTCAAGTCTATTGAGCAAAGCAAAAGTAGAAGCCGAATATCAAGATTTCCCTTTTGACCTTCCCTTAAAAGTTGTGTCTTTTGAACTCAAAATGGATGGTCAACCGCCGATGCAAGTAAAGGGTGATAAAATTCCTTCCAAGGCCAAACCTCTTATCCAAAAGTTACGCCCAGGAAGTAGTGTTCAAATTCGTAAAATCATTGCAAAAACTGGCAAAGGGGCGCGGATATCCAGAGTCGGTATTGTATCAATTGACGTTCAATAACTATGAAGAAAATTTTAATCGCCTCCTTTTTAATTGCTTCGAGCTCAATTTGGAGTCAAGTGATTTCTCCTGAAGACGATGGCTTGGTGCCGAAAGGAGACATTCATTATTCGAATACCAGAGTAGTTCCCTACCCTTTTCTTAGACAAGACGATATGATGTGGGCAACACGCCATTGGGAAAGGATACAGGTTCAAGAGAAATTAAACCATCCGTTATACTATCCTGTTGCTCCTCTTCCGGATAGGAAATCAATGTTTGATGTTCTTAAAGATGCCATACTTATTGAAGGCAGTATTGTTGAGGTCTTCAGAGATGACCTTTTTGAACTTCCGTTAAGTAATCAAGAAGTTGCAGGTATTATTTTTAGAGTAGACTCGATAACTGATCCTGATGATCCCAGTATTCTACTAGCTATAGACTCAATAGAGTTAAAAGCTCCCAACGTTGTGGCATGGGAATTAAAATCAGATTGGTATTTTGATAAACAAAGAGGTGAAATGAAAAACCGCATAATTGGAATTTCCCCCGTAGTCAAAGACCCCTCGACCTCTGAAATTTATAATATTTTCTGGATTTGGTTCCCAGATGCTCGTCAAGCGCTTTCAACGAATATTGCATATAACCCGGATAATAACACACGAAGGTTAACTTTTGATCAGATATTACAGATGCGTTATTTCAATTCCATAGTCTTTAAAGAGGATAACGTTTATGATCGTACAATTGATGACTATAAGCAAAACAGACCAATGGAGCAACTTTTAGAATCGAAAAGAATTCGTGAGACCTTAAGAAATTACGAGCACGATTTATGGCAATTCTAAAATAATAGATCAATTAGGCCGCCTCTAAAGCGGCCTTTTATTTTATAATGCATTTTGCGATAATTGGTCAAGGACTAGCGGGATCTGCTCTTGCAATTCAAACTGCAAAAAAGGGGCACGAGATCACATGTTTTGATCTGAACGTTCCCAATAGTTCATCACGGTTGGCGGTTGGACTGGTAAACCCATTGATTTTAAAAAACAAAACTTTATTTGACCCATCTCAGGTTTACTTGAATTATTTTGATAGATTTTTTAAAGACATTTCTGAATTATTTGGACAAGATTTTTTATCTCGAAATTTAATTCGAGAGGTTTTCCAAGAAAAACAAGAAATTCATAACTGGAATTCATTACTAAACAATTCTAAATTCGATGATTATCTGGGGCCAGTTGAAAATATAAAAATTCCGACCATAAAAGGAATCGGAATGGGTATCATAAAGAATAGCTGCCGATTAGATATAAAAAGCTATTTGAAAAAGGTTCGCGAATGGCTGAACGAAAATCACAATCTTCGTGATGAAAGAGTATATTCCATAAAACTCATTGGGGAAAAAATTTTAGTAAATGACAAAAAATATGACGGATTATTATTAGCTGAAGGAGTCGAAGCCTCTTGGACAGAAAAAATATTTGGAAAGCTTGACTTTAGCCCCACAAAAGGAGAAGGTATTATTATAAAGAGTCAGAAGTCCAATTTTGATTTTCCTGTTCACCGAAATATATTTTTATTACCAGAGAAAAAAAATATTTATACCGTAGGTTCTACATTCGAGCGTAATTTCTCTTTACAATCGCCTTCAGCTGAAGGAAAAAAATCTTTGATCAAAGATTTATCGAAATGGTTTTTGGATGACTATGAAGTTATAGACCATTGGGCAGGAATCAGGCCAACAATGAAAAGTCGAAGAATTCGCTTCGGGTGGCACAGTAAATATAAAAATGTTGGATTCTTAAATGGTTTAGGGGCCCGGGGTGTACTAACTTCTCCATTTTACAGTAATCACTTATTGTCAATTCATTCAATATAAGAGGAACTAACATCATTAACCTTTTTTACTTTTTTTATTTATTGGGTCTGAAAATAATTTAACATTTAGATCAAGCTGTTGCTTAATTTTACAAGCAAATGTTAAGTGTAAATCAAGTTGGTTTGGCCTTCGGAGGGACAGACCTATTTAAGGACATATCTTTTCAAATAAACCCTGGAGAGAGAATTGGTCTCGTGGGTCGAAATGGAGCTGGAAAATCAACCCTTTTAAAGCTCATTGCCGGACAAATCTCTACTGATCTTGGAAAAATATCTTTCCCAAATAATTTTAAAATTGGGTTTTTAACTCAAGACATTCCTTCATCTGGAAGTCTCAGTGTTTGGGAAGAAGCCGCCTCCAGCTTTGTAGAAATTCAGTCTCTAGAGCATGAAATGCAAAAGCAAACTGAAGAATTAGAAACCAGAGAAGATTATGAAAGTCAAGATTATATGGACTTAATTGAAAATCTTTCTGCGAATCAAGAAAACTTTCAAATGCTTGGTGGATATACATATCAAGCAGAAATGGAAAAAGTATTAATTGGTCTCGGTTTTTCTGCTGCTGATTTTAACAAACCTCTTGAATCATTCTCTGGTGGTTGGCAAATGAGAGTGGAGTTGGCAAAAATATTAATGCAAAATAATGATGTTCTTTTATTGGATGAGCCTACTAATCACTTAGATATTGAATCCATTATGTGGTTAGAACAATTTTTAGCCGAGAGCTCTCAAGCTATTATTCTTGTCTCGCATGACAGAACATTCTTAAATAATGCTACGACTCGAACCTTAGAAATCGTTCTAGGTAAAAGCTACGATTTTCCATGTCCCTACTATAAATATTTAAGACTACGGGAGGAAATAAGAGAAAAACAAAAGCAGGCGAAAATAAATCAAGAAAAAGAAATAAAACAAACTCAAGAACTTATTGAAAGGTTTCGATATAAAGCTTCAAAAGCTGCATTCGCCCAAAGTTTAATAAAGAAGCTGGATAAAATGGAGCGAATTGAGGTAGATGATGAAGATACGCGAAATATGACTTTTAAATTCCCTGCAGCCCCTAGGTCAGGGAAAATTGTAAGTAAAATAATTGACTTACATAAAAGCTATGGCGAGAAAAAGATATTATCCGGTATTAATATAGAAATTGTTCGGGGACAAAAAATAGCTTTCGTTGGTCAAAATGGTCAGGGGAAATCGACCTTAGTAAAAATTCTTGCTGAAAATCTTGATTTCAAGGGAGAGATAGAGCCAGGGCATAAAATATCTTTGGGCTATTATGCTCAAAATCAATCTGAAGCATTAGATGGATCGATCACAGTCTTAGAGACAATCGAAAATTCTGCACCAGAAAAAATTAGAATTTATGCACGAAAGATGTTAGGTAATTTCATGTTTACTGGTGACGATGTGGAGAAAAAAGTTTCAGTTTTATCTGGTGGCGAAAGAGGTCGGTTGGCATTGTGCCAATTGATGTTGAACCCAATTAATTTTTTAATACTTGACGAACCCACAAATCATTTAGATATGCAAGCTAAAGACGTTTTAAAAAAATCTTTAGCTAGCTATGATGGCACCCTCATTGTTGTATCTCACGATCGAGAATTTTTATCTGATTTAGCAAGTGTCACATATGAATTTAAAGGGGGCAAAGTTAAGCAGCACCTGGGGGGTATTGAATATTTCCTAGATCAGAAAAAAATGCAAAACATGCGACAAGTAGAATTAGGAATTCAAGAAAAATCTGATTCAAAAGAAAAAAAGAATAAAACTATTCGGAATTCAAGAGATAAGTTTAAAAAAATTGAACGAGAATTCAAGAGTGCTCAAAATCAAGAAAAAAGTGCCCAAAAAGTTTATGAAAATTTACAACATGAACTAGATATTTTAGAAGAAATATTGTCAAACCCCATTGAATTCAAAAAGAAGTCAGGGGAACCCGGTTTCTATCAAAAATATGAGGATTTAAAGATCAAATTAGAAAATTCATTCATCGACTGGGAAAAAACAGTGGAAAAAAGTTCAGCACTAAATGAAGAATTGAAAAAATTAGAAACGTAACTTACCATCATGAAAAAAAACCTAAAACTAATTTTTCTAATATTTTCTAGCCTTCAATTAACGGCCCAGGACAAGTCTGATGCAAAACTCATTGTATCAATAGTAGTTGATCAAATGCGAACTGATTACTTAACAAGATTCGCAAATCTTTATGAAGGTGGATTTAAAACTTTAATGGAAGAAGGGCAGGTTTTTTGGAATGCACATTACTCTCATGTACCAACATACACTGCTCCTGGACACGCCAGCATTTATACTGGAACTGATCCCAGATTTCATGGGTTAATTGCAAATGATTGGTATGTTGTAGATTCTGGAAAAACATCTTATTGTGTTGAAGATAAAAATGCAATGCCAATTGGAACTGCTTCAAACTACGCAAAAAGAAGTCCAAAAAATATTTTATCTACAACTTGGACCGATGAACTTGAATGGGTTAGTAATAGAAAATCCAAAATCTTTGCGTTTTCCTTGAAAGATAGGGGTGCGATTTGTGCTGCTGGACACCTTGGTGATGCCGCATTTTGGTTGGACAAAAAGGGATTTGTATCTAGTAGCTACTATATGAAAAAGCTTCCAAAATGGCTAGAAAATTTTAATAAAAAAAATGATATTCAATCTTATATGTCCGGGAAGTGGGATTATTTAATTGATAAAGACAATTACCCTTCACCCAATACTTCCGAGTTTGAACGTATCCCAAAAGGTGCTAGAAATGCAGATTTTCCATATGAATTGGAACAATTATATAATTCGGACACAACATATACTGAGGCATTTAAAGGGACACCTCAAGGGAATCAAATTCTTATTGATGTTGCCATTGAAGCCTTAAAAAATGAAAAATTGGGAATTCACAACAACCCTTATCCTGATGTTCTTGCTATTAGCTTTTCGTCCACAGATTATCTTGGTCATTCTACTGGAATCCGATCACACGAAATCATCGATATGTATTTACGGTTAGATAGACAGCTAAATACATTATTCAATTACATGAATAAAAAGATTGGTGAGGATAATTTCATTATCGTATTAACTGCAGACCATGGAGCTGCAGATAACCCGAGCCAAGCTCGAATAGACGGAATGAATACAGACTGGATAGCTCCTGCCGACTTGGAAAATGAATGTCGAAAATTAATTTTGAATGCTGGAATTAATAATGAAGATGTATTAAACTTTTCCAATGAACAAATCTATATCCAAATCAATGATAACTCGAATCCGGTGAATGCTGAAATCAAGAGAAAAATAGTTCGGGATGCGATATTATCTCATCCTGCAATAATGGAGGCATGGACAAAAGAAGATATTCAAAGAGCATCAGATCCATTTTCGATTATGAGAAAAAACGGATCAAATAAACTCAGTGGAGATGTGTTTTTTTCACTTTACCCTGGCTCTATTATATATTCGAAAACAGGGACTACCCACGGATCAGGTTACACATACGATACCAATGTCCCGATAATTTTTTACGGGAGAAAAAGTCTTTCTTCTCAAAATCATATTAAAAGAGTAAATGTCAAAGACATCGCGCCAACTTTAAGCTATATGTTTGGCCTTTCTTTACCCAGTGCATGTAACGGTAATATTTTACCTTTGAATTATAATTAGTTTAGTTTTCTCACTATGCTCGGGACTTTACAAACAGGCACTGGGGACATTTTATGAGCATTTATTTTTTGATGATTGGCAAAAATCATTAGAACCTCTTTTTCTCTTTCGGTAAGATTTAAATAACCCTCAATTGTATTTAAATTATTCCTTGAGTGATCCCATTCATTATTTTTTGACCATTTCATAGCTTTTTCTAATTCTTCATAGGATGCCCCAATTTGATCTTCATCATTTCTCTGATCATCCCAAAGTCCATCTGTAGGTGCAGCATCCAAAATTGATTTTGAAACTCCCTTATGCCTTGCCAACAAATACACCTCGGACTTATACAGATCTGCTATTGGGCTGATATCAACACCGCCATCACCATATTTTGTAAAAAATCCAACACCAAAATCTTCAATTTTATTTCCGGTTCCAACAACAAGTAAGCCATGATTTTGAGCATGACCATAAAGTGTTGTCATTCTCAATCTTGCTCTGGTATTTGCAAGAGATAATTTTGTATTATTTCCCTTAATTTCAAGTTTTAATGTAGAAGATAAATTATCAAAAACATCTGATAAATCAATTCGTTGGGTTTTGACATTATCATACTTTTCTTTTAAAAATTTCATATGACTAATAGCTCTTTCTGACTGGCTTTTATCCTGATGAATGGGTAATTCTATAAGATGCGTTTCGAGCCCGGTAGAAGCGCATAGGGAAGATGTTAATGCCGAATCAACACCTCCAGACACTCCCACAACAAAACCATTTAGAGCATTAGAAATTGCATAATTATGAAGCCAATTCGTTATATGAAGATCGAGATGACTAAGATTCATTTTTGATAGGTATTTTTGATAATATGTTTAAAATATATTCAAATTTAACACTGCTCATTGGTTCATTGTTTTTTTTAAACTCATGTCATCAAAAACCATGGGAACATACTAAAGACATTGCGCCTATAAATCAAATAAGTTTTGTACACTTTTCAGACTCTGTTTTGGGATTAGACTCTCTTGATCTATTTCAAAAACTAGTCGAAATGCAGTATCGACACCCAGCTATTTTTACGAGTCCCGATACTTCTTTTAATTGGAAGTCCGAACTCCCCCCCTACTTATTAGATCCAGAAGTCCAAGCAATCTATCAAGATGCGAGAAAATTTCGCATGCCAGTAGAAGAATTCGAATCCAGAGTCAATTATGGAATTTCTCAATATAATCATCGATTTCTTGATCTTGCAAAAAAAATTGATATCTATACCTACATAAGTCGAAATGAAAACTTTTGGGTTTTAAAAGGTCCTCAAATTTATTTTTTACCATGGGATAGATATCTTGGGAGGGAACATCCCCTATATGCAAGGGAATCTATTTATCAAAGGTCAAGACATGATTCAGACCAAATAATTATTGAATTGTTCAAAGCTTTAAGTGAAGAGCATATATCCCAATCCAAGAAAAATTCATCTTTACTAACAGCCATGATTAATTCTGGAAAAAAAATACTATTTATTCAAACGATTCTTGGAAAAGATGAAGCGTACCAAGCAATGAATATATCTGTCGATAAATATGATTTTCTTGAAAAGAATGAAAAGAACTTGTGGACAATTATTTTGAATCAAAGATGGTTATTTGACAAATCCTTTGAGCTAAAAAGAAAATTAATTGAGCCATCACCTTTTAGCCCATTTGGAACATCTATTGATCAACAAATACCTGGACAAGTCGGAATCTGGTTTGGTTGGAAAATTCTTCAAAGCTATTGGTTAGCCAATCCAGAACTTACCTTATCACAGATATTAGATAATGAAAATGTAAATTTGATTCTTCAGAAATCTGGGTACAGACCCTAAATAAAAATCAAAAAATGAATTCTAAAATAAGTCTAGATATCGAACTGGATAAAAATCGAGTTCCAAAAAATATTCAATGGTCAGCTCCCGATGGCGGGGTAGATAAGTCTAAAGCAGATGCCTTTATGCTATCTGTTTGGGATGGAAAGACAAAGGATACACTAAAAATTGATTTGTGGACAAAAGATATGTTGGTAGACGACATGAAGAAGTTTTATCATCAAACATTACTTTCAATGGCTGACAGCTTTAAACGCTCAACAAATGAGGATGAAATTTCTGAAGACATTAGAGATTTTGCAAAATATTTTGCAGAAAAATTAAAACTAATCGGCTAAAAAATCACCTGATTTTGCTTACTGAGTAGCATTCTGAATCTCCTCAAGAAGAGGAGTTGACAGATCCCGAGTTAAAGACCTTATGTGTTCAACTAAATCTTTTCGTCCTAATTGAGTTTGTGAGCTTGTCTCAAACATTGGTGGAAGAGCTTCCCATTCTTTTAGCATACTTCTTCTAAAAGCAGCTTTATTTTTGTCGAAAGCAACTCTTGACAACTTATCTAGTTTAGTGAAAACAAGTGAAAATGGAATTTTCAAATTTCCAAGTTTTCGAATAAATTCTAAATCATTTTTTTGAGGCTCATGTCGGCCGTCAATTAAGACAAAAACATTCACTAAGTTCATTCTGTTCTTCAAGTAATGACTTATCATTTTGGAAAAATCTTCTCTTTGAGACTTACTTACCTTAGCAAAACCATACCCCGGCAAATCAACTAATGACCATTGCCCTGAATCCATTGAAAAATGATTAATAAGGCGAGTTTTTCCGGGCTTTCCCGAAATTTTTGCCAAGCCAGCGTTATTTGCTAAACAGTTAATTAATGAAGATTTACCAACATTCGAGCGACCGATAAAAGCAAATTCAGGAACTACAATTTTGGGACATTCAGAGGTTTTTGACGCAGACTTTATAAACTCTGCTTTAATCGGTGTGTTTAATTCTCCAAAGAGTTTTTCAGCCATTTTAATATAATCGAATTAAATTTTTCAGGATGCTCCATCATTGCTGCATGTCCGCATTTAGCAATCCAATATAATTCTGAGCTGGGTAAAAGTTGATGAAACTTTTCTGCAACTTCGGGAGGGGTTACCTCATCTTGCTTACCCCAAACAATACATACCGGCACATTAAAACCTTTGATATCATTTGACATATTGTGTCGAATAGCACTCTTCGAAATAGCTAATGTTTTTATTGCTTTATTTCGATCATTAACAGTAGCAAAAACATCATCGATCAATTCTTCAGTAGCAACCTCTTTAACATAAAAAACATCTCTAATTCGTTCTGCTATATAGTCTCTGTCACCTCTACGCGGATACGAATTACCCATTGCCGATTCATAAAGCCCAGAACTCCCGGCTAAAACAAGCCCCAAAACATTTTCAGGATACATTTTTTGCATCATTAAAGAAATGTGACCTCCTAAAGAATTACCGACTAAAATGGCTTTTTCATAACCCATGTGTTCGATAAACGACTTTACGAAACGAGTTAAGCTTTTCACACTTGTTTTCGCTAAAGGCATAGAATAGAGGGGAAGTGATGGGACAGAAGCCTGAAATCCTGCGTTTGCAAAAAAATTTACCTGAGCGTCAAAATTTCCTAAAGTCCCCATCAAACCGTGAAGAAATATAATTGGAGTACCCTCACCCGCAATTTTATATTCATACTTACCTTCTTTCTTGAGTTCAGGTATTAATTCATTCATCATTAACTATTTAGTTTAAAAGAATGCAAGCACAAAGATAAGCATTACGCAGAGCATAAATAACCCTTAAAAAATTCCTTGAATTAGCTTCCCATATTAAATTCCTCAAAAGTTATCAACTTTTGTGGGTATTTGTGGGAAATAGTGGGATAAATAGGTATTTTTGAATTTACAATCAATTTGATGTGAGAGAATTACTAGGTGTATATGAATGTAAAATGGATGTAAAAGGGCGCGTATCCGTCCCGGCTTCATTAAAAAAGCAACTTCTTTCATTAGGGTCTCATGGTTTCATTCTGAAAAGAAGTGTATTTAGTAAATGCCTTGAACTTCATACACAAGACGAATGGACTAGTGTCACAAATTCATTAAAAAAATTAAACAGGTTTATTAAAAAGAATAATGAATTTATTCGAATGTTTCACGCAGGAGTGAAACAAGTTGAAATGGATTCTTCCGGAAGAATTTTAATTTCAAAAGATTTAATAAATTTTGCAAATCTCAAAAGTAATATAGTTTTCAGCGCGACTCCTTTTGGACTCGAGATATGGAATCTATCTGATTACGAAAGAGCTGTGAATTTAGAAGATAATGATTTTGCGCAGCTAACGGAAGAAGTAATGGGAGAAAAAAATTCAGATGGAATATCATAAACCTGTTCTACTGAATGAATCGATTGATCTCCTCTCCATCAATCCTGATGGAATATATGTAGATACCACTTTTGGAGGTGGTGGCCATAGTAATCTCATACTAAAAAAATTAGGGTCCAAAGGGCAACTTTTTGGATTTGACCAAGATCCAGATGCCTTAGCAAATAATATAACTGATTCAAGATTTACATTAATCCCTCACAATTTTGAACATCTAAAAAAATTCTTGAAGCTGAATAAGATTGAGAAAGTAGACGGGATTATTGCTGACCTAGGAGTAAGCTCTCATCAATTAAATATTTTCAAAAGAGGATTTTCAATTCGTGGAGATGGCCCCTTAGATATGCGAATGAATCCAAAGAAAGGTGTATCCGCTGCAGAATGGTTAAATCAGATTGATGAATTTACTCTAACAAAAGCGCTATCTGAGTATGGAGAGGTTAGTCGACCAAAAAAACTGGCCCAAATTATTTTGACTGCGCAAAACAAATCTCCAATTCTCACAACTAAAGAATTGCTAGATGTTATTGAACCGCATGGGCGCAAAGGAGAAAAGGTTTTTGCAAAAGTTTTCCAAGCAATTCGTATTTCAATAAATCGAGAATTAGAGGTCCTTGAACATTTACTCCATGAAGGTCAGGAGATCCTTTCTTATGGAGGTCGATTTGTTATCATTTCTTATCATAGTTTGGAGGATAGAAGGGTAAAAATATATTTTCGAGAAGGTCAGCATAATGGTGATGCTCCCAGAGATAAATATGGAAACCGACTTACCCCATTTAAGATAATTACACGGAAGCCCATAGTTCCAAGACCCAAAGAAATTGAGGAAAACCCAAGATCCAGATCAGCTAAGCTTCGTGCTGCGGAAAAAAAAGAGATTTTTATATGAAATATCTCAACCACAGAAATATTAAAGCCCTTAAAGGAATATTAAGGGGAAGTTTCTTGGGGCATCCAACAATACTAAAAAATTTACCTTTTATACTCTATCTAACAACTTTAGCGATAATACAAATTTGGGCAGCACATAGAGCAGAATCAAATGTTCGAATGATATCAGAAAAAACTATTGAGATCAATGAGCTAGAGAGTCAATACTTGGAGTCAAAGTCAATATTAATGAAAATGGAACAAGAATCTTCTGTTCAAATGCGAGCCAAAAAACTTGGACTTATTTCCTTAGCCAAAGCGCCCATAACAATACAAAAACCAAATGATGACTGATAAGTATGAATCGAGCATTCGAAAAATGGCTTGGCTTGTCATTTTTACCGGAGTCGTTGCATTTATTATACTTTTCAAATTATACTTCATTTCTTTTTCGCTCGGGCCTGATTTAATTGTCACAGCCAGAGAGAAAGTAATACAAGAAAGACAGGTGCCGGCAAGCCGGGGTAACATTTACTCATCTGACGGGCAACTTTTGGCCACATCCATGCCAGTGTATGAATTAAGGTGGGATGCCGCTATTATGGATCCATTAAGATTCAAGTCTGAAGTAAAAAAAACAAGTCAAGCTTTATCAGATTTGTTTGGCATTCAGGCTAAAACCCAAAAGTACTGGGAAGACTATTTAAGAAAAACATTTAGAGCTAAAAAAAGATATGCTTTCTTGATAAAAGACATTAGTTACACAGAGTATCAAAAAGTAAAAAAAATGTCTCTTTTTAGGGGCAATAAATACAAGACAGGTTTAATTGCACATGAAAAATATACCAGACTCATGCCTCTTGGAGTATTAGCAGAGAGGACCATTGGATATGTAAGGGGAAATAGTAAAGTTGGATTAGAATCGTCATTCAATCATATTTTAAAAGGTAATTATGGAAAGAGATGGATGCAAAATTTTGGTGGGAATCAATGGAAACCTATTGATAGTGATTTTTCAATCCCGCCTGTAAATGGGAAAGATATAGTAACTACGATAAATTCTCGAATACAAGACATTGCTCATAAGTCACTTATTGAGCAATTAAAAAAATTCAATGCAGATCATGGCTGTGTGATTGTAATGGAGGCTTCTTCAGGAAAAATTCGAGCTATGGTTAATCTTGGAAAAACTGATAAGAACGATACATATAGAGAATTAAGGAACTACTCTGTTTGGGAAAAGTCTGAACCAGGATCCACTTTTAAGGTAGCAGCATTACTAGTGGCATTGGAGGATGGAAAGGTTGATACAGCACAAAAAGTAGATACAAAAGGAGGAACTTACACGATATATGGGAGAAAAGTAAAAGACTCGAAAAAAGATGGTTATGGGTTAATATCCCTTGGGAGAGCACTTGAATTATCGTCAAACACAGGTATCGTAAAGGCACTATACCCAGAATACAAAAATAATCCAAAAGAATTTATTGATAGAATGTATCAAATTGGATTAGCTGATAAATCTAAAATTCAGATTCCTGGAGAAAGCATGCCCTTCATACCTAAGCCCGGAACATCAAAGTGGAATGGACTTTCATTACCATGGATGCTGTTTGGTTATGGTGTTGAGAATACACCTCTGCAAACTTTAATGTTTTATAACGCTATTGCCAATAACGGAACAATGGTAAAGCCGTCTATTTGGGAAGCCACTCGCGATCATGGACTAATTATAAAAAATCATGAAATCAAAATAGCTCACCCCTCAATAGCTTCCAGAGACAATATAAATCAAATCAAAGATCTATTGGAGAAGGCTGTGCGAAGGGGCACAGCGAAAAATATTTATTCTGACTCTCTTGAGATAGCTGGTAAGACTGGAACTTCACAATTAAATTATTGGGATCCTGAAAAAAAAGGTTATCAGGCCTCGTTTGCCGGTTATTTCCCAGCCAAAAACCCAGAATATTCTTGTATCGTAGTTATCAATCGACCAGAAATATCAACTGGCTTTTATGGTAATATCGTAGCCGCGCCGGTATTTAAAGATATTGCCATGTCCATTCATAAAATGACTCCTCAAATAAATACACCAACGCAAGGATACTGGGATGATGCTATTCAGCTTGTTACGCAGCAAAATGAATCTAAAGCATCTTCAAAATATAATCGTGCCGCAGCAAAATTAGAAGAGGGTAAGATTCCAAACATTATTGGCTGGAAAAGTATCGATGTTATCGAACTCTTTGAAAATAAAAAGTGGGAAATCAAACTCCAAGGCAATGGTGCTGTGATCGATTACAAAGTTGAAAAACCACAAAAAAAGATATTAATCAGACTAGGATGAAGTTATTAAAGGATATCCTTTTTGGTGTTAGGATTCTAGATGTTTTAGGTTCAACATTAGTTGCAATTAATAATGTCAACTCGAATTCAAAAAATATAAAAAAAGATGATTTATTTGTCGCAATTCAAGGATCTTCAGCTGATGGACATGAATTTATAGAAAAGTCTATTAATGACGGGGCCATTGCTATTATTTGTGAGAAAATACCTAAAATCATAAATAAAAATGTAACATATATACATGTAAGTTCATCCTCTCAAGCAAATGCAATCATCGCTGGGAATTGGTTTAATAGGCCTTCGGAGAAACTGACAATTGTTGGAATAACAGGGACAAATGGAAAGACTACAACAGCATCCTTATTGTTTCAACTATTTAAGAATAGTGGAGTAAAATCGGGCTTAATATCAACAATTAAAATTTCAATTCATAACTCCAACTACCCTACTCAACATACCACGCCCGACTCATGGGAAATTCAAAAATATCTGAATAAGATGTCCGGACAAGGTTGTAAGGTTGTATTTATGGAGGTTAGTTCCCATGGGCTAATTCAAAACAGAGTATCTGGAATTCAATTTAAAGGGGCAATATTTACGAATATCAGCCATGACCACATAGATTATCACAAGACATTAGATAATTATGTTGCAGCAAAAAAAATTCTTTTTGACAAATTGAATCAATCTGCATTTGCCCTCTACAACTTAGACGATGTTTTTGGGGAAACTATGATTTTAGAATGTAAGGCTAAAAAAAAATTATCATTCGGCATTCTTGGAAATGCAGATATAAAAGCAAGAATTTTAGAAAGTCATATAAGTGGAACTCTAATTAGCATAAATCAAAAAGAATGTTGGCTAAAACTGATAGGTGATTTCAATGTATCGAATGCATGTGCAGTTTATGGTGCTGCTATTCAACTAGGAATGGCCCCCGATATTGCTTTACAAGGAATGAGCGCATTGGAGCCTGTAGATGGAAGATTCCAAAAAATAGAAGGCCCAAACAATATCATTGGGATTGTTGACTATGCGCATACTCCAGATGCCCTTGAAAAAACTCTTAATAATCTTCAGAAATTTCGAAAATCATCGCAAAGAATAATTACAATAATTGGATGCGGTGGAGATCGAGATAAAGAAAAGCGTCCAAAAATGGCATCTATCTCAGCTAGCCTTTGTGATTATTTAATACTAACATCTGATAATCCAAGGACGGAAAAACCCGGAACTATTCTCAAAGAAATGGAAAATGGCCTTGAGGAGTTGGAGAAAAAACAATGCATTACGATTGAGGACAGACGAGAAGCTATTAAGCTGGCATGCCAAAATGCAAATCCTGGAGATATAATAGTATTAGCTGGTAAAGGGCATGAGAAATTTCAAGAAATAAATGGAGAAAAAACACCCTTTGACGATGCTTTGATTTTAAAAAATATGTTAATGGATGTTCAAGCCTAGAATATATGTTATACGAATTATTTAAACTTCTTGATAAGATAGATTTTCCTGGAGCTGGATTATTTGAATTTTTAACTTTCAGGGCGGCTCTTGCGATTCTGGGAGCTTTGGCAATAAGTTTAATTTTTGGCGGCAAACTGATAAATATTCTTAAAGAAAAACAAATAGGAGAAAGCGTAAGAGATTTAGGACTTGATGGTCAAATTGAAAAATCCGGAACCCCTACAATGGGAGGTTTAATCATTTTATCAGCCATAATAGTTCCCGTTTTATTAGTCTCTGACCTAGGGAACATTTATATAAAAATTCTTCTTCTCACAACAATTTGGATGGGTGCAATTGGGTTTGCTGATGATTATATCAAGGTTTTCAAAAAGAATAAAAAAGGGTTACGAGGCTATTTTAAGGTCATCGGTCAAATAACATTAGGAGTAATCATTGGCTTAATTCTCTCATTTCATCCTGATGTAACAATGAAAGAAGAAATTCCTATTGACTCACAGATTAAACTATATGGTGAAACTGAAAAAAATTCTCCTGTCTTTGGTCAATCAGAGCATTCATTAAAAACAACAATACCTTTCTTTAAAGATGCAACATTTGATTACCGAAACCTCTTAAATCCATTTGGGATAAATCAAAATGGGTGGATAATATTTATTGTAATTGTAATATTCATAATAACTGCAGTTAGCAATGGTGCAAATTTAACTGATGGGCTCGATGGGCTCGCAGGAGGAACTTCTGCAATTATAGCATTTACTCTTGCCATTTTAGCTTATGTGAGCGGATCTGTTGTATTCGCGAGTTATCTAGATATAATGTACATCCCTAATTCTGGAGAATTGGTAGTTTTTGCTGCAGCTTTTATTGGGGCATGTATAGGTTTTCTATGGTATAACACATATCCTGCACAAGTTTTTATGGGAGATACTGGTAGTTTATCAATAGGTGCAATTATCGCTGTTTTTGCCATTGCAATTCGAAAAGAACTTTTAATACCAATACTGGCAGGAGTTTTCTTAATTGAGAATCTGAGCGTAATTATTCAGGTATCATATTTTAAATATTCGAAAAAACGTTATGGCCAAGGAAAACGTGTATTCCTTATGTCACCTTTACATCATCATTTTCAAAAAAAAGGCATTCACGAATCTAAGATTGCTACTCGATTTTGGATTTTTGGAATTTTCTTGGCGATTTTCACCCTGATTACACTAAAGCTCAGGTAAGCATGAAAAAGAAAGTAAATCTAAGTATTCTAGGCGGAGGAGAAAGTGGAATTTCAGCCGCTCTTTTAGGCAAGGAAAAAAATATGAACGTTTTTCTTTCAGACAATGGTTATCTCAAAAAATCTAATCAAATAGAATTATTAGAAGCTAATATCCCATTTGAAGAGGGGAAACATAACTTAAACAAGCTTCTAAAATCTGACATCATTATTAAAAGTCCAGGAATTAAATCGGATATACCGTTGTTACAACAAATAAAAGAAAAAGGTATACCTGTATGGTCCGATATAGAATGGTTTTACAGAAATATACCAAAAAGCTCCAAAATTGTAGCCATAACAGGAACAAATGGTAAGACATCGACGACTCATCTTATAAGTGAAATACTGTCTCGAAATCAATCAAAATATCTTGTAGGAGGAAATATTGGCATTGGTGCAGGGAGGCTATTATTGAGGGAAGAGGTTGATATATATGTTTTAGAGGTATCAAGTTTTCAATTAGAAAATTGTCCAACTTTCAAGCCAAATATTTCCATAATTACCAATATTTCAAAGGACCATCTTGACCGCCATAAATCCCTCGAAGAATATGCTAAAGTAAAATTTAATATCACTGCGAATCAAAATAAAAATGATTCCTTCTTATTCTTTGCAGAAGATGAAATAATTAAATCCAAGCTTAAATCAGTTAAAGCCAATCTTTATCCTATATATACAAAAACTCCAACCCCCATTCCCAAACAGGGGGCTTTCGTAAAAAATTCAAACTTAATAATGATCGCTAAAACAAATGAAATCATGACAATTGAAGATCTCGCTCTACAGGGAAAACATAATACCTATAATGCTCTAGCTGCAGGACTTTCAGCCAGACTTCTTAATGTTAGAAGTGAAATGGTTAGAGAATCATTGGCAAACTTCGAAGGACTTGAACATAGAATGGAAAATATAGGTACTATTCATGGAATCCAATTCATTAATGATAGTAAAGCCACGAATGTAAATTCAACATACTATGCCTTAGAAAGTTTAAATAGCAAAACTGTTTGGATTTTGGGGGGAGTAGACAAAGGCAATGACTACTCTGAATTATATGGATTGGTTGAAAAAAGAGTAAAAGCGATTATTGCAATTGGAGCAGATGTGCTTAAAATTCGAAATGCTTTTGCTCACAGAACCAATCACTTCGCTGAAGTTCAAAATATGGAAGATGCTGTGAAAATTAGTTATCAATTGGCAAGTAAAGGTGATACTGTTATTTTATCTCCTTGCTGCGCGAGTTTTGATTTATTTCAAAACTATCAGGATCGCGGAGATCAATTCACTCAAGCCGTACGTAAGCTTTAAAATTTAAAGATAAAATGAAAATATTTAATCGTCTATTTCAAGGGAGCACCCAAATTTGGGTGATAACCATGCTATTGGCGGTTTTTTCCTTTCTCCCGGTTTTCAGTACAAGCAAAAGTATAACTATGCATGTCGCACATGTCGTTTTTGGTCTTCTTTTAGCGATAATTGCGCATAGAATTCCGTACCGTTTTTGGCGAGGGCCCCTTTCCTCTCTTATTCTTTGGGGAAGCATATTTTTATTAGTTCTGACTATCGCTCAAGGAGCGACCATACAGGGTGCCAATTCAAGCCGGTGGATATATGTATTTGGCATGAGTTTTCAAAGCAGCGCTCTAGCAAATCTGGCACTTCTAATCTTTCTCTCCAGAAAACTATCTAAGAAAGAAGGCAATTGGACATTCAAAGAGTCAATAAAAAACTTGTTGTGGCCAGTATTTATTATTTGTGGACTTGTTCTGCCTGCAAATTTATCCACAACTATTTTAATTTTTTTAAATTCTATGGTATTACTGTACGTTGGGGGCTATCACCTTAAACACATAGGCAAAATATTGGGATTAGCAATTATATTTCTTTTCAGCTTTATTCTTTTTGCCCGCGCTTTTCCAGATTTGATTCCAAACAGAATTGACACATGGATTAGCCGAGTAGAAAGTTTTACTTCCCCAGAGGAGATTGGTGAAAATTATCAAAAGAATATTGCTATGACAGCAATTTCAGAGGGTAAAATAACTGGGACGGGACCAGGAAGAGGACTTCATAAACATTTTTTACCTCAAAATAATTCTGATTTTATTTATGCCACAATAGTTGAAGAGTATGGTCTTATTGGCGGAACCATTATTTTATTCATGTATTTGTGGTTTATGTTAGCTTGTCTAAGAACAGCCAGAAGAGCAAAAGACCTATTTGGAAGGCTAATAGTTATCGGGCTAAGTTTTTCCATATGCCTTCAAGCCATGATAAACATGGCTGTTGCAACTAGTTTACTTCCAGTTACGGGTCAAACTCTGCCATTAGTAAGTGCTGGTGGTTCTTCAATCTGGATGACTTGTATTGCAATAGGATTTATATTATCCGTAAGCAGACGCAAAAAAGATACTGAAGTTGAAATATTTGAAACAATCCCTTTAAATATTTCAAAAGATGAATAAAACACCAAACATAATTATCTCAGGTGGAGGGACAGGAGGGCATATTTTTCCTGCGATAAGTATTGCTAAGGAAATCATAAAACGTCATCCAAAAGCTAAAATTCAGTTTATTGGTGCAAAAAACCGAATGGAAATGACACGTGTACCTAAAGAAGGGTTCCCAATATTCGGGATAAATATTGCTGGTTTTCAGCGTAAAGCATTCTTTAAAAACATAAGTCTTCCTATCAAAATTTTTCTAAGTTTATTCCAAGTTTATGGATTTCTTCGAAAACAAAAAGCAGATGCCGTTATTGGAACCGGAGGCTATGTAAGTGGACCAACATTATTCATGGCCCAGCTTATGGGTATACCAACAATAATACAAGAACAAAATAGTCTTGCAGGTTGGACAAATAGAGTTTTAGGTAAAAAAGCTAAAATTATTTGCGTTGCATATAATGGAATGGAAAAATTTTTTCCTTTAAAGAAAATACAGTTAACTGGAAATCCAGTAAGAAATGAAATTGCGAAAATCGGATCCACAGATTTAGAAAGCGTAAAATCTATTGCGGCTAAAAACAAATTAGGTTTTAACCCAAAATATCCTTTGATACTAGTCCTTGGAGGTAGCCAAGGTGCTAAAGAGATAAATAGAGCAATAGAGAAAAATTATAAAGAATGGAATCAAAATAATATTCAAATCTTATGGCAATCTGGAGATCGTTATTACAATAATTTACTAGATAAAATATCTCAAAATGAATTTATACTAATCAAGCCATTTTTGAACGACATGAACTTAGCATATTTGGGCGCAGATCTCATTATTTCAAGGGCTGGGGCAGGAACGATTAGCGAACTATGTTGTGTCGGAGCTGCTTCAATCTTAATACCCTCACCCAATGTTTCTGAAGATCATCAAACTCGAAATGCAAAAAATCTATCCGACTTAAATGCTGCATTATTTATAGATGAAAAAAACGCAATCAATAATATCAGGAATATAGTTTTAGAGGTCGTTTTTAACCATGCAAAACTAAAATCTCTAAGGTCAAACATTCTTCAGCTTTCAAAGCCAAATGCAACGGAAGATATCGTTGATAATCTTGAAAAATATTGGTTATGGAAAAATTAAATTTTAGTTCAATAGATTTTATTGGAATTGGGGGAATTGGGATGTCTGCGCTTGCTAGATGGGCACTGAATAAAGGTTTAACTGTAAGTGGATATGATAAAGTTAAAAGTTCTATCACAAAAGCATTAGAGAAAGAAGGAGCTAAAATTCGATATCAATCTGAAAATATTCAAATCAATACGGCTGCAGATAAAATTTTTGTTTATACACCAGCAATACCTCTTAATAATCCAGAAATTCTTGAAATTAAGAAAAAGAAATTTAAACTAATCAAACGCGCTGAGCTCTTAAGTCGTATTGCTAACCAAGGGAAAAGTATTGCAATAGCAGGGACGCATGGGAAAACAACGACATCATGTCTAACGGCATGGATATTAATAAATTCAGGATTATCAGTAAATGGATTTTTTGGAGGCGTTAGTAACAATTTTAAAAGTAATTATGTATTTGGGACAGAAAACATAACAATCCTTGAGGCTGACGAGTTTGATAGATCTTTTTTGTATTTAAAACCAGATTATTCTTTGATAACATCGACAGATCCAGATCATTTAGATTATTATAAAACAAAAAGTGAATTGGAAATGGCCTTCAGAAACTTTGCGCAAAAGAGCAAAAAATGCGTAATTCATGATCAAATCAAGAGTATCGACGGAGAGTCATATAGTTTATCAAATAAAAAATTCGGAGCAGAAGAAATTATTAATAAAAATGGATCCCAATATTTTAACCTGATTCTAGATGGAATTAAGTACAAAAATATTCGACCTGGAGTTCTAGGGGAACATAATATTGAAAATGCAATTGGAGCAGCAGTAATTGCATTTCAGCTTGGGATTTCACCAAAAGATATAATTAATGGTATAGAATCTTTCAAAGGTGTGAAAAGACGATTTGAAATACATGTAAACAATGAATCAAATATATTCATTGATGACTATGCACATCACCCAACAGAGTTAAATAAATTAATTAATTCCGTTAAAGATATATTTCCTGAGAGACCTATTGCTATGCTTTTTCAACCTCATTTATTCTCCAGAACAAATGAGTTTTTTAGTGAGTTTATTGAAATTTTAAGTCAGGTTGATACATTGGGAGTTCTACCAATATTTGGGGCGAGAGAAGATCCAATTGAAGGAGTGAACTCTCAAAAAATAACAAGTTGCATTCCAAAATCAGAATTTGTTCCATTTCAAGATGGACCAAAATGGTTATGCAAAGTTAAAAATCATATTTACATAACTGCAGGAGCGGGAGATATTGATCGATTAGTCCCAAGCATAATTGAGAATTTAAATCAATCAAAAAAATGAGAATAGGTAAAATCATAATTACAATTTTTACATGGGTAATTATCTCATTTTTAATGATTTGGTCGACAAAAGAAAGTTCAATAATTCGAAATAATGGAGCTTTGGTTGGTCATCAAATTGAAATAGAAAATTCTGAAAAACAAATGTTTTTAAAAAAGTCTGATGTCGTAAAGATTCTTGAAGCTTTTGGCTCTAATTATGACAGTATTAGCTATAAAGAAATCAACATCACATTGTTGGAAGAATTATTACGTGATCATCCGCAAATCCTGCAAGCAGAGGTATTTTCAACATGGAAAGGATTGCTCAAAATAAACGTAACTCAAAAAAAAGCGAAAGCAAGAATGATTGATAATAAAGAAATGGCTTACGTGGATGAGATGGGGAATTTATTCCCACTATCAGAACATGATTCAGATAAACTAACTGTTATATCAGGATTCTTTGACTCAGAAAAAAGAATTCAAGTTTTAAATTTTATAGAAAAAGCCTCGAAACATCCCTCTTTTCCAAATGGTATATCTTCTGTTCACAGAGAAAATAATGGCACCTACATCGTTTATCCTGCATGGCATGAGCACTCAATAACATGGGGATTAGATGATTTTTTTGAGATTAAAGCGCACAAGGCTCAAGCAGTATATGCCTATTTATTAGAAACAAACAACCTTGACAAATTATCTCATTTAGACCTTAGATATAGTGGACAAGCTGTTTATAAAGTAAATAATTAAGTTATGGAAGAAAATAGAATAGCGGTTGGATTAGATATTGGGACCACAAAAATTGTGGCCATAATTGGACAACGAAATGATTTAGGGAAAATTGAAGTGATATCTTACGGCTCAGCTCCAAGCCTCGGTGTGCAAAGAGGCGTAGTTGTGAACATTACCCAAACCATTGATTCCATTAAGAAAGCAATACAGGTTGCTGAGAGTCAAGTAAATTATAAAATTAATTCTGTCGCAGTAGGAATTGCTGGTCAGCACATAAGAAGCTTGCAACATAGTGATTATGTCACACGAGAAGATTCTGAGTCTGTCATTAATGATATCGATTTAGATAGACTTACAGATAATGTGCATAAACTAGTCATGATGCCAGGAGAAGAGATCATACACGTACTTCCGCAAGAATATAAAGTAGATGGACAAGGTGAGATCAAAGAGCCTAGAGGAATGTTCGGAGGAAGACTGGAGGCAACATTTCATATTGTTGTCGGGCAAATAACAAGTATTCGGAATATTGCTCGATGCGTAAAAAGCTCAGAATTAGAGCTACACACAGTTAATTTAGAACCTTTAGCAAGCGCTGATGCAGTTCTAAATCAAGAAGAAAAAGAAGCGGGAGTTGTACTAATAGATATTGGTGGAGGCACAACAGATGTAGCAATATTCAAAGATGGAATTATTCGCCATACTGCTGTTGTACCGCATGGCGGAAATATAATAACTAATGATATAAAAGAGGGTTGCAGTATTATCGAAAAGCAAGCGGAATTATTAAAAATCAAATTTGGGTCTGCCTGGCCCGGTGAAAATAAAGAAACAGAAATCGTATCCATCCCTGGTTTAAGGGGAAGAGACCCAAAAGAAATTAGCCTGAAAAACTTAAGCAGAATTATCCATGCCCGATGCACAGAAATAATTAATGCTGTATTCACTGAAATTAAGAATTACGGACATGACCAAACCTCGAAAAAACTAATTGCTGGCGTTGTAATTACAGGTGGAGGAAGTAAACTAAAACACATCAAGCAATTGGTTGAATACCTAACAGGCATGGATACTAGAATTGGATACCCGAATGAACATCTAGGATCAAAAGAGGCATTAGATAAAGAGCTTAACTCCCCCATCTATTCTACAGCTGTTGGCTTATTAATGCAAGGGCTATCGAGTAGAAAAGACGGCAATTTTGTTGATTTAATGAATGAGAATGATGAAAAAACAAGTTTGGATGATCCTATCCAGACGTCAAATGAATCGCCAGAATTAACTCCAAGTGAAATCAAAAAAGAAAAAATAGAATCTGAAATGGATCCTGTTGCAAGAACTCCAAAGCAAGCAGACTGGTTTAAAAGATGGGTTGACAAGTTTATTGAACTAATTGATGATTGATTGAAAATATAATGGAAGATTATAACACATTAAATTTTGACATGCCTAAGAACCGATCATCGGTTATTAAAGTAATCGGCGTTGGTGGCGGAGGGTCAAATGCTGTAAACTATATGAAGCTGCAAGGCATCAGAGGTGTGGACTTTATTGTTTGTAATACCGATGTACAAGCTCTAGAATATAGTTCCGTTGAAAACAAAGTACAGTTGGGTGTCAACCTAACAGAGGGACTTGGTGCTGGTGCTGATCCAGAAATTGGAGAAAAAGCTGCCCTTGAAAGCTACAGCAATATTCAATCAGTTTTGGGCACGACCACAAAAATGGTATTTATAACCGCAGGAATGGGGGGAGGAACAGGTACAGGAGCCGCCCCAATTATTGCCAAAGCAGCAAAAGAATTAGATATACTCACAATTGGAATTGTAACTGTACCCTTTCATTTTGAAGGAGGACTAAGACTTCGACAAGCAGAAAATGGAGTCGAAAAATTAAAAAAACATGTTGATTCACTTATCGTAATCAATAATAATAAACTCAGAGAAGTTTATGGCAATTTAGGCTTCAAAACAGGGTTTAACAAAGCTGATGAAGTCCTAGCTACGGCAGCAAAAGGCATTGCTGAAGTAATTACCCATCATTACAATGTGAATATTGACCTTAGAGATGCAAAAACAGTTTTAAAAGATTCTGGTACGGCAATTATGGGTTCCTCAAAAGCAAGCGGTCCTGACCGAGCAATAAAATCTGTTCAAGCAGCACTTGACTCACCACTTTTAAATGATAATCATATTCATGGAGCTCTTCATGTTTTGCTATTAATTGTCTCGGGTAACAGAAAACATGAAATTACATTTGATGAAATTGGAGAGATAAATGATTACATCCAAAACCAAGCTGGGAAACAAGTCGATATAATAATGGGTATCGGTGAAGATGAAAAATTAGGTGATGCTTTGCAAGTAACAATTGTTGCAACAGGGTTCAATTCTTCAAATCCTATTGGTATCATAAAGCCAGCTGAACAAAAACGAGTAATTCACGGACTTAATGATGAAATAGAACAAAACATTAATAATAGCTCAAAGCACGTGAGCATTGATTCTGAGGTCGATTCAAATCAATTTGATTTATTTCAAACAAAAAATACTGCAATTGAAAATGAGCCTTCGGATGATTTCCTTGATTTAAAAGACACTGAAGAACCGATTAATAATGAAGAAATCCAAAACTCTAAAAATGATGAAGAACAAGTTATTTACAACTTAGAAGATGAAGACGATCACGTACAAATTCGTTTTGAAACTGAGGAAAGTGATCCAAAAACTGAAAATCAAGATAAGCTTAAGGAAGAATACCTTGATAGCGAAAAATCTTTATCCGAAATCAATAGTATTGATCCAAATTTATCTGATCTTAATGATGAGAATTTAGCAGAGCACAACATCTTTGAAGAGCCAATAAAATCAGAAGAGTCATCAATAAATCTCTTTGATGCCTTTAGCATAGATGCTCCTGATAACGAACATATACCTGAAACATCTCCCCAGGAAGAGCCGAACTCGCCAACAGAAAATCAAAAAAAGAGTCTATCAGGAGCCGATAAAAACATTTCGGCTGAATCGGAAACCAATGCGGTTCAGTCAACACATGATTCAGAACATGATATTGTGTTAAATTCTGATAATGATTACATTCCATTTAATGAGGATCTATCAGACGACCTGAATGTTCAACAATTTTCACTAGAGGATTTAAGAGCTTTAGAAGATGAACTTTTGGATTCAAATGAAAAGAGAGAATCAACAAAAGAGATCAATGAAGAAGTTATTGATGACTCGAAATCCAGCTCTAACAAAACCTCTTTGAGATTTGACAATTCTGAGCATGAGTCAGATAAAATAGAACCAGACGAAACTCTTGAATTTCTAATAAAAAATGAGAATGTTTCAGAGATTTCAGATTTGAATTCTGTCGACCCAGATAAGGATAATATCGATTTGAGTATGAAAAGACTTGCAAACCAAAGAAGAGCATATCTGCAAAATTTCAATCATCAATTTGGGAAAAATATTAAAATGGTTGCCATGAACGAAGATGAGTGGGAAAAACCAAGTTTTGAAAGAAATGGCATTGACATAAGCAGAACAGGGGAAGATCTTTCAGAAGATGGCAATAAAAGTAATACTGGACTTAGCGGAAAAGATGACGATATTGAATTCACGTCACATAATTCATTCTTACATGACAATGTCGATTAGCGATTTAAATGATAAACTTAAAGAGGATCTTAAAAGCGCCATGCGTTTTGGTAAAAAAAATAGATTAGAAACAATTAGATCCATAATAACAGCATTGAAAACTGCAGAGTCCGCTCCAAAAAGAAGGAATAAATTAGAAGAGGCAGAGCTTATCTCCGTATTACAAAGATTAAAAAAACAAAGAATAGAAAGTATTGAAATCTTTGAAAGTCAAAATAGAAAAGACTTAGCCGAAGTAGAAAGAGAACAATTATTAATAATCTCCGAGTACTTACCCCCTTTGATGTCAGAAGATGAATTAATACCTGTCTTAAAAGATATCATTTTTCAATTAAAGGCTAAAACACCACAAGATTTTGGCAGAGTAATGGGACACGCAAGTAAATCTCTAATCGGAAAAGCTGAGGGGAAAGTGATTGCCAAGGTATTAAGAGAAATTCTTAATTCATAAATTCATAAATCAATTTTAAAGCAAACACTTGGGTTCTTCCATTTGAGATATTCATTCCTCTCCAATTTGATGCTACCAAAGAGATATCTTGACCTCGATATGGCATTCTGATTCCTACTTGACTGTGAATTCCATAATTTGCATCTCGATAAGATTTTATTCCTGTACCATCATCATAAAAAGAATACAAGTCATAAGAGCCGAATCCTAAACCAAAAAAAGCTCCAAAACGATTTCTTGATGCTTTTGTACTGTTTAAGCCGAAATTAATATCCGCAGAAATTGCATAATTAAAACCTATAGGGTTTGAATTAAATGAGCCAAGTGAATTTACTAAAGACAACCCAACTGGTAAACTAATTCCAATGGATAGGTCCTCATTAATTGGGCTTACAAACCGAGGTACATAATTAATACCATTGCCAGTAAAAACTGCTCCACCCGATAATCTGGGGATACCGAAAGAAAAGTCATAGCCAAAACCTTGTAAAAATTCATATTTATTTTGAGCCACTAATGTTGTGGATATAAAAAATAGGGTTATGATAAATATTTTTTTCATTTTGCAATATTATAAATCAGAAGTCTCTCTAGATTGAGCATCAATGACAGCCATTGCTGCCGTATTTACAATTTCCCTTACACTACAACCCAATTGAAGAATATGAGCCGGATATGTTAACCCCACAAGCAGAGGCCCCACAGCCTCCATACTGCCCATGGATTGAAGTAGCTTATAAGAAATATTAGCGGAGCTTAATCCAGGGAAGACAAAAACATTTGGATCCTTCCCAACTAAGTCACTAAAAGGGAATTGTTCCTTCAAAAGGTTATTATCCACAGCAAAATTCGCTTGCATTTCCCCATCAACAATTAAACTTGGATCAGACATTCTTATTAAATTCATGGCATCACGCATTTTCACTGAAGTTCTACCAGATGACGAACCAAAATTCGAATAACTCAATAGAGCAATTCGAGGCTCGATATTCATTTTCCTGACAAGTTCAGCGGTTTCACAAGCAATTTGTGCAATTTTTTCAGCGTCTGGATTCTGATTCATTGTTGTGTCTGTAAAAAATCTTGGTCCTTTTTTAGTAAGCATCACATAAACTCCAGCAACAGTTCGATTATCATCTTTAGGGCCAAGAATCTCCATTACCGGTTTGACCGCACGAGGATATTTAACCATCGATCCTGTTAAGTAAGCATCAGCATCTCCCATTTTTACCATCATGGGACCAAAGTAATCTCGGTTTAATAGAAGCCTGCGAGCTTCATCGTATCCCACTCCTTTGCGTTGTCGAGATTTATAATATGAATCTATGTATTCCGATATTCGAGGTAGTTCTGAAGATTTTGTATCAATAATTTTAACCTCTTCTAACCCTAAGGAATATTCGTCATTAAGAGATTTTATTTTATTCTCATTTCCAAGAAGAATTGGTATGGCGATACCCTCTTCAAGAACAATTTGGGCAGCTTTTAAAACCTTATAATTATCAGCCTCGTTAAAAACAACTCGCTTCGGGTCTGTCTTCGCTTTTTCCATGACCAACCGAATAAATTTATCATCAAGTCCTAACCTGTTTCTTAAATCGTTTTCATAGGAGACCCAATTATCTATTGATTTTTTTGCAACTCCTGATTCCATTGCAGCTTTTGCAACAGCGGGTGCAACTGTATATATTAACCGAGGATCAAATGGTTTAGGAATTATATAATCTGGGCCGAAAGTTAAATTCCGACTACCATATGCCAAATTTACAATTTCTGGAACCGGCTCCTTCGCCAATTCAGCTATCGCATGAACAGCAGCCAATTTCATTTTCTCATTTATTTCAGATGCCCGAACATCAAGCGCGCCTCGAAAAATATAAGGGAAGCCTAAAACATTATTCACCTGATTTGGATTATCACTTCTTCCCGTGGCCATTATTATATCATCTCTTGATGATTTTGCAAGCTTATAAGATATCTCAGGGTCTGGATTTGCTAAGGCAAAAACTATTGGGTCTTTACCCATGGTCATAATCATTTCCTGAGTGAGGATATTCCCTTTTGATAATCCCACAAAAACATCGGCTTTTTTCAAGGCCTCATCCAAACTCCTTAAAGGAGTTTTTCTAATAAATTTCATTTTTTGATTCGTAAGCCCTTTTCTTCCTGAATGAATTACACCCTTTGAATCACACATAATTAAATTCTCAGGTAAAACTCCTAACGATAGATATAGGAAAGCACATGAAATTGCACTTGCTCCTGCTCCGTTAAAAACAACCTTTATCTCCTTAATGTCTTTTTTTACTACCTCGAGTGCATTTAGTAGAGCAGCTCCAGTGATAATCGCAGTACCGTGCTGGTCGTCGTGCATTATCGGAATATCTAATTCTTCGCGTAATCGATGTTCAATTTCAAAGCATTCAGGTGCTGAGATATCCTCTAAATTTATTCCCCCAAATGTTGGCGATAATATTTTTACTGTCTCAATAAATTTTTCAGTATTAGTTGTATCCAATTCTAAATCGAAAACATCGATATCAGCAAATATTTTGAATAAAACTCCCTTACCCTCCATTACCGGTTTCGATGCTAAGGGACCTATATCGCCTAGCCCAAGGACCGCAGTACCATTTGAAATAACTGCCACAAGATTTCCTTTTGCAGTATAACGATATGCATTGGCTTTATTTTCTGAGATTTTAACACATGGCTCAGCTACACCAGGAGAATATGCAATACTCAAGTCTCTCTGAGAATTAGAAGGCTTTGTAGGTATTACTTCAATTTTCCCTGGTCGCTTTCCCTCATGATACTCAAGAATATCTTTCTTTCGTATCGTTCTATTTTTTTTGGGCATGTTTTTTTATTTACTTATTGCAAAGGTGAGGCCCATTTTTAAATTAGGCTACCTTTGAGGAAAATCTATTTCCTTGCCTAAATGAATTTGTTTTTTACCTAATAAATAATAGATGGAATATTTAAACATAAATCTATTAATAATTACGAAAAAATATGCTACGAAAATCAAGAAATTGCTCAGAAATAAAGATATTTAATGTCCATATATGTTAGAACGAAAAGCACTCAAAAAAAATGAGCCGGAGCGCTGCATATTAATCGGCGCCATCACACAAGAGCAGAATGAAATAAAGAGTCAAGAATACATAAATGAACTTAAATTTCTGGCACAAACTGCAGGTACTAAATCGATAAAAGTTTTTCAGCAAAAACTAGATAAACCTGACCCAAATACATTTCTTGGCTCGGGAAAAATGGATGAGGTCAATAATTTTATAAAAACTGAAAAAATAGATATTGCAATTTTTGACGATGAACTCACTCCATCACAACTTAAAAATATTGAAAGAATTCTTAATATAAAGGTCCTAGATAGAACGAATTTAATCTTAGATATTTTCGCTTCACGAGCACGAACATCATATGCCAGGAATCAAGTCATGCTTGCGCAATATGAATATCTGCTTCCGAGACTAACTCGCCTATGGACTCACCTAGAGCGACAAAAAGGTGGTATTGGGATGAGAGGACCGGGAGAAACTCAAATAGAAACTGATCGAAGGATAATAAAAGATAAAATTTCGGGTCTCAAAAAAAAATTAGAAAAGATTGATCGACAGATGGCTTCGCAAAGAGGAAACCGTGGCAAACTAGTTAGGGCAGCGTTGATAGGATATACTAATGTTGGTAAATCCACCCTCATGAATACCTTGAGCAAATCAAATATTTTGGCGGAAAATAAATTATTTGCAACTCTCGACACCACAGTTCGAAAAATTGTGATTCAAAACTTACCTTTTTTACTTGCAGATACAGTTGGGTTCATAAGAAAACTACCTACCCAGTTAATAGAGTCATTCAAATCCACTCTTGATGAAGTAAGAGAAGCAGATTTGCTTCTACATGTTGTTGATTTATCACATCCATCTTATAGAGACCATATGAAATCTGTAGATGAAATATTAAAAGATATTGGCACAAAAGAAAAGCCCGAATTAGTAATATTTAACAAAATTGACTCGCTTTCAAAAGATCCTGAGGGAAAAGAGCGAGCAGAAGAAATTCAACAAGAAATTTCTGAAGCTCTTAAAGGGAATTGTGTATTCATTTCTGCAACGAAAAAATCCAATTTTGTTACCTTGAAGAAAAAGATTTATAATTTGGCCTCAACGATTCATTCGGAAAGGTATCCGTACAATAGTTTCTTATATGAAATCGAATAGGTTTTCTTAAGAAAAAGCAGGTAACCCTGTAATATCCATTCCAGTTATCAATAAGTGAATATCGTGGGTGCCTTCATAAGTCACTACAGATTCTAAGTTCATCATATGTCGCATAATCGGATAATCCCCTGTGATTCCCATTCCACCCAACATTTGTCTCGCATCTCTTGCAATTTTAAGGGCCATATCAACGTTATTCCTTTTGGCCATTGAAATTTGAGCAGTCGTAGCTTTTTCTTCATTTTTTAATTGCCCTAATCTGAAAGTTAAAAATTGCGCTTTTGTAATTTCTGTAACCATTTCAGCTAATTTCTTTTGTTGCAATTGAAATCCAGCAATTGGCCTATCAAATTGGACCCTCTCTTTAGAGTACCTTAGAGCCGTGTCATAGCAATCCATCGCAGCACCGATCGCACCCCAGGCGATACCGTATCGTGCGGAGTCTAAACAACCCAAAGGCGCTCCAAGTCCTGATTTATTTGGCAAAATATTAGCCTTAGGGACTTTCACATTATCAAAAACCAACTCACCTGTTGAAGAGGCTCTCAATGACCATTTATTGTGAGTCTCTGGAGTTGAGAAGCCCTCCATGTCTCTTTCCACTATCAATCCATGGATCCTCCCCTCTTCATTTTTTGCCCAAACCACAGCAATGTCGCAAAAAGGAGAATTTGAAATCCACATTTTAGCTCCATTCAAAAGTAAATGGTCTCCCATATCCTTATAATTTGTAACCATCCCTCCAGGATTGGAACCAAAATTTGGTTCAGTTAGGCCAAAGCATCCGAGGTATTCACCACTCGCAAGTTTCGGTAAGTATTTTTTTCTTTGCTCTTCATTCCCGTATTTAAAAATTGGATACATAACCAGAGAAGATTGAACAGAGCATGTAGATCTTACACCACTATCACCGCGTTCAATTTCCTGCATCATTAACCCATAGGAAATTTGATCTAAGCCAGCTCCCCCGTATTCAGTAGGTATATATGGACCAAAAGCCCCAATACTTGCCAACCCTTTTATGGTTTGCTCTGGAAATTTTGCTTTCTGAGCATATTCCTCAATTATCGGGCTAATATCACGTTTAACCCATTCTCGTGTCGCTTCTCTAACAAGTTTATGCTCATCTGTTAGCAACTCATCCAATAAATAGTAATCTGTATGTTCAAAAAGATCAGGACGCATAATTAAATTTTAACAAATTTTTATCAAAGATAGGTCTGGCAATTCTTAACGAAATAAATTATCTAATGAAGTTTTGAATTTTCAAAATGACGCTTCTTGTCACGTAATCCCTTTTTCATCATCCTGTTGTTAAAGGAATCTTGCAAATTGATACCAGTTTGATTAGCCAAACAAAGAGTAACAAATAATACATCTGCAAGTTCTTCGCCTAAGTCCAAACTTTTATCCGATTCTTTCTCTGTTTGCTCACCATACTTTCTTGATATAATGCGCGCGACTTCTCCAACCTCTTCGGTCAATTGAGCCATATTTGTCAATTCATTAAAATATCTAACACCAAACTCCGTTATCCATTCATCTACCTGGGTTTGAAGCTCAGTGACAGGTTTTGAGATATTATTTTTTTTCATTCTTTGTTCTTTGAATCCATAAATATCGTTACTGGACCATCATTAATTAATTGAATTTTCATGTCAGCACCAAAAATCCCCGATTTAACATTTAATCCAGAAACATTTAATGCTTTTTTAACAAAATCATCATAAAAAGGTTCTGAAATATCAGCTTTAGCGGAACGAATATAACTGGGTCTATTTCCTTTTTTTGTTGAAGCATAAAGTGTGAATTGGGAAACAATTAATATCTCGCCCTTAATATCTTGTAATGATTGATTCATAATATTCTTTTCATCATCGAAAACTCTCAAATTCAATATTTTGTGCAATATCCAATCTGAATCTGAAAAATCGTCATCATTTTCCCAACATACAAAAACTAATAAACCGTTTTTAATAGCTGAATGCGTATTGCCCAATATATTAACAGAAGCTTTTGACACACGTTGAATTAATGCTCTCATAACATATCAATCTTTCTTGTAAATATCTTGACGAAAAGTATCTTCCTCTTCATCACCATTTAACATCGATAAATAAGAATTGTATCTGCTTGGTGCTATTTTATTCATTTGAATGGCCTTCCTAACAGCACAACCAGGCTCTTCCAAATGTTTACAGTCACTAAATTTACATTCAGATTGAAATTTAAATATTTCAGGGAAAAGATGACTTATTTCCACATCTTCCAAATCAACTAAACCAAAACCTCTGACACCAGGAGTATCAATTATATATCCTCCAAATCCCAATGAATGCATTTCCGCAAATGTTGTTGTATGCTTGCCTTGTTTGTTCGCCTCAGAAATATGACTAGTTTTTAATTCTAAGCCAGGTTGAAGAGAGTTAGTTAATGTACTTTTACCAACACCTGAATGACCACTAAACAATGAAACTTTGTCTTTTAATAAATTTTTTAACTCCGAAATACCCACACCCGAAACCGCTGAAGTCCGCAAAGTCCTGTAGCCTGCAACTTGATATGCAGACTCTCTATATTTTAACTCAGCAAGGCTCTCTTTAGAATATATATCAACTTTATTGAATGCTATAATTGCTGGAATATCATAAGCCTCAGCTGTTGCTAAAAAACGATCCATAAAACCATATAAAGTTTTCGGTTCATCAATTGTACAAATAAGAATTGCTTGATCTATATTGGCTGCAATAACTTGCTTTTTCTTACTTAGGTTCACTGATCTTCGAATAATATGATTTGTTCTTTCATGTATTTTTTCAATTAAAAAATTACCCTCAGATTCAGGCATTAAATCCACAAAATCACCAACTGCAATAGGATTAGTACTTCTCGACTCCATGAGCCTGAGATTACCTTTTAGACGAGCATTGACAATATTTTGATTATTGAGTGTTACCTTATACCAACTACCCGTAGATTTTATAACTCTTCCTTTCATCTTCATCAAAGATATCTGCCTTAAATTCGGCAAAGCATTTTAATATAAAAAATTTAAATGGCAATATTTACGAAAGACCTTTCCAAAAAGTACGGTGACCAAGTTGCCTTAGACAAAGTAAATATTGACCTGAAAAAAGGAAAAATTATTGGTCTTCTTGGACCAAATGGTGCAGGCAAAAGTACTTTAATGAAAATACTTACTGGATTTATCCCTGCAGACAGCGGGTATGCCAAAGTTTGCGATTTAGATTGTCTATCGCAGAGTCTTCAGGTGAGAAAAATAATTGGTTACCTTCCCGAAAATAATCCTTTGTACGAAGAAATGTTCGTAATTGAGTTTTTGAAGTTTGTTGCAGACCTATTTCACGCTTCGTATGATTCAATTGATAAAATCATTAACCAAGTTGGTCTAACTGATGAATCTCATAAAAAAATTCATCAACTTTCAAAAGGATATAAGCAAAGAGTTGGTCTAGCATCTTCTTTGATTCATAATCCGGATGTTCTCATTCTGGATGAACCTACTACTGGACTTGACCCCAATCAATTAATTGAAATTAGAAAGTTGATTAGAACTATTGGAGAAAATAAAACGGTATTGCTTTCAACTCACATAATGCAAGAAGTTGAGGCACTTTGCGATCAGGTGATTTTTATTCAAAAAGGCAAAATAGTTCGTGAAGCGTCAATTAAAGAATTTGGAGCTAACAAAGAAAGCCTAGAAGAAGCATTTCGAAAAGCAACAAAGTAAAATCTTACTTTTTGCGGAAATATATTTCAATGGGAACGCCGCAAAATTCATATCTCGAACGCATTTTATTTTCTACATATCGGTAATATGGTTCTTTTACGTATTGAGGAAGATTACAAAAGAAGACAAATTGCGGATAATGAGTAGGCAATTGAGTTATGTATTTGATTTTAACCTCCTTCCCCTTGTGAATCGGGGGAGGCATATGCTTAACTATTGGTAAAATTTCGTCATTTAGCTTACTAGTACTAATTCGACCGGACCTTCGCTCAAATACTGCCATTGCTTCTTCTATTGATTTTAGAACTCGTTGCTTGGTTTTAGCAGAGGTGAAAACGACTGGTATATCCTGAAAAGGACGTGTTTTAGATAAAATTTTAGTCCTAAATTCTTCAGTTGAACTTGTTGTTTTTTCGACAAGGTCCCATTTATTTACAACGATTACTAAACCTTTATGATTTTTTTCAATTACGTTTAAAATCGACAAGTCTTGGGATTCAAACCCTTGAGTAGCATCAATTACTAGCAAGCATACATCTGATTCCTCAATTGTTCGGATACTTCTCATATTACTATAAAATTCAATATCCTCATTGACCTTACCTTTTTTTCTCAAACCAGCGGTATCTAACAACAAAAAATCGAATCCAAACTTTTTAAAATGAGCATTTACGGTATCTCTAGTTGTACCTGCAATATCCGTAACTATACTTTTTTCCTCTTCGAATAATGAGTTTGTCAATGATGATTTACCCACATTTGGTCTTCCAACAATGGCTAGTTTTGGCAAACCATCTTCTGTTTTTTCTGATTTAGAGTTTTCTTTTGGAATTACCTTTATGACTGCGTCAAGAACTTCTCCAGTACCACTCCCATTTATTCCGGACATACAATAAGGCTCTCCAAGTCCTAAAGAATAAAATTCAGCAGCTTCGTTTGACTTTTGATGATTATCTACCTTGTTCACTGCTAAAATTACAGGTTTCTTTTGACGCCGTAATAAAGCTGTTATCTTCTTGTCATCATGGGTAATTCCTTCTTCAGCATCAACTAAGAATAAAATTATATCACACTCTTGCATTGCTGCTTCAACCTGTTCGCGAATTCTTCCTTCAAAGACATCATCAGAGCCCTCTACATAACCTCCAGTATCAACGATACTAAAACTGTGACCTGCCCAATCCGTTTTCCCATAATGTCGATCTCGAGTAACTCCAGCAATAGAGTCTACAATAGCATCTCTGCGCTGAACAAGTCGATTAAAAAACGTCGATTTACCTACATTAGGTCTTCCAACAATGGCAACTAAAGTATTCATTCGTATCCAAATTTTTTCAGTTTATCCCGATTATTTCTCCAATCTGCCTGGACTTTGACAAAGAGCTCAAGATGTACATGTTTTTTAAAAAAATTCTGCATCTTTTTTCGAGCGCCCACACCCACTCTCTTCAAAGCGGCCCCCTTATGCCCTATAATTATACCCTTTTGGGATTCTCTGGCCACAAATAAAAGAGCTCTTATCTTTATGAGATCATCTGTCTCTTTAAAAGAATCAATTTCTACTTCCACAGAATAAGGGATTTCTTTGTTATAATAGATTAGAATCTGCTCACGGATTATTTCCGAGGTTACAAAACGCTCTGATCGATCGGTTAGTTGCTCTTTACCAAAATATGGAGGTGAATCCGGGATTAATTCTAAAATCCTTTTTAGCAAATAATCAAGATTAAATTTTGTTAATGCACTAATAGGTATTACCTCAGCATTTGGCATTCTATCCGACCATAAAGTTGCTTCTTTTTCCAATTTTCCTTGGTCATGAAGGTCAACCTTATTTAGAAGTAAAAGCAAAGGTTTATCCGATTTTTTTAGTGATTCCAAGATCGATTCATTTTTCAAAGGCCCCTCACCGAGCTCTACGACATATAAAAAAACATCTGCATCCTCTAAAGCGGACTTAACTGAACTCATCATACTTTCTTGGAGTGCATATGCTGGCTCTAAAACCCCTGGCGTATCGCTAAAAACCACCTGGTATTCAAACTCTTTATTCTTTCCATTTAAAATGCCAAAAATTCTATGACGAGTAGTTTGAGCTTTGTGAGTAATAATATTCAAGCGTTCACCAATTATGGCATTAATTAAAGTGGACTTTCCAACATTAGGGTGTCCAATTATATTTACAAAACCAGATTTATGAACTTTTTTCACGAGACAAAGGTCGTGAAGTTTAATCTGAGTTGAATCATAAGTTTCCCTTATGCAAAACAGTTCATTATAAATATTTCAAATAACAACAGGCTTTTATTTTGTACCTTCGCACCACATCGCGGGGTGGAGCAGTTGGTAGCTCGTCGGGCTCATAACCCGAAGGTCGTAGGTTCGAGTCCTGCCCCCGCTAC
>NYSL01000009.1 GCA_002682945.1 Cryomorphaceae bacterium | reverse complement strand
TTTATGGTGGTGATTCTGATGCTTGGAAGAAATTTGCTGCATCGTTAGCTCTCAAGCTTGCTGTTCGCACAGCAGATTATGATGCTGCTGGAGCCAAAACAGTTGGTGAAGCGGCACTAGCCGCTGGAGTATTTACTTCAAGTGCTGACAATGCATCTCTTGCTTACACTGCTTCGCCTCCTCATACAAATCCTTTGTGGGATGATTTGGTCCAGTCTGGGCGTACAGATTTCTGTGCCTCAAATACAATGGCTGGAGTTATGAATGCTCATAATGATCCTCGTCGTGCGGTGTACTTCCGAAATTTAGATTCTCTAGGTGATTTAACTGGAGGTGTTTATGGTCAGAATTCTGCCTATAACTCGCACTCTCAGCCTGGTGATGCTCTAGAAGATCCTACTCTTGCTGCTCATTTCATGAGCTTTGGTGAGGTTAGTTTCCTAACTGCTGATGCTGCTAATCGCGGATGGAATGTTCAAGCGGGTACAGCTGCCGAGCATTATGAGAATGGTATTCGTGCTTCTATGGCTCAATGGGGTGTTTCTACTACTGATGCTGACACATATATGGCTCAGACAACAGTCGCTTGGGATGCTACTAACGCTAATGAACTGCTTGGAACTCAGAAATGGTTATCAATGTACATGCGCGGTAATGAAGCTTACAATACTGTGCGTCAATATGATTACCCTGCAATGAATATAGCAGATGTTGCGAACCGGCTTCCACCTAACCGTATGAGTTATGGAGTTGATGAGTATTCTTTGAATACTACAAACGTTTCAGCTGCTAACGGCGGTAGTGACGATGATACTGATAAAGTATTCTGGGATGTTAACTGATTAATGTTAACGATGAACAGATTTGTTCAGTGAAAAAATAACCGCTCTGGAGACAGAGCGGTTTTTTTTTGATCATTTTTTCAAAGAGTTAATCGGTAAAATTCTAAACCTATATAATAGTTTTTATTGAGTTTAGATTCTATTTGGCTCGTTCTTTGTAAGTGCCATCTGCGGTATTCACCACAATCTTCTCTCCAATATTTATAAATAACGGAACTCTAATTTCGCTTCCTGTTTCAAGAGTAGCAAGTTTAAATGCATTGGTGGCCGTATTCCCTTTAACACCAGGTTCGGTATACTTTATTTCTAAAGTGACAGTCGTAGGAAGCTCTACTCGCAATGCTTTATCCTCGTCGGCATGAAATAAAACCATGCATTCCATTCCATCTTTTAAGAAATCAGGTGCATTTATTACTTCTTTTGGCATTTCTACTTGCTCATAGGTTTTTACATTCATAAAATGGTAGCCATTCGGATCGTTATAAAGAAATTGATACGTACGATACTCAATACTTATATCATCCAGCTTTGCCCCACTGGGAAAGGTGTGTTCTAAAATACGTCCATCATTGAGATTGCGTAGTTTTGTTCTAACAAATGCAGCTCCTTTTCCTGGTTTAACGTGTAGAAACTCTACAATTTGATATGGAGCGTGGTTGAAATGGATGCAAAGCCCGTTTTTAATATCTGAGGTCGAAGCCATATAAGAATCTGGTATTAAGGGTAATAATGTTTTTACTAAGGTACGACGGACTTCCCTGTGGGTAGAAAATATGAATTGCAGTCGTATAATTCTTCATTGACATGATTTGATGCAATTATCACAATACGGTCCTCGAAATATGATGTTGGGGATGTATTGGCAGCTAGAGTCTTTTGATACCATTCGATACCTTTCGTATCGAGATGACTACAGGGTTCATCTAATAATAATAGGGGTGCCTCACTAAAAATTGATAATGCTAATTTTACTCTTTGCTTCATCCCACTGGAAAAAGAGGAAAGTGGTACATCGAATTCTCTAGTGCTTAAACCGATATCGCTTATTGAATTCCCATTTCTGAATGGCTTTAATAAATTATGATATTTAAAATGTTCTTTGACCGTAAACTTATCAAATAATTTAAGGTGTGGACTACAATAGCTTGCTAAGAGAGGTAATTTTTCCGGAGATTTATTCGAGATTAAAATTTTTCCTGAAGAAGGGGTTAATTGCCCAGCAAGTAACTTTAAAAAAGTACTTTTCCCAGAACCGTTTGTGCCTAAAATTCCAATTTTTTCATTTGCTCCCCATTTTATATTCCACTCAGGTATTATTGTATTGGAACCAAAAACCTTACTTAAGTTAATTAGCTCTAAACTCATTCTTAGAGATTTTTTACAATTCCGCGATCTGAGGCTCTTAAAAACTTTAAAATATCTGCTATTTCCGGGCTTTCATTTACCTCAATTTCAATTTGACTAATTGCTTGAGTTGTATTTAATCGACTTTGATATACAAGTCTATAGGCATGATGAATTTCCTCTATCCTAGAATTTTTGTGCCCCCGCCTTCTCAGACCAAGCACATTAACTCCTTCATAAGATAGTGGTTCACGCGCTACAGTGATAAATGGCGGAACATCTTTTCTCACCAAAGATCCACCTCCTACCATTACATGAGGGCCAACCTTGACAAATTGATGAACTGCAGATAGCCCGCCAATGATAGTCCAATCTCCAATTTCAACGTGTCCTGCAAGAGCCACATTATTTACAAGAATCACGTGATCATTTAAAATGCAGTCATGGGCAATATGCACATTAGCCATAATCAGGCAATCTCGTCCTAAAATAGTTTTGCCAAATGCTTTTGTTCCGCGATTAATTGTTGCACATTCTCGAACAGTGGTATTATCTCCAATGATTACCTGACTATATTCCCCTTCAAACTTAAGATCTTGAGGTATACCCGCAATGACAGCACCTTGAAATACTCTACAGTTTTTCCCTAATCGAGAACCAGAAAGTATACATGCATGGCTATAAATCACCGATCCTTCTCCAATTTCAACATCAGCCTCGATAACGGCAAATGCTTCTACAGTTACATTTCCTGCTATTTTAGCTTCGGGATGAATAGATGCCAGGTCTGAAATCACAATAATTATTTTTCTTTTGTTATTAAAGCTGTAAAGAATCCTTCAGATACCAGTTGTTTTCCAACAAATGCTTTTCCTTTCATTTGTACAATTCCCCTGCGTATCGGTGCTGTGAGTTCAAGATGAAAAATCAAAGTATCTCCAGGGTTCACTTTTGCCTTAAATTTCACCTCGTCCATCTTTAAAAAATATGTGAGATAATTTTCTGGATCATCTACTGTACTTAAAGCAAGAATACCTCCTACTTGTGCCATTGCTTCTAACTGAAGTACTCCTGGCATAACTGGGGACCCTGGGAAATGACCTTGGAAAAAGGGTTCATTCATCGTAACTGCTTTAACTCCAACGATATCCGTCTCGGATAATTCAATAATTTTATCCACGAGCAAGAAAGGTGGACGGTGAGGGATTATGGACATGATTTTACTGACATCCATAATGATTTCTGAATCAGGACTGTATGAGGGTATCTTTTTTGTTTTAATAGCTTCTTCCATGATTTTTTTTGCTAATAAGGTGTTTATTTTATGTCCGGGTTTAAATGTACGAATCTCGGCCAATACAGGCTGACCTATGAGTGAAATATCTCCAATTAAATCCAGAAGTTTATGAGTTGCAGGTTCATTATTAGATCTGTATGGAGTTAGTGGTAGTTCTCCAGTATCTTTTCTTCGCTTAAGGGGAAGACCTATGAATTTTTCTAGAGCCTTCCATTCCTTTTGACTTGGCACTTCATCAATAACAATTACGCCTGCCCCAGGGTCAGCTCCTTTTAGTAGCCCTTTATCTATAAGTGGTGTAAGATGGGTAGATAGCGTAAAAGTCCTTGCGTACGCAACTTTAGACTCAAAATCATCACTAAATGAAAACTGAGCTTTTGTCGATCCAATGGCTTCTTCTTTATGACTTAATTCTACATGGAATTCAATTCTATCCGATGGAATTGCTTCAGCCCAAGCTCCTGTTAACTCATCCTCTACCCGAATTTTATTTTTAAGCCTTAGACCAAATGCTAAATTTTTTGCAGGAGCCACACCTGCAGATTTTATTGCTTTTACCCATGGAAGGGAACTACCATCTAGAATAGGTATTTCACTATTGTCTAGTTCAATCCGGGCATCATAAATAGATAATCCGTAAAGAGCAGCTAGCAAGTGCTCAGCAGTATGAACGATAGTACTATTCTGGGATAGAGTAGTTCTTCTTTGAGTATCGGTAACACAATAGGGATTCACTTTCAAAATTTCAGAATTTTCTTGGTCGATTCGATGAATTGTATAACCTTGATTAGGCTCTCCTGGATATACTCGAACTTTCGTTTCAACCCCAGTATGGATTCCTTTTCCCGATAATTCAAATGGTTTAAGTAACCTGTAATTTTTCACTTACTTTTCATATTATAATTTGCGAAATTGCGTCGCCATATTGATGCTTCAACTGCGGGGCTACCAATTATTGTTTTTCCTTTTTCAACACTCTTGTGAACGCCACTTTGAGCACCAATTCGGACAAAATCTCCAATTTTAATATGACCAACAATTCCCACTTGTCCTCCAATTTGAACATGATTTCCAATTTCTGTAGACCCAGCAATCCCTACTTGCCCTGCAAGAACACATCCGTTTCCAATTTGAACATTATGTCCAATCTGACATAGATTATCAAGTTTAGTCCCTTGTCCAATCGATGTAGCTCCAACAACAGCGCGGTCAACGCAAGAATTTGCACCAATTTCAACATCTTCGTGTAAGATCACATGACCTATATGGGGAATCTTTTGAAGGGTTTCCTCTGAATTTTCGGGTAATGCAAACCCAAACCCATCGGCACCAATGACTGCGCCTGAATGAATAATACAATTTTTCTCAATTATCGAATTGGGATAGATTGTGACATTTGGATGAATTACTACATTTTCTCCAATTAATACATTCTCTCCTATGACAACATTTTTCCCAATTTTTGCGGATTTATGAACGTTAGAACTTTTGGATATTTCTTGGTTTGACCAGGTAATTCGAGATCCCAACTCTGAAAGTAATTTACCCCATGCTTGGTATGGGTTCCTAACTCTTAGGCAAATTGAATTTGAGTCATCCGGGCATATTTGTTTTTCATTTATTATTACAACCGATGCTTTGGTGTCTTTTAGTCGTTTTATGTATGAATCCTTTGCTAAAAATGAAATTCCACCTGGCTCACCTGGGAACAAAGTACAAAATGAAGATACTTCTTGATCTTTTTTTTCATCAAATATTGCATTCAAAATTCTCGCAATCTGAGATATTTTAATAGGTTTTATACTAGTTGCAGTTAATCTATCCATCTAATTTCTTTTGGCCAACAAACAAAAGGCCGTGTTATTTTATGATTATAAACGCTCAAAGGAAGAATTTCTGATGCCTTCGATAAAGGAATTATATTTCCATCTCGATTTAGAATTTTAATTTCTTCTTTATCCGATACATATGTTGAGTTGCTAGCTATCCCTTGAATTAAAAAATATTTTGAATGCTCACTACTTATATTTAATTGACTTCGAATTTCTTTGTTCAAAGACTTTTGTTTCTTTTCAGAAATCTCTTTTTTTAAAAATTTGATTTGAAATAATTTTCTGTCTAGTAGCCTTTCACTTAGATCGCTTAAAACGAGATCTTCATGATTTTTCCATTGTTTCATTGCCGCTAAAATATCAGCATCATCTAATTGAGTAAAAGAGTTGAGAACATCAGGATTGGTATCAAATTCTTTTTTACCAGGTTTATTTTGAAGAAAATATTTAAGCTCTTTCCCTGCAAATAAATCGTTGTCTTTTTGAGCTACATGATGTGCTCTTGATAATAATTGTACCAACATATTTTCTGCACTTAAAACTGCCTTGTGCATATATACTTGCCAATACATGAGGCTACGACTGATTAGAAATTTTTGTACTGAGCTAAGTCCTTTATCATCGATCACAAGTTCACCATTTGAAATATTTAACATCGAGATAAGTCTTTCAGAATTTATGGCACCCTCGACAACACCTGTGTAAAAAGCATCTCTTCTAAGATAATCTAGGCGATCCATATCCAGTTGGGAACTTACTAATTGGTATAGAAATCGTTTTTTGTGATTATTACTAAAAATCTCAATGGCTTCATCTAGTCTACCATTAAATTCTTTATTCAAATGCTGCATGATCAGAAGAGAAAGGGACTCATGCGTAATGTTTTTGATAAGTGAGTGCTCTAAAGCATGTGAGAATGGACCGTGTCCAATATCGTGAAGTAAAATTGCAATTTGTACAGCTTCGGCTTCAGATTTTGAGATTTTATGACCCTTGTTTATAAGAACATTAACGGCTTTCTGAGTTAAATGCATAGCCCCCAATGCATGATGAAATCTACTATGGTATGCCCCCGGGTATACCAAGGAACTTAGTCCCAGTTGCCCAATACGTCTTAACCTTTGAAAATAGGGGTGTTCAATTAAATCAAAAATTAATTCCGAGGGTATAGCAATGAAACCATATATTGGATCGTTGAATAGTTTGAACTTATTGGTCTCTTCCCTTTTAGACATTTGAGAACGGTATGTCAGGTAAATTGTAATTTAACGAACTGTAAAATTAAGAAATCAATATGGACAATGGGCGAATTCTTTGGGTTGATGATGAAGTAGAGACGTTAAAACCGCACATAATCCTTTTAGAAAGTAAAGGTTTTAAGGTTTTAACTGCAACGAATGGTGCTGATGCACTGGTTATTATTGCTGAGAACTCTTTTGATGTGATTTTGCTTGATGAGCACATGCCTGGTCAATCTGGACTTGATGTTCTACCCGAAATTAAGGCATTAAAAGTCAATGTGCCTGTTGTTATGGTAACCAAAAGTGAAGAAGAAGGCCTAATGGATAAGGCTATAGGAGACAATATTGCAGATTATTTGATAAAACCTGTTCAGCCAAAACAGGTATTGTCAACACTAAAAAGATTATTAGAGAGAAAGAATCTGATATCAGAAAGAAGCATACAAAGCTATCAAATGGCCATTAGAGATATTAGTACGTCTATTAATGAGGCGAGCTCTTGGGCGCAATGGACATCAGTTTACAAAGAACTTGTAGTTTGGGATAAAAAGCTAAATGATTCTGAGGCCGAGTCTATGCGTCCAATGCTTGACCATCAAAAAGAAGAAGCAAATCGATTATTTTCTAGATGGTGGAGAGAATTTTATCCACTTAGCTTAAAATCAAATGATTCTCAATGTGATTTTAGCCACCAAATCCTTGAGCGGAAGGTTCTGCCACACCTGAGGTCGGGTAAAAAATCGGTTCTATTAATTTTTGATAATCTCCGATTGGACCAGTGGGATGAGTTGCAGCCATTTTTTAATAATTCGTTTAGAATTGAATCCAATGAACTGTATGCAAGTATCCTCCCAACAGCTACTCAGTATGCCAGAAATTCATTAATCTCTGGATTATTACCTGATGAATTGAGTCAAAAGTATCCTGATAAGTGGGTTCCTGATCTTATTAACTCGGAAGGAGGAAGAAACTCAAATGAGTTATTTTTCCTCAGTGAATGGGCAAAAAATCATGGAATTCAGGACTTTAGTTACGCCAAAGTAACAAATCATGTTTCCGAGCAAAAGTGGGTTCGTCAATGGCAAAGCCGGAAAAATGATAATTTAATTGTTTTAGTCATAAATTTTATTGATATGATCAGTCATGCTAAAACAGATCAAAGCATTGTTAGAGATATAGCGAGTAGCGACAGAGGGTTTAGAGCATTAACAAATAGTTGGTGGAAAAATTCTCCATTACGCCCTTGGACGGAAATGATAGCGGATAATGGCTTTGAATTATTCGTAACAACGGATCATGGCACTATATCCGTAAAAAACCCCGTTTCTATTAAGGGACCAAGAAATATTACAGCCAACATGCGATATAAGATTGGTCATGGGTTAGAATTCAATTCCAAGGAAGTAGGATTGAGTATTTCTCCTGCTGAAGTTGGTTTGCCCTCTGTCATGCTTGGAGATACTGCTGTTTTTGCCTCAGAGAGTGGCTATTTCGTATATCCCAATAAATTTAATGAGTACGCGAGTAAATTTGAAGGTTCATACCAACACGGAGGAATTAGTATGGAAGAAATAATAATTCCATTTGCTCAGTTGACTCCCAGATAATTTATAATGTGTTTTTATATTTAAGCCAGTGGTAATTGAGAAAGTTTTAAAGTCTTATGAGGACTGGCGGAAATGGTCAGACGAAAATAGAAAAATAATTTCTGGAATTGTCGCTATTTATGGAGAAATGGGTGTTGGTAAAACCAGTGCTGTAAAGCAATGGCTGAAATCATTAAATTCTAAGGATTTAGGTTCAAGTCCTACATTTTCTATAGTAAATGAATATTTAAGTCCGACGGGAATTATATACCATTTCGATTTTTATCGATTGAATAGCCTTAATGAAGCAGAGGATATAGGGTTAGACGACTATTTCTCAAGTGGTAGACCATGCTGGATTGAATGGCCAGAAAATATTGGAAATTTATTACCTGAAAATAGCCATCATTTGCATATAGAAAAGCAGCCTGATGATTCTCGAAAATTGACTTTAGAAATTTATGAAAAATGAAAATTAATGAACCCGGATTCATGCCGCAAGAAGAACATTTGCTGGTTCCAATTCAGCCAGAGAGTTTGCTTATAGGAATCCCCAAAGAACAAAGTGAATTTGAAAATCGAGTGTCTTTAACACCAGAAGGGGTTTATCTTTTGGTTGAAAGGGGTCATAGTGTTGTGGTGGAGCAGGGAGCGGGTATCTCCTCGGGATATACAGATCTTGAGTATTCAGAAGTTGGAGGAATAATATCTTCTAATCGAGATGAAATATTTGGTTGTCAATTAGTTGTAAAAGTAGCTAAACCTTGCGAGGAGGAAATTAAATTATTTAAACCGGGTCAAATACTATTATCTGCCATTGATATAAATTCTTTAGATCAAGAATACATAAATTCTTTAAGGAAAAAAGGTGTTACTGCATTTAATTACAGTAAAATAATTGATGAGGAAGGTAGAGCATCTTTTGTTAGGTCTATGTCTGAAATCGCTGGAAATGAATCAATAACATTGGTGATGGAGTACCTTAATTCTCTTTCAGGAGGACTGGGCTATTCTATGGCAGGAGTTACAGGGGTTCCCCCGTTAGAAGTAGTTATTCTTGGAGCAGGCACCGTCGGTACAGTTGCTGCTCGATTGGCAGTAGCTCTTGGGGCAAAGGTTAAAGTTTTTGATTCGTCGTTAACCAGATTACAAAGACTTCGCGATCATATTGGAGCAGATGTATACACATGCACGATTCAACCAAGAATGCTCTCAAATGCAATCAAAGAATGTAATGTCGCAATTGGAGCGATGAGACCTGTAAATGGCAGAGCCCCTATGATTATAAGTGCAGAAATGGTTTCTTCAATGCAAGAAAAATCAATTATTATAGATGTCAGTATAGATAATGGAGGTTGTTTTGAGACCTCTGAGCTCCGAACTCTTGAATCTCCAAATTATATTAAATATGGAGTAATCCATTACTCAGTTCCAAATATTGCCTCAAGAGTGTCTAGAACAGCTTCTTTCGCACTAAATAATTTAACCTCTTCTTTTATTTTGAGAATAGGCGAAGAAGGAGGAATCGAAAATGCTCTAAATCGCAATGAATTCCTAAGAAAAGGAATTTACATTTATAAAGGCACTATTACCCACCGGGAAATGGCTGAGCCTTATGGTATACCTTTCACCGAAATAGACCTTTTATTGTGATTTTTTTCCGTCGGTTTTTATGGTACTCTTTTGGATTGCTTATGGGGGGTTTACTAGTTATTTTTTTATTTAAGGATCACGATTTTCAGTGTACATATTTGCCAAATAATCGAGTCCTGGTGGATTTGAATGATCAACGAGTTAAGTCTATTAAGTTAGATTCAAGTTCAATTAAATATATTCAAATGTTTAAGGATTCGATATTTTTAAATGCATTTTTTTTATACGGAAATGTTGATTTTAAAGAGAGTAAAGTGATCACTCGTGAGGAAATTAAATATTCCCAATATCCGATTCAGATAAATTATCAAGGGATTCAATGGAAAGCGATTTGGGAACGAAGAGAGGACACTGCCGTTGTCTTAAGTCTAACAAAAATGACTAACTAATCATCGTATGCTTTTTCGTCGCTTTAATTCAGTTTTAATTAATGAAAGTTCTCTTCCAGTTTGGCCTTTAACTGATGTATTTTCTTCGGCTCTACGAAATAAATAAGGTATTACTTCTCGAATGGGTCCAAATGGCAGATACTTTGCTGTTTTATAACCTGCATTCGAAAGATTATAACTTATGTTATCGGACATCCCAAAAAGTTGGGCAAACAAAACAGGCTCCTCTCCATGTTTCCAACCATTTTCTTTTAGTGTTTTAATTGCTAGCATCGTACTTTCTTCATTGTGCGTGCCAAGAATTAAACTAACTGTTTTCTTTGTTTCTGGTTTATCAATAATTTTCAGGATATAGTTCATACAATCATTGAACTCTTTGTCGGTATGAAATTTGGATGGATGGATCGGGGATTCATAGTCCATTTCTTTAGATCGCGAATTTTCTTTTTCTAAATACGCCCCTCTAACCAACTTAACACCAAACATAAATCCTTTTTCTTTTGCAGATTTAATATTTTTTTTGAGACCAACTAACTGATTTTTTTTATAACATTGAATGGTATTGTAAATGATAACCTCTTTTCTATTATATAATGCCATTCCATCATAAGCAATTTCATCAATGGCCTTTTGAATCCATGATTCCTCGGCGTCAATCATTATGGGTACATCTAAGGAATTTGCAAACGATAGTATTTCATTGACTCTTTTAATACCTTTTTTCCAATCGTTTTCTTCTTTTTTGTCAAATTTCAGATTGGCACTTTTTTTCTCTAATAGTTTTATATTGATTAATCCTGTGACTTTAAAAACTGCAAGAGGTACTCCGTGATTATTTTTACTGGTCCTGATAGTCTCTATTATGGCTTCTTTTGTGTTATTAAACTCAAATTCGTTGGTTTGTCCTTCAACACTATAATCAAGAATGCTGCCCACTTTGAATTTCCAATTTTCAGATATCACCTCTTTACTGTCCTTAACTGTTTGTCCACCGCAAAATTGTTTAAAGACCGTTTTTAGAATTAAAAAATTTATTGGAAGCTTTAATTTGAAAGCGAATACTGTTAATGACTTTCCAATTTTAACTAAAAAGGAATTTGATATTACTAAAAATAACCACTTACTTCTTTGAAGAGATCTTGTGCTATGCGATTTAAATGCGATGCTGGTATCTCGAAAGTCTAGAGACATTAACCAATGTTTTTCTTAATGATTTTTCAAATATAGTGTCTTACAGATAAGAATTACCGAACTTTATAATATGTCAAATTGGAACACTTTTTTCGGCCCTATTACTGCGGGTGAATCATCATTGAAATTTTTAGATATATGGTTTTCCAAGAATAGAATTAATTATTCCAAGGTTATAATTCTCACAGATTCAAATGTATACCAATCATGCATGTCTATTTTTTTTGGTGAGTTAAATAATATTGGAGAAACTGCGGTAATTGAGGTTGAGGCAGGTGAAGAAAGTAAGTCATTACAGATTCTTTCTGAGCTTCAACTTGCTATGTTGGATAATGGAGCTGATAGAAATAGCCTGTTGATAAGTCTTGGAGGAGGTGTCGTGTCTGATATTGGTGGGTTATTATCAAGCACTTTTATGAGGGGAATAGATCATTTAATAATTCCAACGACTTTGTTAGCAATGGTTGACGCTGCGATAGGTGGGAAAAATGGAATAAATATTAAAGGTTTTAAAAATTTATTAGGAACTTTTTCATCTTCAAAGGGGGTATATATCTATCCGGAATTTATAAACACACAGGCTGACGGAGATATAATTTCTGGATTTGCGGAAATGATAAAACACGGGATGCTTAGTGGTAGTTCATTATGGAATGAATGCCTAGAGTTGAGATCAATGAGTGATGTTAAGAAGCTAATAACTAAAGCCATTGGAGTCAAAATAGATATCGTACAAAAGGACCATTTTGAAAAAAACGGTGAGCGGGTTTTTTTAAATTTGGGCCATACTATAGCTCATGCAATCGAATATATTCAGGGCCATAACGTTTCTCACGGTAATGCAGTCGCAGCAGGTTTATTTATTGAATCTGAAATTGCCTTTGATAAGGGATTATTGGATAAAAGAGATCTAAAGAAGTTGCAAGTATTGATTGATAAATGGTGGTCAAGGCTCAAACTGGCTAACGATGATTTACTGGAAGGTATGTTTGGGGATAAAAAAAAATCGTCTAATTCTAAAGATTATCATTTTTCCTTATGGCTTGGGCCTGGGAAAGGAGCTCGCCTAGAAAAAGTCTCTGAAAAAGAGATAAAAAAAGCTCAGGAGCGCTATGATAAAGATTAGTCTTCCAATTTCAAAAAGTATTGCTAATCGATATTTAGTTCGATGCGCTATTTTAAATGAGAAATTACCAGATTTTGATGAGAATTGGTCTGATGATATAAAATCCATGTACAATCTATTAACTTCAAAGAATGAATTAATTAATGTAGGTGCTACAGGCACAGCTTTTCGATTTGGAATTGCTTTTTGGTCAGCAAAAAAAGGTGTAAATAAAATTATAACTGGTGATGATAGTTTGATAAAAAGACCAATTGACCCACTTATAAATTCATTAAGAGAAATGGGGGCCGATATAAAAAAAATGGATAATGGAAGTTTTAAAATCTCAGGAAAAAAGTTATCTGGTGGAGAGGTTCGTGTAGACTCTTCATTTAGCTCTCAATTTGAAAGTGCTTTGATTCTAATCGAACCTTTGTTATCCTCAAGACTAATGGTCTCTCGCAAAGGGTTTACAGTCAGTTATCCATATATAGAAATGACAAGGTTGATTTGTAAGAGTCCTTTGAGATGGCCTCCAGAATCAGATTGGAGTAATGCTTGGCTTTGGATTTGCCGTTCGACAATAACTAAGCAAGAATTTTTACTCGAGGGTTTAAACAAAAAGACCCTTCAAGGAGATTCTATTTGCATGAAATGGTCAAATTTTTTTGGTTTCGAAGTACAAGAAAATAAGTTAGGAATTCAGGTTAATCAAAAGCCTTCAAAATATAAAGAAGTTAAAATTGATTTTTTATTGTGTCCAGATTTGGTTCAGGTATCTATAGCTATGGCAATTTTGTTAAAAATAAAATTTTCATGTTCAGGTCTTCAAACGTTGGCACATAAGGAGACAAACCGTTTTGAGGCATTAATTAATGCATTAAAAATACTTGAAATAGAAGTATTTGATCTTGAAGTGAATGAATCTTTTTCATTTGATGCGAGTAATTGGGCTCCAAATAAAGAAACTTTTAGAGTATCGAGTTTGGGTGATCACAGAATGGCTTTCTTCTGGGCTATTATTGGATTAAAACAACCAATAAGAATTGATTATCCCGAAACTGTCAGTAAAAGTTACCCGTCTTTTTGGAATCAATGGGATGGTATTGTGAATCGTTTAAATTGAAAATAAAAAAATTGTTTTTCATTTTTATGAGATATTTCTGTAATCAATTGAATTTTCTAAAATTTCATAAAGGAATCCTTTTATTAATCTTTTTATCTCTTTTTCTCCATGATAATAGTTTTGGTCAGATAATTAAAAATGCTGTAGTTGTTGATCAATTAGATGTGGATTTCAATGACTTGAATATTACAGATATGATCATAGACACATCTGGCGAATATTTAATGACAACGAGTAATAAAGGGGTTTTTCGTTTTGATGGTGAAATTTTATCTCCAGTAAATGAAATATTTGAAACCAATCTAAAACCCTTTTATTCTTCGATTATATCTATCGGGTTTAATCAATGGATGCTTGCAGGTCAAGGCATTTCTATCTTAAAGAATAATACTTTGATTCCGGATACTACTTTTTTAGGAGGGGATGAGATTTGTATTGATTTATTGAATAATGGAATGGGTAGAATCTATGCCTTAACTAATACGAGACTTTATTATCGAGGTATTAATTCACAAATTTGGTTTGAGGATACTATTGTGGGTCTTGAAGGTGCTTCTCAAATATTACAAAATGAGGGGTTAATTATGATCTCTTCGAAAAGTGGTTTATGGGTTAGATCAACCTCTGGGGATTGGAATACTATGAAAACTATGCCCGTAATATCATCAATTTCTTTTAAAAATAATCTTTATGTGGTTTCAAATAATGGATTAGAAAAATATGAGGATTCATTGTGGGTACTTCAAGAAAAGGATTTAAATGGATATCATAATTTCTTGAAAACTAAAGACGGTTTGGGAGCATGGGTTTTTGGTGAAAGTGGATTATGGTTTATTGATGATCTCGGCACATGTACTCGCCTTTACACTCAGGGAGGGTTAATGATTGGGACAATAAATAACGCATGCGAAAATGGCTCAGGTGGCCTTTTACTTGCCGAAGAAGATAATTTAACTCTGATAAATTCACCATCCGTATGGTATGATCTTAGAACTTTGCCGTACAATGCTGGAAAAATTAATTCAATTTCTATCATTTCTAAAGATTCGTGTTGGTTAAGCACCTCTTTAGGTTTCTTTTCAGTTGGAGCTAATTCGTTTAAAAAATTTCCAAATCCTGAAGGTGGTATTTCTATTGGCATTTTGCACATTCCGGGTTTTGGGATTATAACATATGGAGAATTTGGTATCGTAAAATGGAATAATGGCTTTTGGGAAAATATTTATGATTCAGAATGGGTTTATGATGCAATTGCTGAAGATGGAGGAATAAAATTATTGACCTCTAAAGGCGTTTATTCTGTTTTAGATTTCAATTTTGATAAATTGGAATTTATAGGTACAGCATTTGAAAAGATTCCTACTAGGGAATCTAAATTCAAAAATGATATCCTTGGTCATTCCAGTTTTGGTCTCTACAATAAATCCAATAAGCGAGACCTAAATATTTTTTTAGATCCGGCAATTTTTATTCGAGAAGTTGATCAGTCATCAGAGAAATCAGGAGAACTAATTAATATTAAACTTGGCATAAGAGGTAGAAGTGATATTTCAAAAATAATATCTCTTGAGTATCAACTAAACGATGGTTTATGGATATCCATTGGTCTCGGTAGAAGAATAGTACTTCAAAGACTTAAACCAGGGAAGTACGAATTAAGAGTAAGAGCTGAAGAACCTTATACGGACAAACTTTTATCCGTTTCTCATTATATCGAAATTGAATATCCATTTTGGAGACGCCCAGAGATTTTTCTTTCTGTTTTTTCCGCTTTGTTCATTTTGATTATTATTATCATATACTCTTACAGCAAGAGAAGAATTGATAAGAATAAGTGGTTAAAAGAAAAATCACAACTTGAGAGGATGGCTTTCAGACTTCAGATGAATCCACACTTTACATTTAATGCCCTAGAGTCCATATCAGCCTACATTCTTGATAGTGAACCAAAACAGGCAATTGTTTATCTTCAAAAATTCTCGAGTTTAATGCGTTATACTTTAGAAAGTGCAGATCAACAATATGTGTTTTTAGATAAGGAAATAGGTGCATTAGAAAATTATATTGCTTTAGAGCAAATGCGATTTGATTCAGGATTTCAAAGTGTTATTCAATTAGATCCAGAAATAGATCGGGATTCATTAGCAATACCTCCAATGTTAATTCAACCATTGGTAGAAAATTCAATCCTTCACGGACTTAGACCACTTATTCAACAAAAACGAGATGACGGACTACTGAAAATTTATTTCATAATTCACCCTCAAGAAGAAAATTCGCTATTAATTCAAATTGAGGATAACGGTATTGGAAGAAAGGCTTCTAGATCCAATAATACTGGCGATGAGGGAGAAAAAAGAAGTGCTGCGACAAAAATATTAAGTAAACGTCTTCAGGCCATGAGTTTAGAATCAGGTTTTCCACATAAAGTTTTTGTGCATGATTTAAATGCGGGAACGCGTGTTTCTCTTGTGCTACCGATGATACGAAATTGGGAATTCTCTGATTAACTTTAAGCTATGTTCTTCAGTGCCCTAATCCTTGATGACGAATTAAAAAGTCGAAAGGCCTTGAGTCAAAAATTGAATTTATTTTGTCCTGAGGTAAAACCATTGCTCGAAGCCTCAGATGTAGATTCAGCATGGAATCTTTTTAAGCAAAAAGAACCAAATATTTTATTTGTTGATATTCATCTCTCAGGGGAATTAGGTTTTGAATTGTTGAATAAAATATCAGAAAATAAACCTGAATGGGATGGTGCAATAATCTTTGTTACTGCTCATGAGAATTATGCCTTGCGGGCGATAAAATTTTCAGCTCTTGATTATTTGCTAAAACCGGTAGATCCAGAAGAGCTTGTAAAAGCAATAAGGAAATTTGACAAAGTCTCGAAAGCAAAGCCAAGACTCGATGTTCTTTTTGGTCATCTCAAGGACCGTGATAAGAAGTTGATCATATCAAGTTCTGAGGGATTGCATGTAGTTAAAATTAATGATATTTTGAGATGTGAAAGTACCAGTAATTACACGCAATTTTTTCTTAAAGATGGAACTAAGATGCTCGCCTCGAGGACTTTGAAGGAGTATGAGGGTCTACTAAAGCCTCATAATTTTGAAAGAATTCATAAATCACATCTAATAAATATGGATAGCGTAAAACGCTATGNCACTGCTGACGGTGGGTATGTTATCTTAGAAGATAAAAGTACAGTTCCAGTAGCTAATCGAAAGAAAGAGTTTTTGGTAACACGCTTAAAAGCCCTCTAAATATGATCATCTATTATTTTCTGTTGCATTAATTTTAAAAAAAGAAACGGAAAAGACCAGAATTAGAAGTAATAGAAATTTGTTTAGTTTCATAATTTCATTGTTTTCTTATTCTTACATGATTCTAAATAGTAGGCTTAAAAGTCTCCGATTTAAAAGGATTGTATATTTGTTTTTTGGGCGACAAAATATCTTTTAACTTAAAGAGAATCGGCCATATTTTTCACGGCCTCTTTCATATCGTTTTTGTGATTTTCAATTCGTTGCCTCAATTCAATATCTTGAATTCCTAATATTTGTGCAGCAAGAATTCCTGCGTTTGTTGCTCCATTCAGAGCAACTGTTGCAACTGGAACCCCTTTTGGCATTTGAAGTATACTTAGAATAGAATCCCAACCGTCTATTGAATTGCTTGACTTAACTGGTACGCCAATTACAGGCAAAACTGTTGATGATGCTATCATTCCAGGTAAATGAGCAGCTCCGCCAGCGCCAGCTATAATTACTTTTATTCCTTTTTTTTCCGCATTTTTTGCATAATCTAACATTTTATCAGGTGTTCGATGTGCGGATACAATATCCATTTCGAAAGGCACTTGAAGTGCTTTTAGTTGATCTGCCGCATCCTGCATAACTGGCAAATCACTCTTGCTTCCCATGATTAATCCTACCATAAAGCAAAGTTAAAGTTTTTATCTATAGATCTCTACTTTGAATTTTAAGTAAAGATTTGAATTCCTTAGCTCTTTCTTTAGCATCAAAAATACTTTTACCAGTTGCTGTAACATGACCCATTTTCCTAAACGGTCTAGTTTGGGATTTACCATATAAATGTAAGGTTGTTTGGTGGACTTTTAGAGCTTCGTTAAGTCCTATGAATTCTATTGATCCGTGGTGATCTGGTTCTCCTACTAAATTCGCCATAGCTGCATTTGTAAGTAGTTCTATTTCACCAAGTGGTAGTTCGCAAGAGCACCTGAGTAATTGTTCAAATTGTGAAACGTTACAGGCTTCAATTGTAAGGTGCCCTGAGTTATGAGGACGTGGTGCTAATTCATTGACGAATATTTCCCCTTTTTTTGAAATAAATAATTCTATAGCCAATAATCCATTTGCACCTATTGACTCTGCTACAGAAATAGCAAGGTCTACGCATTTATTAGAAATTTCTTCTGAAATATCACTCGGGCAAATAACAAATTCAACTTGATTAGCATTGTCATGAAATTCCATTTCAACAGGAGGGAATACTCTTATTTCTCCATTTTTATCTCGAGCTAAAACGACTCCTATTTCTTTTTCAATATCCACAAGAGATTCTGCTATACATTCACCTTCAGCGAGATCAAGGGTGTCTTTTTCATTTTCAATCATCTTGACTCCAAATCCGTCATATCCCCCCTCACTAATTTTCCACACAAATGGGAAAGATTGGTTTCCATTGGAAATAGAATGTTTTAATGATTTTAAATTTTCATAGCTAGCGAAAGGCGAAGACGGAATATTTGCATTTTTAAAAAAAGTCTTTTGCCTTGTCTTATTTTGAATTATTCTTAAAACACGGCTAGGTGGAAAGCAAGAGATACCTTTTTTTTCCAATGCTTCTAGAGCATCAACATTCACGGTTTCAATTTCAATAACGACAGCATTTGACCCCGAGCAGAATTTTAAGACTGTATTAAAATCTTTAAAGTCGCCTTGAAGAAAATGATTTGCTCCTAATCGCGCTGGAGCATTGGGACTAGGGTCCAATACGTTAATCGATATGTCTAATCTTCGAGCTTCTGCTAAAAACATTTTACCCAACTGGCCCCCACCCAAAAGGGCAATATTGAAATTTTTATTAGATAAAATGTGATTCATATGCTTCCTAATAGCTTTACCTCTGTTAACGGATGAATAGCAAAGATAAGCCCGCTATTTAACTCAATACATTCATATCGTATTCGTCGCTTTGACCCAAGTCTAAATCTTTTTCCATTACTTATCTCAAAATGACTTCCAAATGCCAGTTTTTCTATTATTAAATTAAATTTTATTTCTGGATTTAGAGCCTTTAAGAGATCGGGATTCGCACCGCAAGTTGCTTTCAGAGAGTGCAACTGGTTGTTTAAAGCTTGAATAACTTCCGGATTGAATATTTTAGCATTAATAAACGGTAACAGTAAATTGTTAAATCTGTACTTCCACTCTTTACCATGAGATTTTGCTTTTGGATTATCCCATTTATAAACTTGTGCATGAGCCATCTCATGAAGAAGGGTGATTAAAAATGCATCGGGTTTTAAATCATTGTTTATACTTATTGATATTTCGCCATTTTTTTGCGCTCTAAAGTCACCTAATTTTGATCTTCTCGGTTTAGAGAGTTTAATAATTCCTTTAAAATCTTTAATGATTGGCTTTANTAAAGAATAAGACCTTTTTAGAATATACGGTTCAATTANAGACCAATTATCCATGAATTAATTGACCTATTAATTTTATATTATCGCTGTAATTTTTAAAACTTGGGCAATCGCAATCTCTTGTACTTCTGCATGAAATACTCGATAATATCAATATGAAAACTACAAGAATTCTGTTTCTTATTTTTATTAATCTCATGACGCCCCGAATTTAACCTATTTTTGGTATATGATTTATGGCTTTTTTGAGGGTTTAGGTGCATACTTTAATTTTTTATCGGAAGTCTTTAGGCGTCCAGAGCATTGGAGAGAATATTATCGCTCTTTTTTGAGAGAGGTTGATTTATTAGGCTTTAGCTCTATTGCATTGGTATGCTTTATTTCCTTATTTATGGGGGCAGTTGTGCTAATTCAAACAGCAATGAATTTAGACAACCCATTTTTAGCCGATAGTTATATAGCTATTGCCGTTAGAGAAGCGATAGTATTAGAGTTTGCTCCTACTATTGTGAGTCTAATTTTAGCAGGAAAAGTAGGTTCTAACATCGCATCTACTCTAGGAACGATGAGAGTCACAGAACAAATGGATGCATTGAGAGTTATGGGTATTAACCCAGCATCCTATTTGGTTCTTCCCAAAATAGCGGCTTGTTTACTTTTCAACCCTATTTTGGTGATTTTTGGAATGCTTCTAGGAATGGTGGGAGGTTACCTTGCTGGAGATCTTCTAAACCTTGTGAATATAGAAGTTTATTTATCCGGTTATTTTATGGAGTTTTTTCCTCATTATGTAACGTATTCATTGACAAAAACATTTGTATTTGCTTTTATAATTGCGACTGTTTCAGCATTTTTCGGTTATCGTGTTGAAGGCGGTGCAGTAGAGGTAGGTAAAGCGAGTACAAAATCAGTTGTAGCTATGTCATTTACAATAATATTATTTAATTACATCCTAACAGATATTTTATTGTAATGATACGAGCAAGGGGAATTACCAAATCTTTTGGAGATGAGCAAGTGCTCAAAGGGATTGATGTGGAATTGTTTCCAGGAAAATGTAATTTAATTATTGGTCTTAGTGGAAGTGGTAAAACTGTTTTTCTCAAATCGATTTTAGGATTACATACAATAGATTCGGGGATCGTTGAGTACGATGATCGTATTTGGGATAATTTGAATAAAAATGATAGAAAAAAATTAAGGCAAGAAATGGGAATGGTATTTCAAGGCTCTGCCTTGTTTAACAGTCTCAGCATTGAGGAAAATGTCGGATTGCCTTTGAATTTTTTTTCTGGTATGTCGGATTCAGAAAAGGTAGATAGAATAAAATTTTGTTTAAATCGAGTGAGAATTCCTGATGAGGCATTTAAGAAAATGCCTTCAGAGTTATCAGGAGGGATGCAGAAGAGAGTTGCAATTGCGCGGGCAATAGTCTTGAATCCAAAATATTTATTTTGTGATGAGCCAAACTCAGGACTAGACCCAGAAACAGCTATTGTAATTGATAAACTCATACATGAGATTACTCATGAATTTGGCATGACCACCGTAATAAATTCTCACGACATGAATTCAGTTCTAGAAATTGGTGATCATGTAGTTCTGCTTCAGGGAGGAAAAAAGACTTGGGAAGGTGCAAAAGAAGAAGTTCTTACTACAAATGAAAAAGCTGTTGTTGACTATGTTTTTAGAAGTAATTTATTCAAGCAAATGCGTGCTGCGCTCAAAAGCATCTAAAAAATTTTCTTACAAGAGAGAATTTAGAATAAAATTGTTGACTTCTTCGCTATTCCATAATTTTTCTATGTTTTGAATTTTCATCACTTTCTGCATTATTGCATCTTGTTTTTTACCTTCGGCAAGAGCCTTTGAGTATCGAATTTGAGAGAATGTTACTTGGGAATACAAGGGCATCCATTTGTCAGGATACAGATTACTAAAGTTATTTTCTATTTTTTTTCGCAATAAAAAATCTGGCTGCCCAGTTAAGTCTCTCATCTCAACAAAATTTTGCATGGCTAAGTCTGAAATTGCATCTGCATCTGGCTTTCTTGTTGTACTAAATGATTCAAATGCCGACTCCAGGTTATCCGATTTTTCCATAATCTCATAGAGCACTCTGCAATCTTCGAAACCCGAATTCATTCCCTGGCCATAAAATGGCACTATTGCATGGGATGCGTCTCCTAGAAGAATGGATTTGCCTTTAACATTCCAAGGATCACATTTTATGATCACCAAACTAGAAGTAGGATTCGTATTCCATTGATTTTCAAAATCTTCCATTAGTTCTAAAGCATCGCCAAAGTTTTGTGACATGAATTCTTTGGCTTTATTACTTGAGTCAAGAGATTCAAAACTTAACTCCCCCTTCATTGGAAAAAATAATGTACACGTAAAGCTCCCATCTGGGTTCGGTAACGCAATAAGCATGTAACCTCCTCTTGGCCATATATGTAGTGCTTCTTTTTCTAACCTAAATGAACCATCTGGGCCAGGGTTTATATTTAATTCTTTATAGCCGTGTTCTATGTAGTCTTGAGAATATGAAAAGCCACTCCTTTTTTGAAACTCCAATCTTATTTTGGAAAATGCCCCATCTGTTCCAAAGACCGCATCATTTTTTATTTCATTGGTTTTTCGCTGGTGCTCAAAAGTTACGGATGCATCGTTTAGGTTTGCTGCAATGCATTTGTGATCAAATGAGATTTTGATATTAGGTTTTGATTCAGCTTTTTCTATCAAAAGACGATTTAGGCCTCCTCTTGAAACTGAATATATGGCTTGACTGTTTTTTCCATAATCTTGATAGCTTAGCTTTCCCTCAATATCATGCATTACTCTTCGGTACATAGGTATTGCATCAAAAAGAACCTCTTTTTCTATACCCACTTCCTTCAGCGATGCCCATCCTCGCTCGCTGAGCGCAAGATTTATAGATCTCCCTTCAGATTTTTTGTTTTTTCTTGGATCTTTCCTTCGTTCATAAACATCTACTTGATGACCTTTTTTTGATAGGTAGAGACTTAAAAGAGATCCAACTAATCCAGCTCCTACAACTGTATATCTTTTCATATTTCTATAGAATCTTTTAAAGCTTTTTCAAGTTTTGATATGTCTTCATAAGAATTGTAAAGTGGCGCAATCGCCATTCTTATGGTTCCAGGCTCTCGCCAGTCTGCAATAACACCATTTTTTGAAATTTGTTGAAAAAACGAGTTACTTCTATTTTCAAATTGAACTGATACTTGACCTCCTCTTTTAGCATCCTCTCTTGGAGTAATTATTTTTATTTTTTCTCCGGTCTCTTCTGACAAATGATCAATCATTTGCATAATACATTGACTAAGGGCTAGTGATTTATTCCTAAGGCTTTCCAATGGTACAGCATCAAAAATATCCAATGATGCTCTCAAAGCTGACATTGAAAGGACTGGAGCGTTACTCACTTGCCATGATTCTGCAGTTTTTATTGGATCGAATTCATCGCCCATTTTAAATCTTGTTGCTTTATTATGCCCCCACCATCCAGCTAATTTTGGAAGGTCACTTTTGTGATGATTCTCATGTATAAACATTCCTGCTGTTCCTCCAGGTCCAGAATTTAGATATTTGTAAGAACACCAAACCGCAAAATCTATATTCCATTTGTTCAAGTTTAGTGGAACGTTCCCTACAGCATGAGCTAGGTCCCAGCCAACAGTTATGCCTTTTTCTTTCGCAGCTTTTGTAATTCTTTTCATATCATAGAGTCTTCCCGTATAGTAATTGACTCCGCCTATTAAAACTAGAGATATGCTATCTCCATGAATTGAAATAGCTTTTAAAATATCTTCATCATTTGGGACTCCAGTAGAATCCGACCCATGAACTTCTAATAATTCTGATTCAGTGAGATTATGCATTTTTAGTTTGCTGATTAATGCATATCTGTCGCTGGGGAAAGCTTTTTTTTCACATAGTATAATTTTCCGTTTTTTTGTTGGTCTGTAAAAGCTTGTCAGGGCAAAATGGAGATTTGCAGTTAAAGACCCCATGCAAATAACTTCTGTTTCCTTTGATCCTGTGAGTCTAGACAGAGATTTGCTAAAGTATTCATGGTATGAAAACCATGGTTTATTGGCTTTAAAATGACCAGCTACGCCCAGCTCTTCCCAGTCTTTGAGCTCCTGTAATAATGCTTTTTTTGTGTTTTTAGGCTGAGGGCCCAAAGAGTTTCCTGATAGGTAAATCGAATCTTCACCTTTCCATTTTGGGAGATAGAATTTTTTCCGCAATGGACTTAGTGCATCTTCTGAATCTAGAGCCTTTGCATCGGAAATAGTTAAAAACACGTTCATAACCGTAAACTTTGAGATGCAAGTTAGGTTATATGAGAAGTAATTTTGTGTTGTATAAAAAGTTATAAGTCAAAATATGTCAACTGAGTTTACAGGTCGTCATGTAGGAGTCAATGATGAAGATCATCAAAAGATGATAAGTGCAATTGGGGTTGAATCCCTCGAGCAGTTAATCGAGGAAACTGTGCCTAGTTCAATACGTTTAGCCGATGAAATGCCGATAGAAGAGGGCATGACAGAAAGTGATTTCTTCCGTCATATGAATTCTTTGAGTAAAAAAAATGTTATCAACAGTACTTATATCGGAAAAGGCTATTATCCAACAATTACTCCAGCCGTAATACAGCGCAATATTCTTGAGAACCCAGGTTGGTATACTGCTTATACCCCTTATCAGGCGGAAATTGCTCAGGGAAGGCTAGAAGGCCTTTTGAATTTTCAGACCATGATTATCGACTTGACGGGTATGGAGATAGCAAACGCCTCCCTATTAGATGAATCGACAGCAGCTGCTGAGGCAATGAGTATGTTTTTAGGTGCTAGATCTAGAGACCAAAAAAAGAGAGGTTCAAATAAATTTTTTGTGGATTCTCATATTTTTGATCAAACTAAATCTCTATTACAAACTAGATCTGAGCCCATGGGTGTAGAGCTCATTTTTGGAAATTTAGAAGATTTTCAGCCGAATAATGAATTTTTCGGAATTTTCTGGCAATATCCAGATTCGCAGGGCCAAATAAAAGACTTCAAGCACCTTGTTGATTTATGTCACTCTATGGAGATCCAGGTTGCTGTCGCTGCAGATCTGCTCTCATTGACAATTCTAGAGCCACCAGGAGAATGGGGAGCAGATGTTGTTTTGGGATCGACTCAAAGATTTGGAATTCCAATGGGTTTTGGAGGTCCCCATGCTGCCTACTTTGCTTCGAAGCAGGATTACAAGAGATTTATGCCAGGACGGATTATTGGAAGAACAATAGATATTGATGGGAACCAGGCCTTGAGAATGGCTCTTCAAACAAGAGAGCAGCATATAAAGAGAGATCGAGCAACTTCTAACATATGTACGTCTCAAGTTCTTTTGGCAATAATGGCAGGAATGTATGCTGTTTATCATGGAGCAGAAGGTTTGAAGGAAATTGCCTTGAGAATTCACCAATATGCTAGTGACTTAAAATTGACTCTGGAAAACCTAGGATTTAAGGTTTCAAATTCGCATTTTTTTGATACCATCCATATTGAAATAGATGATNATTCAAAGAAAAATATTANTGACCTAGCTCTGGAAAGGGGAATAAATCTTGGTGAATCTCGATTAGGGATTATGATTTCTATGAACGAGGTCATGAATAATGAGGATTTCAGGGAACTGATAAAATGTTTTTCTGACTCAAAAAACGAAAAGGTTAAAACAAATGAAAGAAAAAAGGGATCTAATCTTCCAGAAAAATTATTGAGAAAATCAAAATATCTCGAGCACCCAACTTTTAGTATGCATAGGAGTGAAACAGAAATGATGCGCTACCTAAAAAAATTAGAAAGACGCGATATAGCTTTAAACCATTCAATGATCCCATTGGGGTCATGTACTATGAAGTTGAACTCTGCTGCAGAAATGTTACCTNTAAGTTGGCCTTCATTTTCTCAGATTCATCCATTTGCTCCCATTGATCAAGCTGGTGGCTATTTAGAAATTATCAAATCTTTAGAGCATGATTTAGCTGTAATAACAGGTTTTGATGCTACTTCAATACAACCAAACTCAGGTGCCCAAGGAGAATATTCAGGACTTTTAGTGATACGCGAATATCACAGGAGTAGAGGTGATTTTCAAAGAAAAACAGCTTTAATTCCTTCTTCCGCGCATGGCACTAATCCGGCTTCGGCAGTAATGGCAGGTATGAATGTTGTCGTTGTGGATTGCGATTCGAGAGGCAATATTGACTTAAATGANTTAACTCAAAAATCACAAAAATATGCTGATACTTTAGCATGTTTGATGATTACTTACCCATCAACTCATGGTGTTTTTGAATCTGCAATAAAAGATTTGACATCNATAATTCATAAGCACGGTGGACAGGTATACATGGATGGTGCTAATATGAATGCCCAAGTTGGCTTAACCTCACCTGGATTAATAGGGGCTGATGTTTGTCATTTAAATCTGCATAAAACATTTGCTATTCCTCATGGAGGAGGGGGACCAGGAGTTGGTCCAATATGTGTTAAAAAACATTTAGCTCCTTTTTTGCCAAATCATTATGCTGCTCAAACTGGAGGTGAAAAGGGTATCGGTTCCGTTTCGGCAGCGCCTTTTGGTTCAGCTTTGATTTTACTGATTTCATATGGTTACATAAAAATGTTAGGCTCCAAAGGACTTACAAAAAGTACNAAGGTTGCTATTTTGAATGCCAACTATATAAAATCTCGTTTAGAGTCTGTTTACCCGATTCTATACTCTGGGGAAAACGGTCGTTGTGCACATGAAATGATACTTGATTGTCGTCCTTTCAAGAAAGATGCTTCGATTGAAGTTACTGATATTGCGAAGCGTCTTATAGATTTTGGATATCATGCACCTACAGTTAGCTTTCCGGTGGCAGGAACAATGATGATTGAGCCGACGGAAAGTGAATCTCTTTTTGAACTGGATAGATTTTGCGAGGCCATGCTAGAAATAAGATCAGAAATAGATGAAATNNTNAATGGATCTTATGAAGTGGATAATAATCCATTAAAAAATGCTCCGCATACTCAAGGTATTTTGGTAAACGATAATTGGTCATTACCCTATTCAAGGCAAAAAGCTGCTTTTCCCTTAAAATATTTGGAAGAAAATAAAATCTGGCCTTTTGTAAGGCGCGTGGATGATGCATTCGGTGATCGTAATCTGATCTGTACATGTGCTCCAATTGATAGTTTTAGATAATTTTTTGTTTAATCGAGCCATTTGAATCATTGATTAAAAAAATATTTGNTGTTTTCTTCGTAGATTAGCCATGTTACAAACATGTTTAATTAAGAATTCAAATGAAAAAATTTACAATTTTAGCTGGGGTTATGATTTTATCATTCTCAGTGTTTGGTCAAAGCGTTGAGAGAACTGCTCCCAATGCAAAAATGATGGATGATGGTCTGGTAAAGCACTTATCCCAAAAGCAAGCTGAAGCTTTATATGGAAGTGAAACCCCTATATGGTCAGAAGACTTTGCAAGTGGCATTCCTTCAACATGGTTAAATTTTGGAACAGCAAACTTAGTCTCGGACACAGATGCTGTTTGGGAGTATAGAGGAACTGCGACTAATCCTTCTAATACTGTTGGTTCTCGTGGGGCTTATATGTCAAATCAAACTCCTATGTCCTCGGCTACAGCTTCTAATGGATTTGTGATTTTTGACTCAGATTTCTTAGATAATGCNGGCGTTGCAGGTAATTTTGGAAACGGAATAGCTGCTGCTCCTCACTTAGCAGAACTTATAACCGATATGATTGATCTCACTCAAAATTCGATCGTTGATTTATCGTTCACACAATATTACAGACGTTTTGCGGGACCTGCGGGATCTCAAGCTGTTCCAGCTACTTATGTAGACTTTTCCGTGGATGGAGGCGCTACCTTTCCATATAGTGTTACTTTGAATTCTTCAATTGCGGTAAACAGCTCAACTGCTACAAACGATGTTGTAAATATTATTGCAGGTAGTTATATTGGAGGGCAAGATTCTGTTAAAATTCGCTTCAGATTTGATGGAGATTANTATTTCTGGTGTATTGATGATATCCAGATCGTNGGAACGCCAGCGAATCGAATGTCTTTCACTGAATGGCAGGGTGCGCCAGCTCAAGACATTATCTACGGCCCNAGCACAACTGGATCTGCAAGAATGGGACATATGACCCTAAAACAGGCCCGAGGCATTTCTTTTGATGCGAATGCAGTGAATTCAGGAACAGCTGCTCAATCAAATGTAAAATTATCGGTCAAAGTTCTAGATGAGCTTGGTACACTTATACAGACGGTTTCATCTGCCACTAAGAGTGTATTAAATGCAGGAGATACGGCTACATTTAATGATTTAAATACATATGCGACTGCATGGACTCCAAGCGCCAATGCAGAATATCAGTTAGTTTACAACTTGTTATCTGATTCTGTTTCAATTTTTTCAGACACCACAAGTCTATTTGTAACAGATTCTACAATGTCAATGGATTTTGGTTCTTGGGATAATAGTATTGGAGCTTCAACAAATACTACTCAATGGGGAGATGGATCTCAAATGTATAATCGTCATGATCTTGTAGATGACGAATTATTATTCGGTGCCAAGGTTTATCTGGGTTCAACTACTGTTGCAGGAGGGATTCTAGAATTGTCTGTTTATGATTCTTCCGCTTATGGAGGAAACACTTCTGGTTGGGATGTAAATAAGCTAGTTGCTTATGGTCAGAAAGTTTTAGATGCCCAAGATGTTAGTCAGGGTTTTGTTCGTTTTGATTTTACCGATGCTACAAGTGGTCGCGGTGTTGATTTAGATCAATCGAAAGGAGCTTACATGTACAATTTAACCATGTATGATAATCAAGGAGTCAATACTCTGTTGGTTCGAAATGATCAAACATGGGGTAAAGTTGGTGGATCAGGAGGTATGTATCTTGCTGCCCTTGGAAATTGGTATTCTGGTTATTCAGGCTCAAGATCTCTAAATAACATTTGGATTCGCGGTATTAATTGCCCTGCAACTAACGCTGCTGCTTGTATGAGTGTTGGAATGGATGAAGAGTCCGTGAATACAATTACTTTTTCACCAAATCCTGCTTCCGATTATGTCTCCATTGATTTTGGGCTTTCTGTTGGTAATTATGATATTTCCATCATGGACTTAACAGGTAAGGTTCTCAAGTCAGAGAAAATCCGTGCTGCAGCAGATGTGAAGCTAAATATTAGTGATCTGAATGTCGGTATGTATTTAGTGAGAATTCAAAAGGGTAAGTATGTTAAGACAAGTAAATTGTCAGTACTTTAAAATTTTCATATAGATCTTAAAAGCGGCCCTTGTCTTGACAATGGCCGCTTTTTTTATTTAAATATTTTTGGATTCACCTTTGAAGTAATGAAATCCACATCTCTTTTCCATCCCCGAGCGGGACTATGGGATCGCCCATAAAAAATGATTTGAAGGTGTAATTTATTCCATTTTTCTTTTGGGAATAAGAGTTTTGCATCTTTTTCAGTTTGTAGAACACTACTACCATTTGATAACCCCCATCTTTTCATCAATCTGTGGATATGAGTATCAACGGGGAATGCCGGGTGGTTAAACCCTTGACTCATTACTACTGATGCTGTTTTGTGACCAACAGAAGGAAGAGATTCTAGTGCTTCGTATGAATCAGGAACTTCTCCATTATATTTATTGCAGATAATTTCGGATAGTCCCTTTATTCCTGCGGACTTCATTGGAGTGAGTCCACAGGGTCTAATGATATCAGCAATTTCCTTGATACTTAATTTCGCCATCTTTTGTGGTGTGTCAGCTTTTTTAAATAATATCGGCGTAATTGTGTTTACGCGAGCATCGGTACATTGTGCAGATAGAACGACGGCAACGAGCAAAGTGTAATTACTGTAATGGTCAAGGGGGATTGGAGTTTTGGGATAAAGTTTTTCAAGAGCAGCCTGTATGTAAGATACTTTTTCTTTCTTTGTCATGTTAACAAAGAAAACAACTGTTTTCTAGGATTAAAAGAAATTTTTTAAAAATTATGACATATTTAAAAGTTGGAGACATGGCTCCAGATTTTTCGGGCCTCGACGCAGAGGGAAATAACATTAACTCTAGTGACTTTTTGGGTAAAAAGGTTGTTCTATATTTCTATCCTAAAGATGACACGCCTGGTTGCACAGCTGAGGCATGTTCTTTTAGAGATAATTATTCCATTTTGCAAAAGGCAGGATTGACAATTATAGGGGTCTCTCCAGATTCCGTAAAAAAGCATTCTAACTTCATGGAAAAATATAATTTACCTTTTCCTTTGATCGCGGATGTAGATCTTAAAATTATCAAATCATACGGTGTTTGGGGAATAAAAAAAATGTACGGTAAGGAATATGAAGGTGTTTATCGTGAGACCTTCATAATAGATGAAAGCGGTAAGATTCATGCTATTATCAATAAGGTAAAAACGAAAGAAAGTGCGGAGCAGATTTTATCCTTGATTTAATTTTAAATCATTTTCACCTTTTAAACAATTTCAATGGATAATGTGGATAAATTATGTTTTTTAATGATACGAATTAGTATTCTTTTCTAGTTAACCATCACCTCAATTCATACATTTGAATAGAAAAATTTTTAAATAAAAAAATTAACATTTATTCTTATGAGCAACGATAAAGATGCCAAGCAGAAAGCACTGAAACTAACCATGGATAAACTAGATAAAGCATACGGAAAGGGCGCCGTTATGCGTCTAGGAGATGATGCAATAGAGGATGTTGAAGTTATACCTTCAGGCTCTTTAGGTATCGACTTGGCTTTGGGAATTGGTGGATTTCCTAGAGGCCGAGTTGTAGAGATATATGGACCTGAATCCTCAGGTAAAACTACTTTAACTCTTCATGCTATATCTGAAGCTCAACGCATGGGAGGTATTGCTGCCTTTATAGATGCAGAGCATGCATTTGATAGGTTTTATGCAGAAAAAGTTGGAGTAAATACGGAAGAGCTTATTATTAGTCAACCTGACAATGGTGAACAAGCCCTGGAAATTGCTGATAATTTGATTCGTTCTGGGGCCATTGATTTGGTCGTAATTGATTCGGTAGCAGCATTGACGCCAAGATCTGAAATTGAAGGTGAAATGGGAGACAGCAAAGTAGGTCTTCATGCAAGATTAATGTCTCAGGCCTTAAGAAAATTAACAGGAACCATTTCTAAAACGAATTGTACTTGTATTTTTATTAATCAACTTCGTGAGAAGATTGGAGTTATGTTTGGTAACCCTGAGACTACTACAGGTGGTAATGCTCTAAAATTTTATTCTTCAGTACGTGTAGACATACGCAGAAGTACTCAAATAAAAGATGGTGATCGTGTCATGGGTAACCGTACAAAGGTTAAGATTGTTAAAAATAAAGTTGCTCCTCCTTTTAGAACAGCAGAGTTTGATATACTTTACGGAGAGGGTATATCAAAAGTCGGAGAACTTATTGACATTGGAACACAGTATGAGATAATAAATAAAAGTGGAAGCTGGTTTAGTTATGAAGGTACGAAACTGGGCCAAGGTCGAGAGGGAGTAAAGGCTATTCTTAAAGACAATCCGGAGCTAATGGAGGAAATCGAAAATAAAATCGTTCTCAAAATTCAAGATGTATAGTTCTTGGTTAGTGTTCGCAAAATATTTTTCTTTTTTTTTAATGCTGGCTTTATTTGCGTGCTCAAATAATTCAACTCCTCCCAATATTCAAACTAAAACTAGTCTTTCGCCATTAGATAGTCTTATTGATTTCATATCTGATAATCCGTACGATATACCCGCGCTGATATTAAGAGGTAGGAATTATTTAGAAAATGCGAATTTATTATATGCAGATGCAGATGCAGATGCTGTTCTTGAAATAGATAGCTTGAATCATGATGCTCTTTTGTTAAAAGGGGAATCAAATTACTTGTCAAACTCAACAAGAATATCCAGAGATTATTGGGCGAAATGCATAAAGGAGCATCCTGAAGACATCCAATGTAGGTTAAAGTTAGCTGAGCTCTACAGTATCGTTTTAGATTTTGAAAAGAGTAATGAGCTCGTCAATAGAGTTATAGAAATCGATCCACAAAACCCAATAGCATTTTTTATCAAAGGCGTAAATATCAGAGACACAAAAAGAGATACAGCATTATCATTAAGCTATATCCAAAAAGCGATAGACTTAGATCCGGAATATTTTGTTGCCATTGATATGGCTGCCGTTATGCTAGCAAATCAAAAAAATGAATTGGCTTTGAGTTACTATAACCGTTTAATAGAACTCGAACCAAATAATTTTCAAACCTATTACAAAATGGGTATGTTTCATCTAGGTATTGATAATTATAACGCTGCTCTTGAATCATTCACTAAATCAACCCAAATAAATCCTCAGGATGCAGAAAGCTTTTTTAATATGGGATTCATTCATTTGGATTTGGGACTTTTACTAAAAGCCAGAAATTTTTTTTCTAAAAGTATAGAGGCTCGAGCAATTAATCACAGAGCTTTCTACGGTCGTGGATTTTGTTGGGAAAGAGGCGGAGATTTGATTAATGCCGAGAAAGACTATCGTCAAGCTCTTTCGCTTAACCCCCAGCATCAAGCTAGTCAAGAGGCTTTGAAACGAATAATTAACCTGAAATAACATGGTTTTTTTTCAATCAAAACGCAAAATCGTTATAAAATATGCTGTTATAGTAATATTATCAATCTTTATTTCATCACTATTAATCGAAACTAAAACCATGACTGAACCTAAAGCATTGAAAAAAGATTTTACTCATGATATTCATGGAGATAAAAGATCAGATCCATATTATTGGTTAAATGATAGAGATAATCCTGAGGTGATATCTTATCTAAAGTCCGAAAATAATTATCGCGAAAACGGAATGAAAGTTGTCAAGGAATTGGAGAATGAACTTTATTCAGAAATGACCGACCGATTAAATCCCGATGAGTCAAGTGTACCTGTGCAGGTGGATAATTATTGGTATCAAACGCGTTTTGAAAGCGGAAATGATTATCCTTTATACTGTAGGAGGAAGGGGAGCATAGATTCTCCAGAAAATATAATTTTAGATGTCAATTTATTGGCTCACAATAAGTCCTATTGTCAAGTTAGTGGTCTTTCGATGACTCGCGATCATCAACGTATGGCTTATGGAGTTGATTTTGTGGGACGCCGTTTGTATACTCTTCAGTTTGTCGATTTAAATAAAAATAAGATTTGGGATTTTCAGGTTGAAGGAACCACTGGTGCATTTGCTTGGGCTGATGATGGAGAAACCTTTTTTTATGGTACAAAAGACCCTGTTACACTGCGTGCCGATAAAATTTGGCGACAAAAAATTGGATCGGATTTACCACCGGTACTTGTTTATCATGAAAAAGACGAAAAATTTTCATGTACTGTATATCGATCTAAATCTAAAAAATACATTCACATAGCAACAGGAGCAACAAACGTAGATGAGTTACATTATCTATCCTCAGAAAGTCCAATTGGTGAATTTGGGGTTTTGCGAAGAAGAGAAATCGGAGTTGAATACTCTGCAAGTCATTTTAACGGTCACTGGTATATAATCAGCAATATAGGGAAACGAAAGAATTTTGCATTATTTCGGGCGAATGAACTTTCACCGAATAAGTGGACTCCATATATCGAACATCGTGATGATGTTTTGCTAGAGGGCATTGACTTATTTACTGACTTTCTAGTTACAGAAGAGCGTTCAAATGGCCTTTTAAAGCTAATTATTCGTCCATGGGAAGGAAAATCACACGAAGTGACACTTCCCGAAAAAACATACACTCTGTATACCGGAAGTAATCCCACAGAGAAGACTGAAAATTTAAGATTTGTATATACTTCTCTGATAACTCCAGCTACAACATATGAGTATAATATGAGTACTCGGGAAAAGAAAATTTTAAAACAGACAAAAATTCTTGGAGGATATGATTCCACGAAATACGTCAGTTACCGATATTGGGCTACTTCAGAAGACGGGACTAAAATTCCTATCTCATGGGTTGGACCGAGAGAGACTCAAGGTAAACCGGTTCCAACTTTATTATACGGTTATGGTTCATATGGGATTACAGTTGATCCGAGTTTTTCTGTGGCTCGACTAAGTCTGTTACAAAGAGGGATGGCTTTCGCCATAGCGCATGTTAGAGGAGGACAGTATATGGGTAGAGAATGGTATTTAAATGGGAGGATGGAGTATAAAATCAATAGTTTCAAAGATTTTATTAATTGTGGCGAGTTTCTAAAAAAATCAGGATATTCCTCAAAACTATATGCAATGGGAGGCTCTGCAGGAGGATTGCTTATGGGGGCAGTTGTTAATATGCGACCAAAACTTTGGTCTGGCGTTATAGCAGCAGTACCTTTTGTAGATGTTGTCACAACCATGCTTGATGAAAGTATACCATTGACAACAGGAGAATATGATGAGTGGGGTAACCCAAATGATTCAGATGTATACTTTCGTTTGAAGGCATATTCTCCTTATGACAATGTTAAAAATGACGATTATCCTCCGTTACTTATCACAACTGGCCTTCATGATAGTCAGGTTCAATATTGGGAACCTGCCAAATGGATAGCGAGGCTCCGTGATATGAGAAATAATAAAGAGCCCTTGTTTATGCATTGCAATATGGAAACAGGACATAGCGGGGCTTCCGGAAGATATCAGGCATATCGCGAAACTGCAATGGAATATTCTTTTCTTTTAGGTTTAAAAGAGGGATTATTCAATTAAGATTCGTACCTATAAATTGCATGACTCTTTCTGTAGCTCCAATATTGTTATTTACAAAGTCTTGTCCAGAAGATATTTTTTGTTTGAGACTTTTTTTGTCGAGATTAATCAGGTTTGAAAGCCATTGCATTAAAGTTTCTGAATCTGAATTTATCCCAAGCACATCTGCTTTGCACTCAGAGGCTTCCCAGTGACCTTTTATTTTAGGTCCGAATGTAATAATATTTCCAAATATGAGAGCTTCTAAAATATTATGCAATCCATTTTGGAATCCACCTCCTATTAATGCAAAATCAGAATGACCATATATATTTTTGAGCTGACCCATAGTATCCAGAATTAATATTCTTGATTTTATTAATTCTTGCTTATCTATAGTATTTATCTCTGACATTAAAATATATGGAATATCTAAAAATTTAATTATTTCTGAAACTCTTTGATGTCTATGTGGAGCTATGACAAACTTAACTTCAGGTAATCTAGGAATTAATGGAATCGTCATAGATTCTTCTCTGGGCCATGAGCTTCCTAAAACAAATAGTTTACTCTTACCTTTAAAGATATCTACTTCATCCAAAGGAGTCCATTTTTTTCTGAAATGATGGACACTATCAAATCTCCCGTCACCGCAAAAAAATCCATTTGAAAAATTTGACTTTTGCCAAAGTTCTAGACTTTTTTGAGTTTGATGACCAACTCCTAGCGCTCTTCGATAAATTTTATTCTCTAAAAAATTCCATTTCCATAAAGTGTGATGATTTTCATGAAACTGGCTAAAAGCAATTACATAAGGGATTTTTTTGTTGNATANNACATTNGATAANACAGGCCAAAGATCATATTTNGCTATNACTACNAATTTTGGATTTATTGTTTCAACAAAATGATGAATCTCTTTTTGCNTGTCAATAGGAATAAACCCGCAGTATTTTTCNTTTTTTGAAACTATCTCCCATGCACTNGGTGAGAATATNCTTACAAAAACTTTTNNCCCTTTTTTTTCNAAATCTCGAATGAGATTATGCACCATCCAATACTCCCCAAGTGAACTTGCATGTACCCAGATNTCAAAATTTGANAATTTTATNNGNCTTTGGCGAGCTTTTTTCCAATCNANGGCNCTTGAATANCCCAAAAAAGCNCCAANATCAATTATTANTTGAAATATGATTCCTGGAAGCCNATATANCATTCTCTTATTATTTTCTNATTTTTTAATAATAAAANATTGTCTCTGATTTTTCTCTTAGCATAGGTAAAATCCATGTNACNCTAAANCCTATTCCAAAGTCCCATTTATTNCNGTAGTCATAATCATCGAGATTAAACTGGTATTCTCGAACNAGTCTGGTNCTAGATTGAATNGTTTGTAATTCAATTTTAAAATGCGGTGCATTTTCACCAATATGAATCCACCCAATATTTTCTTGCAAATAAAAACCCCTGTGCAAGTTATCCAANCCGTAGANNTAGGGNATTTCTAATTGNGGAACNCCTCCTGNGGAAATAAATTNTCTTTTATGCTGGATCATNCCAGCTTCAAGTANAATTAATGGNTGATTGTTTTTATTTCCCCATTTCGGNATNAGCGAACCTATATGAACACCTATTTGTCCACCTCTAATTTCGCTCTGGAGACTAGATAATGAACTNCCATCATTACTCATTATCTCNCCATTTCNGGTGATAAGATNTTCTAAAATCTNATCCAAATTTTTNACATTGNTGCCAAAAAGATAAGTTGAGCTCAGTCCATAAATAATGGATTCGTTTAACCATGAATATTGAATTCCGGATTCAAGAAAGGGTCCATAATAATTGNNCCAATTGCCAAATGGAATTTTGTTACCAAATTTCATTTGNATAAGACTTCCTCTTTTTTTTGATGTTTCAATTTTAANCATTCTATNCTTTATTGAGGCAGATAGAATCGGNGATTTTGCCATTATCTGAATATTTGAAAANATCAATGAAANCCATATNAGAATTGAAATAATTCGCATNGNACTAAGTTAGAGGTTAAGATCTTTATNTTGATTGACAGATTGAATTAGTATTTTTGTATNTACNCAACGAATAACTACNCAATTCAGGCATGAGCATANCCNCATCAATTCAAATGGTTGATTTGCAAAGTCANCACAAAAAAATTCAAAGAGAATTGAATTCTTGTATTCAAAAAGTTGTTGATTCTGGTACTTATATAAATGGTCCCGAAGTTGGAAGATTTGCATACAGTTTGTCGCTTTACTTAGGTTCTAAATATGTAATTCCTTGCGCTAATGGAACGGATGCTCTTCAAATTGCATTAATGTCCTTAGATCTAAAGCCTGGTGATGAGGTGATTACACCAACATTCACATATGTGGCTACTGCTGAGGTCATCTCTCTACTGGGATTGAAGGCTGTTCTTGTTGATGTAGATCCGGATTACTTTGGTCTCAATATTGAACAAGTAAAAACTGCAATTACACCCAGGACCAAGGTTATTATACCAGTTCATTTATTTGGTCAATCAGCTAATTTAGAGCCTTTAATGAATTTGGCAGCAGATCACAAAATCAACATAATAGAAGATGCTGCGCAGTCTATGGGGGCATCTTATCGATTTTTAAATGGTAATGAAAAAAAACTCGGAACGATTGGAAGAATTGGTTGTACTTCATTTTTTCCATCAAAAAATTTAGGCTGCTTAGGAGATGGTGGGGCAATTATCACAAATGATGATTTTTTGGCAGAGAGAATTAAGATGGTCGCTAACCATGGTCAAAAAATCAAATATCATCATGATATTATTGGATGTAATAGTCGTTTAGACACAATTCAGGCTGCTATTTTGAATCTTAAACTTGCTCATTTAGATAATTATAATAAATCTCGTCAGCAAGCAGCAAAATTTTACGATAAACATCTAGCCTCTGTAAAATCGCTTAGAATTCCTATGCGTAGAAAGGAAAGCACCCATGTTTTTCATCAGTATACTTTAAGAATCCTAGATGGGTCTCGCGATCAATTAATTCAATTTTTAAGGGAACATAAAATTCCCTCAATTGTATATTACCCATTGCCTTTACATTTTCAAAAAGCATTTAAAAATTTAGAACATTCTGGAATGAGCTTTCC
>NYSL01000007.1 GCA_002682945.1 Cryomorphaceae bacterium | reverse complement strand
TTTCATGGCCACCACAATCTTGCGATGGGTGTGGGTAACTCTCTTGCTGCGATCGAAGCTGGTGCAAATCGAATAGATGGCTCGGCGGCCGGACTGGGCGCTGGCGCGGGCAATACGCCCCTGGAAGCTATGGCGGCTGTCCTCGAACGCCTGGGGGCCGACACGGGAATCGATATCTTCAAACTGGCCGACGCGGCAGAGGACCACGTATTACCGATAGTTGATGAGCCCGTTCGCTTGAGCCGCGACGCGCTGGTATTGGGCTATGCTGGAGCCTACTCTTCATTTTTGCTGTTCGCGAAGCGCGCAGAGGCTCGATACGGCGTGGCCTCACATCAAATTCTGCTGGAGATGGCCCGGCGCAGAACAGTTGGCGGGCAGGAAGATCTCATAGAGGAAATCGCAATAGAAATGGCCAAGGCAAGCAGCGAATAGAAATCGTTCATGCTCCTCTACGTTGGCCGTGATCGCGGGGAACGTGATGTCACAAGCTGTCTACACCTCCTTATTTCTTTGTACACTTCGATGGTTATCCGCTGAGGCACAAGGCGAGAATCCACGTTATCCTGTCGCCAAGACGTGACGATGAGGACCTCCTGTGGAGCTATCTCTGAAAGGTAAAACTGCTCTTATAACAGGCGCCGGCGCAGGCATTGGCCTAGCGTGTGCCGAATTTTTTGTGGCGGCAGGGGCGGACGTTGCCATTTGCGATGTCGAACAGGACCGACTAGATGAAGCGCTCGTCAAACTCACGAAGCTGGGTGGCAACCATTACGGGCAACTTTGCGATGTGGCTAGCGCCGACGCAGTCTCAGACTTTTTTGCTAATAGCCTAAGGGCACTTGGGTCTCTGGATATTGTGCTCAATAACGCGGGAGTGGGCGCTCCATTGGTTCCACTCGCGGAGACAGACGAAGCCGACTATGATCGCTTGATGGGCATTAATCTCAAGGGGGTCTGGCTGTGTATGCGCGAGAGTCTCAAAATTATGGCGCCTAACGGTGCGGGGCACATCATCAACATGGCGTCCGCTCTCAGTAAGACAACGTTTTCCGGCGCCGGACTTTACGTCGCGTCGAAATACGCAGTGGGCGGTCTGACACGCAACACTGCAGTCGAGTACGGCGAGTCGGGCATTCGAATTAACGCGATTTGCCCAGGGTTTATCGAGACGCCGCTGCTCCGCGAATCCATCCCTGAAGAGCAGCGCGCGCATCTTGCCAGCCAGCATCCGATGAATCGACTGGGCACACCTGAGGACGTTGCCACAGCAGCGATGTGGCTAGCAAGCGACGCCTCGAGTTTTGTCACGGGCATGCTGTTCTCTGTTGACGGGGGCTGGACGGCAATCTGAGTTGCCAGAACCGACTACTCCCGGAGACTGGCAAGGAACACCATTACTCTAAAAGACGTCTGCACCCAGAGTCACTGCATGCTCCAAGATTTTTTAACATAATTAGGCCTCAATTAAGGAGCCTGCTATGCCGCAAATGAGCCTCGAGCAAATCGAGACACTATGTTATGACGCGCTACAGCGCGCTGGCGCGAGCGACGCTCAGGCAGCGATCGTTGCCGAGGAGATCATGGACGCAGAAGCCGAGGGCATTCGCAATGTTGGCCTCGGCTACCTGCATCTGTACTTGAAACATCTGCGCTGCGGCAAGATCAATTCCGATGCCGAACCGAAAATCGTAAAGACCTCGGAATCGACCACTGTGGTCAATGCGGATTTTGGCTTTTGTCACCACGCGTATGTGATCGCAGAGGAACGGCTTATCGAGACAACCCGCGCCCAAGGCGTTGGGCTCATGTCGATTCATCAGTCTTCATCAGCGGGCGTACTGGGATGGTTTGTGCGACGCCTCGCACGCGAAGGTTTGGTGTCGCTGATGTTCGCCAACAGCTCCAAAGCCGTGGCCGCCCACGGGGGCAAAGTGCCCTTCTTTGGCACCAACCCCTTTGCAATGGGCGCTCCGCGCGCCGGCGATGAGCCACTGGTGGTTGATATGGCCACTGCCTCGACCGCACGCGTGAATCTGGTGCGCGCCGCCGCAGAGGGTCGTGAGATTGAGCCCGGACATGCGATCGACCCTGAAGGCAACCCCACCACTGATCCCGCTGCAGGATTGAAGGGCGCGCAGCTCCCTGTGGGCGGCCCCAAAGGCTTTGGTTTGGGCTTAATGGTGGATGTGCTGGCCGGTGTGCTCACTGGCAGCAACTGCTCTTATGAGGCCTCGATGTTCGCAAACACAGAAGGCGGGCCCCCTAATGTCGGTCAAACCATTATTGCGATGGATCCAGCATTTTTCGGCAACGGGTTTGTTCCTCACATGGAGACCATGTTCAGCGCGCTCACAGAGGGTAACAGCGTCCGAATCCCCGGCGCGCGCCGCGGGGCTGAGCGTCTGAAGCATGAAGCCGAGGGAATTGAAGTACCGGAGACGCTGCTAGAGCAAATCGAGACGCTGGCGTCCGGCGGCTAGCGCGGCAGAATTACTCGAGCCACTCTCCCATCGCATCTTCGATCGCTTCCCACAGATAGCGGGCGAGGGATTGATCCACGAACATTGAAAATACGGATTGGCCGCTCGGGTTCTGATGGGCGGCGACAATCACCGACATCCGGGCAGCCTGCGTCTGGGCCACGTTGCCCAGCGGAAAGACGACCTCGGAGAGATCCACGCCACAAAGCTTAGCCATCACCTCGGCCCGCTCCTCGCCTGCCAGCTGCAACCACGCATGACTGTGCTGGCAATACAGCGGCCACACACCGGCAGCGACAGCCTCAGATGTCGGTCGGCCTGATGAGGCCTCGCTATCCGGTTGTAACAGCCAGAACTCGCGATGACTCAGTGACATCACCCAGCCTGATCCACCGCTGGCAACAATCTGGTTCGGCGCATCCGGCAACGTGTGCCCCGAAGCCATTAACCACTCCCGAGCACCGGCACCCCGCACACCCTCTCGAAGCGCGAGCGATAGATCACGTAGCAGTAATCCACCGGGGCCTTCAATCGTTCCGCAGCCTTCTAGCGGACTGCGCAGGCTCACAACGCTTGCCTCGCGTTGTCGGGGTCATAAAACGGCAGTGCTTCAACACGAGCCTGCACCAGCACACCGTCGTCGGTGCGGATCGCAATGCGATCGCCCGGGTTCGCATCATCTGGGTACGCATAGGCTAGGCCGATAATCTGATTGAGCGTGGGCGACATCTCACAGGATGTGACGTTACCCACGATATCGCCATCCTTGATCACCAGGTGCCCTTCCAATGGCCGGGGCGCCTCAGGATCAAGCGAGAATCCGACCAGCTGCCGGATGGGCGCGGATGCGGCGAGAATATCGACCGAGCGGCGCCCCACAAAATCAGGTTTGGTGCGATTCATTGCCCAGTCCAGCCCCACCTCACCCGGGTGTGTCATGCCATCGGTGTCTTGCCCGACAATAATGTGACCCTTCTCTAAACGTAGGAGGCGCTGCGCCTCGACGCCAAAAGGTGTGATACCCCATTGCGCGCCGGCCTCCATGACCGCATCCCACAACGCGGAGGCAAACAGACTTGGCACGTGCAGCTCGTAGCCCAACTCTCCCACAAAGCCGACCCGCATCAGGCGCGCGGGAACGCCAGCCACACCGCCCTCTCGGCAACCGAGATAAGGGAACGCGTCGGCACTCGCCTCAATCGAACAGCCCAACGCCTCGAGCACCGAACGGGAATTAGGCCCTGCGATGTTGATGGCCGAGAAGGCCGCCGTGACGTTAGCGATGTCGACGGTTAGCCGCCATTGGGCATTCCAGCGCAGCATCTCCCGATACACCCGGTCGACGCCGCCCGTCGTCGCGGTGATGTAAAAATGATCCTCCGCAAGACGCGCGGCGACGCCATCGTCGATGACCACACCTTGCTCGCTGACCAATACGGCATAGCGGGTGCGTCCCACGGGCTGCTTCAGAAACCCGTAGGTATAGAAACGATTCATGAACTCCGCAGCGTCGGGGCCGCGAAGCTCGAGTCCACCTAAGGTGCTAACGTCGATCACCCCGACGCCCGTCCGCACCGCCATGACCTCCTCAGCCACACAGCGCAGCTTGTCATCTGGCTCACCATAGAATGCGGGTCGCCCCCAGAGCCCTGCAGGCATCCACTGCGCGCCGGCTGCATCATGCCGGTCAGCGATCGCCGTTCGCCGGTGTGGATGAAACCGTCGGCCGGCTATGTGTCCNAGCGCCTCGGGTTTCACNGGTGGTCGCGCCGTGGTGACGCCCGTCTCGCTGACCGTGCGCGCNGTGGCCTGNGCCACCAAACGTGCNGTGGGCAANGCTGAATGCCGGCCNTGGGAGGGACCCATGCCGACNGTCGAGTAGCGTTTCACCAGCTGCACATCGCGGTAACCCAACCGGGTCGCGTTCACGATGTCTTTGATCTGCAGGTCCTCGTCGAAATCAACGAATTCCCGACCCTTTAGGTGAGGAAAGAGGGGCCATGGGTGATTCACCTGCGCTTCGCAGACAACATGCTCGTGCTCTTCGGCAGTCATACCAATGCAACCCAGGGCGGCCCGCGCCGCGTTGCGGCCATCTGCCAATACCGCATCAAGTGAATGGGTGCTGTTCACGCTACCCGCCAAAAAGAGCCCTTCGGGAAGCCCGCTCAACGTGAAGACCGCGCGTTCGTCGTCGTAGTCGAGTTTTGCCCCCGCCTGACACGCCATTTGATAAGCCGGCATAAAGCCCGCACTCATGGCTAGGACCGCGCAATCAGTTTGCGCCAACATTTCACCCACCTCGCCCTGCGCATCGATGCGATGGATATCGACACCACACAGTGACTGACTCCCTGAATCACGTCGCGCGGTGTAAACCGTGGCACCCATATGGACAGTCATGCCCCGCGCATTCGCCTCAGCCAGCAACGCTGCGTCATCGGGCGCATCGCGGAGATCCACCACTGCCCCCACAGACAAACCCGCCTCTGCCGCCGTGAACGCGGTCATCCAGGCCTGGTCATTCCCCGCAAGCACCACCAGCGCTCCCTGAGGCGCCACCGCGTAATGATTGATCAGGCGGTCCAGCGCACTACAGAGGACCACGCCAGGCAGGTCGTTATTGCGAAAAACCACGTGTTGCTCACTGCTACCCGTTGCCAGAACACAACTTTTGGCGCGCACCTTGAATAAGCGATCCCCTTGAATGACGGGCAAATAGTGATCGGTGAACCAGCCGTTACACAGGGCATGGGTAAGCACCTTGATACGGGCATGCGATACCACCTTGGCAATGAGGGCCTCCGCCTCGCCCCGCACCGCATCACTATCGATAGCGAAACGGTGATATGTCAGGGAGCCCCCCAATTCGGGCTGCTCGTCGATCAGCAGCACCGACGCACCGGCCTCCGCCGCCTTCAATGCGGCACTGAGACCCGCCGGGCCCGCACCCACCACCGCCACATCGCAAAACAGATACTGCTTGTCTTGGTACCGCGGCGTCGATGACAGGTTCGCCACACCGAGCCCGGCCGCTACACGAATTAACCGTTCCCACCAGTGCCACACGCCGAAGGGACGATAAAAGGCGCGATAGTAAAAACCCACCGGCAAGAAGCGACCGAACCAGTCGATGATGGCATTGCGGTCCGCCATTAACCTGCCCGATACGTTCTGAGCCGTGGTCTCCGGGTAATCAGCAATGGACAGCTCATCCGCGAGGCGGTTAGGCGCAGCCGGCGTTTGCACCAGCGTGTTGGCGTCGTGCCCCGCCATCGTCAGCGGACCCCGAGGCCGGTGGTACTTAAAGGACCGGGAGATCACCCACTGGCCGCTGGCGACTAAGGCAGAGGCGACGGTATCGCCCTCCAACGCGGGCAAGTCGCGCCCGTCAAATCGTGCGCTCACCGGGGCATCGCGCTTGATGCGGCTGCCGAAGGGCCGTGGCAGTCGCTCCGTCACGAATCGGCCTCCACTGGTGCCGTCGCGGGCGAAGCACCCGGATCAAACAGCTCTGCCGGGTCATAGGTGCGAATCACTTCATCGGTCTGGTTGTGGCGTTCGACGATGAACCAGTAACTACTGGGCGTGTGCATCCACCACTCGCGCACCACACCAATGTGGTTGTCGCCATAAAAAACGTAATGCGCCCACTCCTTATCGGTGGCTTCGGTCGGATTGGGCATGGGCTTCACCTGACCGCCATAGGTAAACTCGGCGATATTGCGCGGGCCATTCAAAGGGCAAGTGAGAATTTTCATATCGCCCCCTAGTGACTCGCCGCCGTCGCGCCCATCTCGTTCACCTGCCGGAAGGCATCGAAGCGATCAAGACTAAAGGGCGCAATCAGGTCGGGCACCTTGCCGCCCGATGCCACCAGTTCAGCCATGGTGACGCCGCAAATAGGCGTTGCTTTGAAGCCCCAGGTCCCCCACCCCGCGTCCAGGTAGTAGTTTTCGACGGGACTCAATCCCATGATCGGACTGTAGTCGCTGGTCATATCGGTGATACCTGCCCACTGGCGCATGAGACGCATCTCACTCATGAACGGGAACATCTCTACCGCAGACGCGATCAAACCCTCTTTTAGCTCGAGCGTGGAACGCGTGCCATAGAGCGGGTATGGGTCAGATCCGCCACCGATCACAATCTCGCCGCGACTGGTCTGGTGGACATAACAATGCAGCGCAGAAGAGCTCACATGAGGATCTAAGAACGGCTTCACCGGCTGGGTCACCATGGCTTGCAGCGGGTACGCCACGATCGGCAGCGGAAAGCCGGCCAATCTGGAGACGTCGGCGCTGAGGCCCGAAACCGCCTGCACCACACAGCCGCAAGATACCTTCCCACGATTGGTTTGTACCCCAGTGACGCGCCCCCCTTCGATATCGACACCGGTGACTTCTGTCAGCTGATGCAATTCAACACCGCGCTGGGTGGCGCCTTTGGCATAACCCCAGGCGACCGCGTCATGGCGCGCGGTGGCGCCATCGAGGTGCCAGAGGCCCGCGAGTATAGGTAAGCCAGCAGGATCTAAATTGAGGCTGGGCACCAACTCGCCCACTGCCTGGCGGTCGATCAGTTCGGTGCGACCCCCAAAATGTTTGTTGACCTCGGCCCGCTGCCGGAACGCCCTGACCGTGGCATCGGTATGCGCCAGCGTCAGCTGACCCCGCTGCGAGTACATGATGTTGAAATCAAACTCGTTCGACAGCCGCTCATAAAGCTTTACCGACTCGGTGTAGAAGCGAACGCCCGCGGAGGTGAGGTAATTGGAGCGAATCACCGCGGTGTTGCGCGCCGTGTTGCCGCCACCCAAATAAGCTTTCTCCAGCACGGCAATGTTCGTGATGCCGTGATACTTGGCGAGGTAATAAGCAGTCGCCACACCGTGCCCCCCGCCACCGATGATCACCACGTCG
>NYSL01000027.1 GCA_002682945.1 Cryomorphaceae bacterium | reverse complement strand
AGGCTCCGGAGTTATATGAAGACCATGATAAATCTGCAGAATTAGCTGTTACATTCGAAGCAGATAAGCTAGTTACTCCAAAGCAAGAAAGTGGAGTGTACTCATCAGCTCCAATATCAGGATTTGTCAAAGATCGAGTATCTCCATCAAAATCCGTGGCTAATCCTAGGGGGGTACCTGCACTATCCGCAAGAGTTCCCGCCGTATGAATGTCGTTGGCACTCACAAAAATGGGATCCCCAAAGAATGAATTAGAGTCTTGACCACCGCTCAATGTATTCCATCCAGAGATAGTACTAGAGCCTGTCCCCAGCACTCCATAAGCCATCACCGTAGATGAATTTCCAAAATATATATTGTAATCCGAGGTAAAGAATGTTCCTGGGGCAGCAGCTGTTTCAGCATGTATAGCAGACCCTGAGGCGTAATTACTAAAGATATTATTTTGAATTTTATTATTCACTGGGTCAAATTGAGTAGCACTTGTTGAGGCACCCAAATACATATTACCTCCAAATAGAGGATGGCCTGAATTGACAACAACCGTATTGTGATTAACATTTACATTTGCACAGTGGTACAAGTATATTCCTCTGTGTTGTGAATTCGAAGTAACATTTCCAATTAAAATCATATTATTTCGAACTTGACCGTTTTTAGTGGTATCTATATTGATATTTGTGAACTCCATTCCAGTTGCAGTAACTGATGAAGTACCAACATGCACGATTTCATTGTTTTCGATCATAATATCACGAAATGTATTTCCTGTTAAAGAGTCTGGATTCCCTCTCAAATAAATACCTCGATAATGGGTGGTGATGTCATTGTTTTTCACTTCAGCAAATAATGGAAAAGCGAGGTTGGTAGGATTGGTATATACATTCAAGCCATTTTCTGCGTTTCGAATAATATTATCATTAAAAACTAGACCAAAAGAAACCCAATTAACAGTATTATTTAATGCTTGATACCAAAGAATATTCGATGTTAGTCCAGATTTGTGGAATTCGTTATTGGTCACTTCAACATACTTGGCCCAATNCACATCAAGCCCTGCATCTGTGGCATAAATTATATTATCCTTTATAAATAGAGAATCTGCTCCATCTTGATAAGTGCTTCCTCCTATAGAAATTGCTATAGAAAAATTGTTGATATTATTGTCTATCATTTTTATGGTCCCTTTGGGTCTTGATGTGCCGGCACCACTATTCATTCTATGATTCCAACTGGTGCTATTGCCTGCTGAACCATTCATAGTATTTCCTTCAAGAGTCCAGTTGGTAATTGGTCCGAGAGAATAGAATACTGTTCCATAGGTGGGACTCAAAGTATTGAATGTTATATTTTTAAATCTTATGTAATCACAACCATTAAGAACAACTAGATAGTTGTCAGTTGCTATGACTGCGGAATCTTGGATTACGGCTTGACTCGTATTCAAAGGGNGCGATTGAAAGGTCACCGAATTGGTGGACGATGCGCCGGGTATTGAATCCACTGTAAATTGCCCATATGTGCCATCTTTTATATTGATGGTCACAGGCCCATTCACTCCATTTTGGGCTAATGCCGTTGTAGCTGCTAACATTGAGCTGAAGTTACCAGATCCCGACAAGTCAACAGAATATGATCCTGACATCGGAGTTTGCGCTGAAAGCGTTATGCTTGTTATAAAAAGGGTTGCTAAGAGTAACAGTTTTTTGGTAAAGTCCTTCATATTGAGGTGTTTAGATTGAAAGTGTAGCGCCNAGGCACTAGGGGGGTTAAGNTTTTTTTTAAAAATATANTGATAAATATAAGTGTCTTTGGCCTCTAAATTTTATGATTTATGNCCATTTTTGAAAAAAAATAACTAATTTTTAATAAATACAGAATTTGACAAAACTTANCTTTTTTCCNATCAAATTTTAATACTCCGAATTTTTGATCGTGTCAATCACNCCATTAATTAANTCATTTGGGATAGGTAGAGAAAGTGTATAATGTTCTATTTTCCAGNTTTCTCCATCCTTAACCATTACTCCATTTCCTCGTGTTCGTCCCATATGCTTTGAGTCTAGTTTTTCGTCAAACCAAGCCACATTATTTTTTATGCTGATATTTCGCCCTTTCTGAGGTACAAAAGTCCATGCAGATTTTCTTTTGAAGTATTCNCGACTCCAATTTTTGAANTCGGTTTTAGTCCATCTTTCATTATCATCAGTCCCTTGAAAAATACTATTATCATTCGCAATAATGTTGAAGTAAGTAATGGAGTCTGCATTACTGGCCGCAAGATGCCATGAATCAACAATTTCATTTATTAGTGCTTTTTCGAGATCATCATCAACGGAATTTGAGAAGTAATCTTGATTCAAGTCACATGAAACAGTGAAAAGAAAAATAAATACTGAAACTGCCTGTTTTATAATGTTCATATTTCTAAGGTACTAACTACTTTTAATGCAAGAATTTATTTTTTCATGAAAAATCCTCCAGTTTTTATTCTTGGAAGTCACAAATCAGGTACTAGTTTGTTACGCTCGCTGCTTGACAGTCACCCTGAGTTATATGTAATTCCGTTTGAAACTCATTTCATGGCATCTCTAGGCCGCTGGGTTCAATATTCATATCGCCGCCAGACACCTCATGAAAATGTTAAATTTTCCGAAAAACTCCTTGAAACTCTGAAAAAATATTCAAATTCTAAGGATCGACAAACGGATGTTGTCCTATCCAATATTATTGATTTAAAAAATGTTACTGATGTTCTTGAAAAAGAAAAGGGAATTAAGTCACCAAAAGACGCTTTGCAGTTAATTCGAGACTTGATGCCTTTATTATTGCCTGAGTTGGGAGATGCTAGGGGTAAACGAGTAGTTGAGAAGTCTGTTGAGCATGCGGAAATGGCCATGGAACTTTATCATTGCTTTCCTAATGCTCACTTTATTCATATCGTGAAAAATCCCTACGCAAACTTTGTTGCCTTGAGAAAATTTAAATCAAAGGATCAAGGGTACCCGCTTATAAACAAGGTATACGACTCATTGGAAAATGGCTATTTTTTTCTTGATAAGAATAAAAAAATTATCCCCAATTATAAAGTGCTNCGCTATGAAGATTTAGCTCGAGATCCNAAACAAATTATGTCTGAAGTTTCAGATTTTTTAGATATCAAATTTGATAAAAATATGCTTNAGCCAACTGTTTTGAGTAAACCTTGGTCTGGAAATAGTGCTTATGGATCAATCAATGGTATAAGTTCAAAATATGTAGATAATTGGAAAAATGAAATTCATCCTAATGAGGCCAATNTAATAACAAAAAACCTTTCACATGTTTTGCAAGGTTATGGCTATGAAAAGCAGACAATACTCAAGGGGGGGTGGAGGCCTGCAAAGGGAGAATCTTTAATTAGATTTCTCTATAATCGCTTTTACTCTTTTTACNTGCGATAATTATCCTTAGTTGGATTTCTCATTTTGTTTTTTCATCTCAGATATGAGCTCTTCTGCTTCAGATAGCTTTGATTGCAGTGATAAATGGCTTTTGTGCAGGTCATCACCGCGTTGCTTCTCCTTTTTCAATTCCATNATCAATTTCTGTACTTTTTGATCTTTTGACATGATTATCTTTTGATCGCTGTACTGTGTGAAAAAACTATACCCCGCGTAACAAACAATTCCTGCAATTGCACCAAGCCGAAAGTTGGATTGCATATTTTCNAATGCTGGTATAAAGATGGAGGCAATGTAGCCTATTAAAAGNACCCCTCCCAAAAGAAGTAATATTCGTTCAATCGTATTGCTATTCATCGGTTTGAATTATTTGACTATGAAAGTAATCAATTTGTTGCGGAAGTATTTGTAGTTTTCCATATTCACAAATAAAAATATTGATGAAAAATGTGCAAAAATGGTCTTGGGCAGTTGCTATTGCTGGATTTTTATTTGGTTTCGATACGGTTGTAATATCTGGTGCTAATGAGCCAATTCGTAATCTTTGGAATACTTCATCATGGTTTCATGGCACATTCATTATGTCTATGGCATTATGGGGGACCGTACTGGGATCTTTATTTGGCGGAAGATTTATTGATAAGTTTGGCCGAAAGCNGATTTTAGTAATTATTGGAGGCCTATATCTACTTTCAGCTGTTGGCAGTGCCATTGCCTGGGATCCNTATTCTTTCAGCTTTTTTCGCTTTATTGGAGGTATTGGTGTAGGTGCCTCGTCCGTNGCTGCTCCGGCATATATTTCAGAAATATCGTCATCTAAAAATCGCGGCCGTCTTGTTGCTTTATACCAGTTTAATATTGTTTTTGGAATACTTATGGCATTTTTATCAAATTTTTTACTCAACGACTTTGGTGGGGTAAATGATTGGAGATTTATGCTTGGAGTGGAGGCAATACCTGCGATAATCTATACTCTTTTCGTGTTAACGATTCCTGAAAGCCCAAGATGGCTTTTGACTAAAAAGGGTGATGTAGATGCTGCTACCAAGANATTAAAANAACTAATGAATGCNCAACTATTGAATGAAACACTTGAAGCAATTCAGTCTGAAATCAAAAGTGAGGGAAGAGGAAAAGGAGTAAATTTCTTCTCGAAGAGGTTCCGGTTTCCGATATTACTCGCATTCTTATTAGCTATGTTTAATCAGCTCTCAGGAATTAATTTTATTTTATACTACGCGCCCTCTATATTGGAAAGAGCNGGATTTGCGACATCAGGTTCTCTTTTAAGCTCTGTTTCTATCGGAGGGGTTAATTTGCTATTTACATTTATAGGTCTTTACCTCATTGATAGAGCTGGAAGACGAACTTTAATGTACATTGGGTCAATAGGTTATATCATCTCATTGGTGCTTGTGGCTTACGGTTTTTACAGTGATGCTTCTGCGTATTTTAATCTAAGTTTNATATTACTATTTATTGCTTCTCATGCTGTAGGTCAAGGAGCTGTAATCTGGGTATTTATATCAGAAATTTTTCCCAATTCTGTTCGGGGGATCGGACAGTCATGGGGCACAGGTACGCATTGGGTCTTCGCGGCTCTAATAACTTTACTGGGGCCAGTGCTAATGGAAATTTATCCCGAAGGATATCAGATATTCATAATTTTTGCAATCTGCATGATTGTTCAATTATTGTTCACGCATTTTATCATGCCAGAAACAAAAGGTAAATCTTTAGAAGAGCTAAAGTCTCTTTTGGAGGAAAACTAAAAAAGTTTTAATCCTCCACAATTTCCGCTTCACCAAGATCCTCATCTTGCTGTGGGATATTTCCTTGAAATTGATTATTTACTTCACCAATTTTTTTATTTATGAATCTTTTAAAAGCCCAAAAGCCGATAAGTAACATAAAATTAAAACTCACATAAATCCAAAATATGGTCAATAGAAAAGGAAAATCATCTTTTAAGGCGTATGCTGCAATCGCAAAGATTATTGTCTTAAAAATTAAATTAGGAACTCTTGATTTTAGATTAAAAACTCTTCTGTTGAAACCGATATGATTCTTTGCCATGATGTAAATGTATTTACTCTAAAATGAATATTTTTATTTTAGACTTAATTATCATAATTCTTTGTTTTTAAGTTTATTATAGATAATCATTGCTTCATTTAAAATTTTAGCTGAATATTTTTCTTTGACCTGTTTTCGCTGAAGGTAAGGTTTTGACTCTGTGGCAAGTGGGTTATTAAATTTTTTAAGAATCTTACTCAAAATGAAATTCGGTTTTTCGCAATAGGTTTCGTAGCATATAAAATATGTATTCGCATCTTTAATTTTTTCGGCATAACGGTAAAAATTTATCCAAATTTTTAGCCAATAGTTGAGTGTGCTTTTGTCACCATCAAGTTTGCTTTTATCAAGATCGAAATATTTATGATTCAAACCAAATTCATGATGAACCAACCAATTCATATATTCTATAATGAAAGGATCTTTCTCCTGCTCGCTGGAAAAATTATTGTGCATTTGATAAAGTGAAAATGCATGAGAGAGTGGATCTCGAAACAAAAGAAGGAATATAAAATTCTTGTTGAAATTTCGAAGAGATTCATATCTCAAAAGCATATTGTTGTTCTTAGCTAAATAATATCTTTTTGGGCTTGCTGAAATCAGCCCTTGATATCTTAAATAAAGCTCATAGTTCTCCTCGGATAGGGCATGTTTTACGAGGCTTGAGCTGGTTATGAATGAATCTTTTAATATGGATTTAAAAAAGTATTCTTCCAGGGCTTCATTTGAATTCTCATTAACAAAAATCCCATCTCCATGTCTCCTTTCTTTTCTTTTCTTTCCAGAAGGCCTGTAAACCTTTCCCCATGTTTTCGGACTAAGTAGAAATGGCATATTTGAATAGGATAGTGAGTCAAATATTTGATTTTTTGATAGTGCATTCATCATACTGGTTGTTCCAGATCTTGCTAGGCCGCTGACAATCAAAAATTTTTCTTTTTTTTCTGATTTCGAAGAATATTTTTTTATTTCTCGTTGAAGAAGTCGAAGTCCTAAATTCGGATTATCTAGAGTTAACTTATGAAATAATTGACTGACCTCACTATATGAACTAGAGTTTTTTATGGGGAGTAAAAATGGAATACTGGCGCCAACGGAAAATGCTATTATACTGGGATTATTTTTATTCAAATCAATGGAGAGTATTAATTCAAAAAAAAATATCCAAATCAAAAAAATAGTGATACAAACAAAAATTAATANAAACACTTTTATCAAAAGCACTATTAATTCCTTTGTCTTCCTTTGGACTCGAATTAACTTTTCATCATCATCTTCAGTTTTCAGTATGTCATCTAAGAGGCCTACGCTTGCTAATGCAAGTGAATAGAAATTATTTCGATTTAAACGAAGAAAGTATAAAGCAATAAACCCCGAAGATCCCCAAATAAATGCTTCAGACATNTTTTATTTTTTAAAAAACCGTTTTGCTTTTAAGTAAATAATGAATCCTAGGGAAAATATAACAATTGCCCCAATAAGAAACATTAAAATTAGGCTTCCCACACCCAATCCAGGGCCAATATATAAGAGTTGCGATATCATATTATTTTTTAATTATTCTCGTCCAATTTGAGAGATGGTGGTAGTCTGNATATTTTGACTTCAAAACATTTTTATAAAGAACNCTATCATTCTTAAGAATCCATATTAAGCTACTATTNTGTTCTTCAATAAAAAAAGAACCATCTTCTAATTTTTCACATAAACCCTCGGTAAATGAATAGATTTCATTTTTTGTTATTGCCTTTTCTTGTTCCTTAGAAAATGATTCGTTATTGAAATGGTAAATCAAAACCTCAGAATAAAAAGGGCCGACATTTAAAGTTTTTTCATTTTTTGATGTATCCTTGGTTTTTTGCCATTTCGTGTGTGTATTGTTGTTGAAAATACTTATCGTACTATCATTTATAATATCAATATCATGTTGAGATTGAAATGGACCATCAATTACTTTTACAATTTTATTTGTTGTTGGGCGGTATAAGAAAACTGTTGAGATATTCTTACAACTGATAAATAAATCACCTTTATTAAAATATTTACTCGTTTTTAAAACAGGTTGTACATCATTAATATGCAATGGGTCTGATGCGTCTGAACTTTTTAGGAGAATATATTCTAGCTCATTGTCCAAAAGTATTTGGCTTAAGGATCGATGAAACAGGATCATCCCATCTTGATAATCCAAACAGGTTATGGAATTATCGATATAGGGAATACTTCGATTATCAACTCTTAATAGCCCATCATATTTAGCCTCACCAACATTCAATGATGGGTAGGTGCAAAGCCAGACATTGTTGTTGTNATCTTTATTTATTGAATGGTGTGAGATTATTTTTTTTTGCTTCCAAATTTCTTTGCTGGATTCATCAATACAAAAAACACCCGGTATTCCAATAGTTGCATAGACAATGGAATTATTATTATAGAAAAGAGGATTTAAAACTCTTCTATGCGGGTTATCTAGGTTTTCTATTTCCCAATTCTTTAAAACAGAGTCCGTACGCAGATTCTTTAATTGAATAATTCTTGATNTATTTGATTTTGAAAAAGAGACTAGTGCAAACACATTATTTTTAAGATGATTAATGGGCTTNAAATTTTCAGGGGTGGCNACAAATGTTTCAGGTAAATTCTGAACTTGATCTACTGCTCTAGAAAAATTGTCNGGAAATGAACTCCATTTTATTATTGCCTTATCGAAGCTTTTACCAAGGAGTTCACTATTATTATTTGCTTCCTTTATAATCCAGGCAAAAGCTGATAAGAATGCTAATGCCAGTACAATATTGGAAACAAGAATAAAGGTTTTTTTCATCAAAATAATTTCTACTTCAAAGTTAGAAGNTAATTAAATAATAAAAAGATAATATTGTCTCCTTTCTTTCTGTACTTATCGGGTTACTAGAATATTTCTATTTTGAAAAATAGTGTTTGATTTCTNTCTGTTAGAGCTGCATGATAAATCCCTGGACTTAAATCTAAGTTTAGTTTTTTCTCATCTTTTCCTGCTGACCAATTCCCTCTATAAATAACTTTTGCATCACTTGAATAAATGATAAGTTCAGATTCATTATTTGCATCACTGCGGATTAATTTAAAATCCCCATGGTTAGGGTTTGGAATAACTTTTAATTTCAGAATTATATCATTTTCATCAAGATCAATTCCAGATACAGTGAAACAAGAAGATGTATCTGAACATCCATTTTGAGTAACTATAACAGCATATATGCCATTTGTCATTGGAGTGAATATCGAACTCATCTGTCCTGGAACAATTGCCATCGTACTGCAGTCTATCCAAAGGAATGTTGCCGAAGTTGCCTGAGCAGTTAGTGTTGTTCCATTTTGGACTACCGAGGTATTGACATTAATAATCGTAAGGTTAAGCGTTACCGTTGAATCACATCCGTTACTTCCCGTTAAAATATAAGTCGGTGATGATGTTGAAGATGTATATGTCACACCATCAATCCATTGATGACTCGAACACGCAGTTATAATATCAGTCCCCGCTGTAGTTTGATTGCTAATGGTTAGATTCAAACTTACAACAGAATCACATCCATGAATATTTGTGAGTGTAACACTAGGTGATGATGTCGAAGCCGTGTAATTGACACCATTAATCCATGTGTAATTTCCACACGCGTTGACTGTCTGAGTCACAGCATCTGGCTGATTTAGAATAAGATTTAATGTAACTACCGAGTCACATCCATTTGCTTTGGTCAAAGCATATTGAGGAGAGGATGTACTTGAGGTATATGTTATACCATCGATCCAAGTGTATGCTAAAGCGCATGTGTCGATAGTTTGGGTTACATAGGACGCGCAATTTGTAACTCCTGTCACAGATATATTATCCAGGTAAAAGTTGTTTCCATACCCATTGACGGAAACAAACTTAATTTGGACTCCGCTATTGCCTGAATANTTATCTAAACTGACTGTCGGACATGAAGCCAGCGATGAATTTGTACACCAATCTGCCGAAGTTGCTGGTGTCCAATTGCTATTATTATATAATCCTGTCCTCCAGTTTGGAGTCCCTCCGTCGCCAAAAGCAGCTGCTAGATTCCAATTTTGTCCACAATCTGCGGACACATATATCTTCAAGGAATCCTTGTAAGTTGCATTGTACCCGCGATATGCATATTCAAAATCTAATTCAATTAATGTGTCTCCAAAGAAATTCAATATTGGAGATATGAGCTCATCGATCTGCCCAACGGAGTTGTAATTAAAGTGATTTAATCGCATAGCCTTGTCTCCAGGGCTATTTCCAGCCACTGTAACATATTCCCATGTCACTCCATTGTCAGGATTATTAATAGTCCATTTGGAAAAACCTGCTTCAAAATCCTCATCATAAGGCAAGGTGTTGCCTCCAATTTCTAAAGCATTATTATAAGTTGAATCACTCGACCCATATTGATTTGTTACTGTAAGTTTAACGGAATAACTCCCACCAGAATTGAATATAATAAAAGGAGATTGACTGGTATCAGTTGTTCCATTTATGTATACCGCATTATTTGGGATTATCTGCCAGCTCCATGATGTTGGAGATCCACTACTTTGATCAATNAACTGGACCGTATCNGNTAAGGAGCAGGTATTGCTTGGTTCAATGGTGAATTGAACAGCTGGNGGATTAGGCATTGAATTATATGTGGAACTCTGCCAAACACCTCGGCCATAAGTTCCTATTCGTAGGATATCTGTTGATCCCAATAATTCTAGATCATTGACAATTACGTTGGGTAAGTTATCATTAAAAGAAACCCATCCTGAAGTGGTCGCATCACGGAAGTATACGCCAATATCTGTACCCACATAGANGCCATTAGAATTTCCACCTTCAAACTGAGCACAATTAGCAGGGACTGCAGGGAGGCCNCTAGATATATTTGTCCATTGCTGTCCTCCATTGGTAGATTCAAAAACTTTATTTGAGTTGTTATAACCCGAGCAGGAAATTACTACATGTAATGGATCTGTATCATCTATATCCACTCCTAAAATATTGTATTGGGGAGATAAATTTCCATTATTTGAACGATCGATCCAGGTGCTACCACCGTTGNTAGAAAGAAATATTCGTCTATTTATTAAGGCGTATATNTAATTGCTATTTGAGGGGGCAATTTCAAATTCATCAATATTNGAATTCCCACTAATATTGTTTGATGATGTTGCTGACCACGAAATGCCGGCATTTGTACTTTTCCAGATTTTCTTGAAGCCTGCATAAATAGTATTTGAAGTATTTGGGTCACATTTGAATGGAGTGACCCAGTTTCCACTTCCAGCAGGACTTAGACTCGTATTTATAGAGCTAAANTTATTTCCACCATTGGTGCTTTTGTAGAATTCCCCGTAATAAATGGAAGCGTACAAGGTATTGTTTGTATTCGGATCTACATCATTGTCCATTCCATCTCCACCCACAACTCGATTCCANTTTGNAGTCGAGGTTCTNAGATGCGTTCCATTATCCTGAGACCCGCCTATCAATAAAGTGGTGTCTGTTTGGCTTTGACTGATTTTATAATATTGAGTGATATTCATTCCATCGTTCAGCGCTGTCCAGGAAGATCCACCATTTGAAGTTTTATAAACTCCACCATCGGTTCCGAGATAGAATTCAGAAGAATTTGGTCGAAAGCCTGCATGGTGGTGATCTGCATGAACATATGGCAATCCATTTGCTCCATACCAATGCGCATTAATTGACCATGATGATCCACCATTAGTACTTTTCCAAATGTTTACTCCACCAACATATATTGTGTTTGAATTATTTGGATCAACGGCCANGGTTAAGTCATACCAAGATTGTCCACCAGTTCCCGAACCATTNGCTTCCCAGCCTAAAATATTNGGACTTGTGCTCTTTAGAGTCCAGGTATTACCATAGTTTGAACTCGAATATAAACCGAAGAAACCGCTGTTTGAAGCTCCATATACAGCATAGATTTTATTCGGTGAGCTCGGACTTACAGCAACTTCAACGCGATTGATTCCCGAAGAAGGCAATCCTGAGTTTACCAGAGACCAGCTTGACCCTCCATTGGTACTTCGATATACCGTCGCTGACCCTCCCGTAGTTCCTGCAAATAGTGTGTCAGAGCCACCATTTACCATTGAAAGAGAATTAAACGGTCCGGATTGTTTGAGACTAAAACTAACTCCATAGTTTGTGCTTTGGTACATTCCGTCTCGAGTAGCAACAATGATAATATTTGAGCTTTTGGGGTGGACTAAAACGCGAGTTACTCTTTTTCCAGATGAAACCGAATAGCTGAGTCCTGTCGATCCCCAAGTCACTCCTCCATCAGTCGATTTCATAAGCCCAAAGCTATATGTGTCTCCTGCGTCGCGGTCTCCTGTCGCGAGATACATGGTATCCGGGTTATTGGGNTCTATAGCTAAATCACTAACACCTATATTCGTTAAATCATCAGTAAAAGTTTGCCATGTTATTCCGTCGTTATAGCTAACCCAAAGTCCACCAGAAGGTGCACCAGCGAAAATGGTATCATGATTCGTAGGATGAAAAGCGACGTGATTGATTCTTCCAATACCATTGCTGTTCGATGACCCTGGTGCATCGAATGGCCCCATGGGCGACCAATTCCCAAAATTTTGGGTAACTAAGTTTTGTTGATTCACCGCATTATACCAGAGTGCAGGATTCGGTCGATTGCCATCAATATCCACTCGAGGCTCCATAAAATTTTGCCATCGCTTAAATTGCTTCCATCCATGGCCTTTTTGATATGGCTTACCTCTATATTCATCTTCAAAAACATCAACAACGGTATTGAAGTTTACAGTGTAATCTTGCATTCCTTCAATCCAAGAATTATTGGGCTCACTTTGGGCATAAGTATAGCTNGTAGTGAAAAAAATAGTTAGGGTAACTAGAAATAATGAATAAGGGTTTTTCATATCAAAAGAATTTAATAATCAAGTAGATAGACTTTTATAAATCTACAAAATGATTTACCTTCAGCAATAATGAGGGTTTTAGTAATCAGTCGCTATACAAATTTAGTTAGACATAGATCGGAGGCTGAAATTTTTTTGGGTCTAGCCAACTTGGGAGTCTTAATAACGATAATGACAAACTCAGATTCCCCTTTCAAAAATATTTTCAAAGAAGCCGGCATAAAGGTAATTCCTCATCATCCAGAAAGTAGATTCTCCTACCGCAGTGTCGCCCCAATAAGAAAAGAATTATTGAATGAAGATTATGACATATTACATTTATTTAATTCGAAGTCAATTCCTGCAGGGATTAGAGCTGCTCGTGGTATCAATGTGAAAATTATAACTTACCGAGGCGCTAAAGGCCCTTATTGGCACGATTTATCGGCCTATTTTTCTCATTTTCATCCAAAAGTGAATGCCATAATTTGTATTAGTGATTATGTCAAGTCCTCACTTGTAAAACAACGAGTGATAAATGCAGATAAGCTTTATGTAATTAAAAAAGGTGTAGATATAAATTGGTTCCATCCGATAAACGAATTCGAGTATGCGTTTAAGAGCATCAATCCCAATTGCAAAATCATCACCTGCGTTGCGCACTTAAGGCCAGTAAAAGGGNTTGATTATTTGATTCAAGCTGCTCAGATTTTAGAAGAATTCGAGGACTTGCATTTTGTATTTATTGGAAAGGGTACAGACACAAAACAATTTCAGCAAAAAATAAGCAAATTATCCAATAGTTCTCGTCTTCATGGTATTGGAGATGTTGTGGATATTCGTCCACATATTAAAGCCTGTGATGTTTATGTTCAACCCTCAATATCAGAAGGGTTGGCAAAAACATTGATTGAGGCAATGGCATATTCCAAACCGATAATTGCAACGCGCAGCGGTGGTCCACAAGAAATCATTAAAGATGAGNTTTCAGGTAAAATTGTTTCTGTTAAAGATCCAAAAGCCATTGCAAAAGGGATAATCGAGTTAAATAGCGACTACAAGAATGCTGAGAAATTAGGTGCAGCTGCCAATGCATTTTTATTAAGAGAATTAACGATTGAATCGACAATAAAAAAAACTTTGGAGCTCTATAAAAAAATAACACAATAAAAGTTAGTCTTAGCTAACTTTTATTATGTTTGCATAAACATATGCACTCAAGACTTCTTTTTTCCATTTTAATTTTTTCTTCTCACTATATTTTCGGCCAGAATGTTAATATTTCTGGAATAGTAAAAATCGATAATAGGACTCAGGAATCCGTCTCTATTACTATGTATAGAATTTCTGAAATGTCATCTCAGATTCGGGATTCTTTGACGGTTTTATCGAAACCTGATGGCTCTTTTTATTTTAAGAAAATTGACTTTGGCGATTACAACATAACCGCTTCTTTTTTAGGTTTTAAGAGTGAAACAAAAATTATTACCGTTCGTAATGGTGATTTGAAAATATTTGTTGACTTTAACTTAACGAACAGTCTAAACTATTTAAATGAGGTTGTTATAACAGGAACAAAAACCATCAAGAGAAGAACCAATTCCCCCGTAATAGTCAATGTTATAAAGAATAAAGCTCTTGAGGATTTTCAGGCATGTACGCTCTCTGAAGGTTTGAAATTTCAACCGGGATTAAGAGTTGAAACAAATTGCCAAACATGTAATTATACTCAGCTTAGGATAAATGGATTGGGTGGGGGGTATTCGCAGATTTTGATAAATGGGCGTCCTATTTTTAGTCCTTTAATGGGTATGTATGGTCTAGAACAATTACCAAAAAACATGATCGATCGTATCGAAGTTGTAAGGGGAGGTGGTTCATCATTGTATGGGTCCAGTGCCATCGGGGGGACTGTCAATATAATTACCAAACTCCCAAAGACAGATAGCTACAGTATAAATTCCTTTCTTCAAAATATTAATGGAAAGTCAAATGATATTGTTTCTACCGGGAATGTTTCGGTAGTATCCGAAAATAACAATTCCGGGATGTCATTTTTCTTTAACAACAGAACAAGAGAAATGTACGATCATAACAATGATGATTTTTCTGAATTACCAGAACTTGAAAATGTATCATTTGGGTCAAATTTTTTTTTCTCACCTACTAAAAATCAAAAGCTAGAGTTTAGTTTGAGTAATTTGAATGAATACAGGTANGGAGGTGAAATGGTCAATAAACCTNCATATTTAACTCAGCAANCAGAGGAAAGAAAACATAAAGTTTGGATGGGNACTGCAGATTATCAGATAAATTTTAATGANNATAATTCTTCATTCATCACATATTTTGCCGTTCAAAANACNAATAGAAATCATTACACAGGTATCTATCCAGAGGATAGNTTAGAGGCACAAATTCATCTGGAAAGTCCTCCTTATGGTGNATCAAAAGTCACAACATTTCANACGGGATTTCAACTTAATCATAGAGTAAAAAATTTTTTTAAAGGATCAAATACATTCACTTTTGGGAGTGAATATTTAGTGGATGATATTTTTGATGAAATCCCAGCATATAAATATCTGATTAATCAAACAAGTATCGATTTAGGAGCATTTCTCCAAAGCGATTGGGAATGGTCAAATTCATGGAACCTTCTGTCTGGGATCAGAATAGATAATCACAATATGGTTAATGGCCTGATATTTAGTCCCCGATTTTCAATTCTTTACAAGTATTTTCCGAATACTCAATTTAGAATAAATTATGGTTCTGGGTTCAGAGCTCCTCAGTCATTTGATACAGATTTACATATGGCATTTGCGGCAGGAGGAGTCTCGCGTATTTCGCTATCTCCATATCTCAGACCCGAGAAGTCTCGAAGTATAAGCGCTTCATTGAATTATGATAAACAGAGGGAGCATTTTATTATTGGCTTCACATTGGAGGGTTTCTATACTCGATTAAATGAAGCTTTTATTCTTCAACCAATTGGAAATGACGATTTTGGAGAGCTTTTTGAAAAACAAAATGGGCAGGGCGCAAGAGTTCAAGGGGCTACACTTGAATTGCGTGCTAATTTTAATAAGAAAATTCAGTTAGAGTCTGGATATACGATTCAAACAAGTATGTTTGATGAAAGTGTCCGATATATTCAAAATTTAGATGGTGTACATGAATTTATAAGAACTCCCAGAAATTATGGTTTTGCCACGTTGTCAACGTTTATTGATAAAAAAATTCGATTCAATATTAATTATATATACACAGGTATGATGCTTGTTCCTCACTTCTCCGGGGCAGAAAATCAGCTCATAGATGAAATATTTGAATCACCGTCATATTCGGAGTTGAGCATGAAAACAAGCTATAAAATTGAATTAAATAAATCTAAATTGTCAACTGAGCTATACTTAGGAATTAAGAATATTTTTAATTCATATCAAAGCAATTTTGATATTGGAAAAAATAGAGATAGTAATTTTATTTACGGGCCATCTCAGCCTAGAACATTTTATGCAGGAATCAAGTTATATAGATAAAACAAAGTTTTGTCAAAACATAACGAAAAGTATTTTTTATCTTGAAAATTCCAAAAATTCCCTCTCAATTTCAAATAACCCCATACCAATCTGATGAATACTTGATCAACGGTAATTTAAGAAAATGGGATGGGGAAACGTCAAAAGTTTTTTCATCAATACATTCAAAAAATAATAAAGGCGAGATAATTCCAACATTTTTAGGATCTGTTCCGAGTATTGATTCTGAAACGGCTTTAGAAGCTGCTTCTGCAGCGCAGAAAGCTTATGACAGAGGCAAAGGGATATGGCCTACAATGAAAGTTACTGAAAGAATTAAGTGTTTGGAAACTTTCGTTGAAAAAATGAAAGCTCATCGGGATGAAGTCGCGCTGCTATTAATGTGGGAAATTTGTAAAAATAAATCTGACTCTTATAAGGAGTTTGATAGAACAATTGATTATATCAATGATACCATTGAAGCATATAAAAACTTAGATCGGAAGGGAGCGAATTTCCAACATGAAGGAGGTGTTTTGGCACATATTAGAAGAGGCCCTTTGGGAGTGGTATTATGTCTGGGGCCTTACAATTATCCTTTGAATGAAACTTTCTCTTTATTGATTCCGGCAATAATAATGGGGAACACCACAATTTTTAAGCCAGCAAAACAAGGTGTATTGCTAATAACTCCCTTGCTCAAGGCATTTCAGGATAGTTTTCCTCCTGGTGTCGTAAATATACTTTTCGGAAGGGGAAGAAATATCGCTGGACCGATAATGAAAACTGGAATTATAGATGTTCTTGCATTGATTGGCCATAGTTCTTCTGCAGTCTCACTTCAAGATTTACATCCCAATAAGAATAGATTGAGATTGATTCTAGGGCTAGAAGCGAAAAACCCAGGGATAGTTCTCCCAGATGCGGATCTCGACCATACTATACAAGAGTGTATTTCAGGAACATTATCCTATAACGGTCAGAGGTGTACAGCACTAAAGATATTATACATTCATGAGTCTGTAGTTGATGAATTCAATCTCCGCTTCTCAAAAGCTGTCGATGAGTTGAAATACGGAATGCCTTGGGAAGATACATTTTTGACACCCCTTCCAGAACCGTCGAAACCAGCTTATATTCAGAACTTATTAAAAGATGCACTAGACCATGGTGCAAAAATTATTAATGATAAAGGTGGGCAGCAAACAAAAAATTATTCTTACCCAGCTGTAGTATACCCCGTAAATAACAAAATGCAACTTTTTCATGAGGAACAGTTTGGCCCCATAATACCAATAGTTTCCTTTAGAAATATTGATGAGCCATTGAATGATATGTCAACTTCAAATTTTGGTCAACAGGTGAGTTTATTCGGAAAAAATGTCGATGAAATAGGACCCTTGATTGATTCTTTAGCGAACCTAGTCTGCAGAGTTAACCTTAACTCTGCTTGTCAACGTGGACCCGACGTTTATCCTTTTACTGGGAGAAAAAATTCAGCAGTCGGAACTCTAAGTGTTTACGATGCTTTAAGATCTTTTTCAATTCGAACATTTCTTGCAGCAAAATCAAATAGCGGGAATAAAGAGATAATTGAAAAATTACTCGATTCCAAGTCGTCTAATTTTGTGACAACTGAATATTTGCTTTAGTCCTTGGTTTTATTTTTTCTGAATCAGAAAAATATGTTGACTAAAAATGCAGCTGAAATTGGAAGAAATAGATTGTCAAATCCAAATGGTATTAAGGCCTCTACTATTGCCAATATTAAAGCGATAATCAAGGCATAAATAATGGGGAGTCCAATTGCTATGCCAATTGGAATAGAAAATATGGCAAAAGCTAAAAACCCAGCCACAGTTTTATCCTTACTTAGTGGAAAAGGCTTGCTNATCATTTTTGTTCCAAAATAATTTGCAGCAACATCTGAAATACCAGTAACCAATAATCCATAGATAAATGGGACTCCGCTCAAAGTAATTGCATTATTTGATTCTGGATGAAACCATATTGATACTAATAAAATTCCTAATGGGAAAGCAATTTCTCCAATAGTGGAGCGTGAAACTGAGTGAATACTTTTTAAGAATTTTATTTGTTTTGATAGCGTCAATAAAACAGTGAAAGCTATTGATATTAAATAGACCTCATTTATTGTTAAGAAAAATACAAAGCTGGAGGCAACGATAGCACTTAAAAAATGAGCTGATTTTCTGGTAAGCTCTGNAGATAAATTAGTTTTTCGTTTTATTAATTCTCCAAAAAATAGAATGGTAGAAAATAAAANAAAGTATAATGATAGGTTATTGCTNATCATTTTTTAAAAAATATAAGATTCATATTCACGCATGATTGAAATATCAGGATCAGGCATTNTATTTACTCGATTTTCTATCTGAACCATGGCATAAATACATTTTTTTGCTTCTTTTTTTTTAGCCAATAAATGAAGCTCGCAAGCTAAGGCATTTCCTAACCCTTGCTGTTGGAATATTGGAAGAACTCCTAGTGTTTTGAAAATTATAGTTTTGTNCGGCATTTCGAANAAGTATGCAAAACCTACTTTTTCTTCTCCAATTTTTACCCAATAGAGCAATGAGGATCCATTTTTTCTGTTCTTCATGGAATTAATCCAAGATGAGAATTGATTTTGATCCATAGACTCATATCCCCAATTGGAGCAGAAGATGTCATCAACTATATTATGAAGGTTAAAAATGTTATCAATGGAATCCAGTTCAATTGTTTTTAGTTTAAACCCTTTTTTTATCCACTGGCTCAAAAAAGATCTTGAAACATCAATAACCGCATCAAACGAAGTTCGATAGGCACTTCTATATTTTATGATTTTTTTTGGCTTCATAGATCTCATGAATTCAATAG
>NYSL01000042.1 GCA_002682945.1 Cryomorphaceae bacterium | reverse complement strand
CTCTCAGCGAACAGATGTAAAGCAATCTCACTAATTTTAGGCTTTGTAAGCTTTGCGTAAGATCCTGAAGTTCGAGCCATCTCCAGATATTAACTGAACAATTGTTCAAAAAAAACCCTGAATATAACAAAAGGTAGCGGATCTTATAGATTGCAAGGGATGTGATCTCAATATACACCAACCGCACTAACGGCATTGAGAAGGATCGGAAATGACTAAACCCTTAAGGCTTGGTATTGCCAGGTTAGGCACTGTTGGCATTGGCGTAATTAAGATAATCCAAAATAAAAAATCCCTTCTGGAAGAGCGAACGGGAAGAAAAATTTTAATTTCCGCTATAACAGCAAAATCCAAAACTAAAAAAAGAGGTATGGATTTATCTTCATATCATTGGGAAAAAGACCCTATCTCTCTTGCGAACAGAGATGACATTGACGTGTTCATCGAACTTATTGGTGGTCATGACGGGGTTGCCAAAGAAGCTGTCGAGGTCGCTATAAACAAAGGGAAAGATGTTGTTACGGCTAATAAAGCTCTTTTAGCTCATCACGGCCACGAGTTAGCTTTAAAAGCAGAAAAAAGTGGCTCAATTTTACGATTTGAAGCGGCCGTTGCCGGTGGTATCCCAGTTATTAAGTCCTTAACAGAAGGCTTAGCTGGTAACTCTATCAACAGAATTATAGGCGTTATGAACGGGACCTGTAACTATATCTTAACCCGCATGGAGTCTTCAGGGCTAAGTTATGAGGAAGTATTTTCAGAAGCTAATAAATTGGGTTATTTGGAGGCAGACCCTAATTTGGATATTGGTGGAATAGATGCCGCCCACAAACTTTCCATACTTTCATCAATTGCTTTCGGAACAGAGGTGAATTTCGATGGAGTTGAATTGGATGGCATAGATAAAATAACGATTAATGATATTCATCAAGCCGCAGACATGGGATTTCGAATAAAATTATTAGGCGTCAGTCAAATGACCAGTATCGGATTAGAGCAGAGAATGAGCCCGTGCCTTGTTCCCAGCACCTCACCTTTAGGCCAACTCGAAGGCGGGACTAACATGGTAGTGATTGAAGGTGACCAAGTCGGTCAAATTATGCTTCGTGGCGCTGGTGCGGGTGAAGGGCCAACTGCCAGTGCTGTTCTATCTGACGTGGCAGACCTTGCTCGCGGGATCAGGTTGGCAACTTTTGGCCAGCCAGCAATAACACTTAAAAAGACTGCATCTTCAAAATCACAAACACCCGCCCCATATTATCTGCGAATGCTTCTTCATGATGAACCAGGCGCGCTTGCTAAAATAACTAAAATTTTAAGTCAATTTAACGTCTCAATTGATCGCATGCGCCAGTATGGTCATGAAGATGAAAATGCGCCTGTTTTGATCGTGACGCATGAGATCAAACATGAAGATTTAATGAAGGCGATTCAAGAATTACCAAATACTAAGGTTTTAAAAGCTCAACCAGTGGCAATTAGAGTAGAAGCAGTATGAGAAATATAAAGTTGGGACAGAAATTATGATTGGTAAAATAGATTTTAATGATCGTATGTTGTCATTGGGTTTGGCTCGGGTTTCTGAAGCGGCCGCGATTGCGTCTGCGGACTTAATCGGGCGAGGTGACGAAAAAGCAGCCGATCAAGCAGCAGTAAATGCAATGCGCGATCAATTGAATAAATTAGATATTTCCGGTTTTGTTGTCATTGGCGAGGGAGAAAGGGATGAAGCGCCCATGCTTTACATTGGTGAGGAAGTAGGAACTGGAAATGGTCCCGGGGTAGATATAGCCCTTGACCCGCTTGAAGGCACAACCCTAACAGCAAAAGATATGCCCAACGCATTAACCGTTATTGCTATGGGACCCCGCGGATCAATGCTACATGCGCCCGATGTTTACATGGAAAAACTTGCAATTGGGCCAGGGTATAAAACTGATGTAGTTACTTTAGATATGTCCCCGCGAGAACGTATTCTCTCATTGGCTAAAGCCAAAAAATGTAATTCAAAAGACATAACAGTATGCGTATTGGATAGGCCACGCCATCAAACGATTATTGAAGACGTACGTTCTACAGGAGCTGCTATTCGCCTTATTACCGATGGCGACGTGGCTGGGGTTATGCATTGCGCAGAACCCAATACAACTGGAATTGATATGTACATGGGAATTGGTGGGGCACCAGAAGGAGTACTTGCTGCCGCTGCTTTGAAATGCATGGGTGGACAAATCTACGGGCGGCTTATCTTTCGCAACGAAGACGAAAAAGCTCGAGCCATCAAAGTAGGAATAACCAATTTTGACCGCATTTACTCTAAGGATGAAATGGTTACGCAGGATGTTATTTTCGCAGCAACCGGAGTCACAGGAGGCTCTTTGCTTCCTGCGATAAAAAGAGAAGTGGGCTTCATCACCACGGAAACTATTCTTATGCGTTCAAAAACAGGATCAATACGTCGAATGATTTACAGAAATCCAACGAAATAAATTGACTTGAGCTATCTTGGTATAGAAAAATCTATCTTAGGAAAGCAATGGATTGGTCCTAGTGCTGAGCAAGAAAGAAATCAGGAAAAACTTTTTCAAGAAACGGGTTTACCCATTGCGCTATGCGCTGTTCTAAGCCGCTTAAATGTAAGTGCAAACTCTTTAGAAAAATATCTCGAACCAACCCTACTAGAGTTAATGCCAGAACCGGCTAAATTAAAAGATATGACGAAAGCTGCAGAGAGAATTTTGATTGCAGCAAAAACTGGTGAAAAAGTTGCGATATTTGCAGATTATGATGTAGACGGCGGATGCTCAGCAGCACTTTTGATAGATTGGTTTCGATTTTTTAATGTTGAATGTACCCTTTATGTACCTGATAGGATTAAAGAAGGTTTTGGGCCTAATATAAAGGCGTTACAACTTTTAGAAAGCGCGAACTCACTGATTATCTGTGTTGATTGTGGAACTCTAAGCCATGAGGCAATCGAAACCATACAGACTTCCGATTTAGTGGTCTTGGATCATCATTTAGCAAGTGAAACATTGCCTAAATGTCATGCTGTTGTGAATCCAAATAGGCAAGATGAATTAGGAAATTTAAGCCATTTATGTGCTGCTGCAGTTGTTTTTCTATGCTTGGTAGAAATGCGCCGCCTTCAAAGAGTAAATGAGGAAAAATCGCCTGATTTATTAGAAATGTTAGATTTGGTTGCACTTGCTACTGTCGCTGATGTTGCTCCCTTAATCGGGGTAAATAGAGCTTTCGTAAGACAAGGTTTAAAAATTTTAACACGCAGAAAAAGGATAGGGCTTGCAGCTTTGTCAGACCAGATAAAGATTGATCAAGAGCTTTCCGCTTACCATCTTGGATTTTTATTGGGACCTCGCATAAACGCCGGAGGAAGAATAGGAAAACCAGACTTGGGCGCTCAATTACTGATTTCACAAGATCTTGAGGCCGCCAAAGCAATGGCCGAACGCTTGGATCAACTGAATTTTGAACGTCGCAATCTTGAAAATCAAATCAAAGAAGCCGCACTGGAACAGGCAATTAATCGAAAAACTGTCGGCTCACTTGCGTGGGCTGCAGGAGACTCTTGGCACCCTGGCGTTGTAGGAATAGTCGCTTCACGCTTGAAAGAAGCAACCAATCTACCCTCTGTGGTTATTGGATTTGATGGAGTAATCGGAAAGGGTTCTGGCAGATCCATTTCTGGGGTGGACCTGGGCTTTGCCATTCAAAAATTGATGGGCGAAGGATTATTACTTACTGGGGGTGGGCACAAAATGGCCGTAGGGCTCAGCTTGGCCAAAGAAAACTTAGAAAAAGCGATGTCTCGCCTCACTGAAATCATAGAGCAACAGAGTACAACAATAGACAGCTCACCGAAAGTAAATATAGATACTTTACTATTACCCAGCGCAGCAACATTGGAGCTTGTTGAACTATTAAATTCTGCAGGACCATATGGCCCGGGCGCTAAAGCACCAACATTTGTTTTTGCAAATATGCAAATTACTTTTTTAAAAAAAATAGGAACTTCCCATTTGCGACTTAAGTTTAGCGATGATACTGGATCGTTAGATGCGATTTGCTTCAATGCATTTGATAATGAGATTGGAAGCACTCTTGAGAACCATGGTGGGAACTCAATACACCTTTGTGGAAAACTTGATATAAACTACTGGCGCGGTCGAAAAAGTGTTCAATTGCGCCTAGAAGATGCGCAGTTTTCTAATGTTTGATACTTAANAACAAAAATTTTTAAAATTTTATTTTTTTTGACTTGCGCCTTTTTAGTTCATTGCATAAAACCCGANCANNACGTGTGGCCCGTTCGTCTATCGGTTAGGACGCCAGGTTTTCAACCTGGAAAGACGAGTTCGATTCTCGTACGGGCTACCAAATTTCTTAGTTATCCTTTATAAAAGACAAGTATCTGGTCATCACAACTTCGCCAGGACTGTTTTCAATTATATTAATATTTCTTATAAGCAGCGTCTATGAATTTAGTCAGTTAGGTATGTATTTCGCGCATAGCGGCAATACTGATTTATCTGAAGTAAAAAAAAAAAAATAAACTAAGTACTTAAGCATATCAAAACAGGAGAAAGATATGCTTAAAAAAATATATAAAGCTATGGTTCTGAGCCGAACAGCAAGTGCAGCCAATGATGCTTTACGAACACTTTCAGACAGTCAACTAAACGACATAGGATTATCCAGAGCAAGTTTTGTAAGTGAAATTGTTAACAGTGTTCGCGCAGATTTAGACAACGCCGAAAATAGAATGTCTACGCGGGACATGATTAGCGTACTTATCAATCCTAATTTAGCTGGGTCTGTTTAAACGGGCCCATTTAAATTTATTTGTGCCTTGAACTAAAAATTCGGAACTAAAAACTGTTATTTTTTTTCTTCGAGCTTTAAACATTTTGGGCATTGCGTATGTTCACTGGCACTGAACTCTTGCCCACACTTATCACACTCAATATCTTTTACTCTACGCATTTTACTCTCCGATGAAAAGAATGTAGTACGAATAATAATTTTTTCAAATTTATCGCTTAATATATAACAACCACTAACTATTAGGAGAGACTTAGATGGAAAATTCTAGCGCTCAAAATAGAAAAATTATTTTAATTCGCGGCTTACAAATGTTGGTATTTGGGTTGCTATTAAACTTGGGACTGACCGTGATTAGTTTTTTAGCTTTTGTTCAATTTTTTTGGCTCCTCACCACAAAAGAAAAGAACCCATTTATCGCAAATCTGGCATCTAATCTTAAGAACTGGTTTGGTCAAGCAATACAATTTATGTTATCAGCCAGTGACTATAAACCTTTTCCCTGGTCAAAAATATAATTTAAACAAATTTTTGAATATTAAATTTCTCAATTTTTACCGGCTTTAATGGGAATATTAATTGAACGGGCAACTTAAAGGTCTATTAATAACTACATGTGGCGTGTTACTCGTTGTACCTGACTCTTTATTTGTCAGGTTAATTTCTGCTGAGCCAATGGTGACAGCATTTTGGCGAAGCTTAATTTCTGGTATTTTCGCACTTTTTATTGTCGTGTTTCTCTATGGAGTACAAGGTTTTAGAGATGTTTTTAAAGCTGGAATCCCCAGCTCAATCTATGCAGTTTTAATAGCAAGCACAGCTCCCGCATTTGTTTTAGCGGTTACAAATACCAGCGTAGCAAATGTCGTCTTTATATTAGCCTCGATGCCAGTTTTTGCCACTCTTTTTAGCCGCATCTTTTTAGCTGAGCCAATAAAAATTTTAATGGTCCTTACAATGGCTTTAGTAGCAATTGGATTATGTTTCATCACTTACGGTTCTACAACAATTCAAATTGCATCATGGAAAGGTGACATTTGGGCGGTCTATGTTTCAGTCGCTTTCGCAGCGGCGTTGACAGCCGTCCGTGCAGCACGAACAATTTCTATGATCCCTGCGATTCCATTTGGATACATTGGAGGTGCGTTAGTTTTATCTTTCTTTATTTCACCATTCGAAGTTCAGGCAAAAGATTGGAACCTAATTTTGATGCATGGAACTATCATCGGGGCTTCCTCATGCTTACTTACACTAGGACCACGTTTCATCAGTTCCTCAGAAGTTTCGTTACTCGTTTTGTTAGAATCTGTGTTGGCCCCAATTTTAGTTTGGTTCGTTTTGGGTGAATACCCAGGCCAATATGCTATTCTTGGCGGATGCATAGTTATCAGCGCTTTATCTTTTTTCAATCTTTTTAATTTGTACAAATTAAAGAAAGTTTAAAATTATGAGTTTTTCAATAATTCAATAATCGGTCGGTGCTCCGCCCTCAGATTTTCTACGTGCAATAAAACTTTCTAACTCTTCTTTGATGCCTTGATCTAAATGTGGTGCCTCAAATTCGTTTAAAATCATTTTATATTTTTTGTGCGCGCGCTCCGCGGTCCAAATACCTCCAGCTGCCTCCCAGGCCTCAAAATTTCGCCAATCAGAAAGAAATGGCTGATAAAAAGCTTCTGAATAACGATCTTGAGTGTGTTGAATACCAAAAAAGTGCCCATCGTTTCCAACCTCTTTGATAGCATCAACCGCTATATCTTCTGTTTTTGTTGCTGTGAGCATCGGGTCAAAATACCGTTGAATTTGTTGTATAATTTCACAATCCATTATAAACTTTTCAGGACTTGCAATTAGTCCGCCTTCTAACCAACCTGCCGCATGATAAACCAAATTAGTGCCTGACTGCACTGCAGCCCACAAACTATTAGATGTTTCCCAAATTGATTGACCATCTGGAATATTAGCAGCACAGACGCCCGACGATCGCATCGGCAAGCCATAATATCTAGCAAGTTGACCCGTCATTTGAGTGGCCCGCATATATTCTGGAGTTCCAAAAGCAGGCGCGCCAGATTTCATATCAACATTTGAGGTAAAAGTTCCAATCACACATGCTGCCCCAGGTCGAATATATTGAGCCAAAGCAACCACACATAAGGCTTCTGCTATCGATTGCGCAACTGCCCCAGCCATTGTCACAGGAGCCATGGCCCCTGCTAAAGTAAAAGGCGTTACAATTAGAGCCTGGTTTTTTTCAGCTAGTCTCATCCAGCCATCTAACATAGGCTCATCATGTTTAAGNGGAGATGTAGAATTTATGTTCGTGAACATTTTAGGGCTTGCCTCAAATTCATCATGGGTCAGATTACCTGCGATGCGNACCATTTCCATCACATCTTCGACCCGCTCTTTGCCCAAACTNTAGGCATGAGCCACCTTGTCCGATAAAATCAACTTATCAAAGACGGCATCTAAATGACGTGTACTTGGGTGCAAATCGACAGGTTCTACCGGGTAGCCACCAAGAAAATGAATACAATTGAAATATTGGCTCAACTTACAAAAGTTAGTAAACATTTCACGCGAACCAGGTATTTTTTTATTAATTTCCATATCCCAGTAGGCAGGTGGAGAAGATACATTACCAAATAAAATATAGGGGCCACCTACAGTGATCTTTCTCTTTACGTTACGNGGAGTAATATCAAACGTCGGTGGAGCTTTCGCTATCATTTCCATTACAAAGTGTCGGTCCATACGAACATTTTGTTCANTAATTTTGCATCCTGCCTTTTTCAATATTGTCAGTGCCTTTTCATTGAGGAATTCTACACCAATTTCCTCCAAAATACGCATNGCACCTTCGTGAATTGCCATAATACCATCATCATTTAATGGCTCTGTCGGGGCATCACTGTTAATTGGCAAATGCCATGGCATTTGTTCTATGGAAGCTGAGCCACGCCTTGAAGCGTTACCAGCTCTGCCGCCTTCCCTTCTGCGCTTATGAGCCTGTTTACTCATCCACTGACCTCCTAAAAGAATGGAAGCACTTTAAATAAAATTATATCCCGCCTTTTCCCGACTTTTAACGTCGCAATCAAACAGAATTTTTTGATAATATATCAGGAAGATCAGCTATTGAGGGTAATACTATGTCAGCATATTTTTTAAGTTGTTTTTCAGTAGCCATTCCTGTCAAAACGGCAACTCTCACCATCCCAGCTGCATTTGCAGCTTCTAAATCATGTAAACTATCTCCAACCATCGCTATTTCNTTTGGTTTTAAATATGTTTTTTCTGCAAAAGCTAGCAAAGGTTCGGGGGNNGGTTTGGAGCCATAGCCAGTATCACTACCCGCTACAAAGTCTAATATATCAAATATACCTGCTGCTGATAAATGAGCCTTTGCTCCTTTTTCAGCATCATTTGTCATTACACCAAGTGAAAATCCCTTTAATTTNAGTTTCTGAAAATACTCTCGTAAGGGAACTACTTCGTACTGAGGAGTTTCAATGACAATTTCCATTAGGTAACTTTCGAGATAATCAAAATCCCAAGTTGGCACCTTGCTATGGATGGCAGCTGTCACTTGCCTATGCGTTCCAGCTATTACGATGCTCTGAGGTAAAAGTTTTCCCGTAAGTAGATTGAAATCTATAGACTTGGCTAATTCACTGATGCTCACATTAGATTGTTCAGAAATTTCAGCCAATACTCTTGATGTCCAAGAATTCCAAGTTCTGTCAAAATCAAATAAAGTACCGTCTTTATCAAACAAAAGACCTTTTATTTCTGAAAATTCCTTGATCACGTCCAACTAACCTCTCGACCACCATCTAGTGATGATCTTATTATGCCTATTTGAGAAGGGTCTATACTCAGAAATTTACTGCAAGAAAGAACCCAANTNTCATCCATCAAAACAAAGTCTAATATCGAAATAAGGAATTCATGACTTAAAGTATTCGAACGCAAATCATTTTGAGATGCACCAGTNGCACCCATAAACACCTGTATCAAGTCGTCCTCAGATAACACCCAAGTNAATACTTCAAGTGCCCTTGTTTCTGCTATTTCTTTATCCATAAATTAGGCTTCTTATTCTGCTCTAAAGTGAAATTACACTTGCTTTAAGAAAATTGTCCAGAAAAGTTAGAGACTTCATCAAAAATTGGTGTCTTGCTCTAGGTTAAATTTCACGCTTTAACAATGATATCGCTGACGGAGAAAACAAATGGACTATCATTCAATTTATAAAAGCTGGCAAGNAGACCCAGAGAGTTTTTGGATGGAAGCAGCCGAAAATATAGATTGGGCNCAAAAACCAACATTTGCTCTAAATGATAGCAATGCACCTATATTTGAATGGTATACTGATAGTTATGTAAATACTTGCTTCAACGCGGTAGATAGGCATGTCGAGAATGGTCGGGGTGATCAAACTGCTATTATTTATGATAGCCCTATCACGGAAAAGAAACAGCATATTACTTATGCGCAACTACTANAAAAAACGAGTGTTTTAGCGGGCGCTCTCATCAACAAAGGAATTACAAAAGGGGACAGAGTAATCATCTATATGCCGATGGTTCCAGAGGCCCTTGTTGCCATGTTAGCATGCGCACGAATTGGAGCAATTCATTCTGTTGTATTTGGTGGCTTTGCTTCCAACGAACTTGCTGTAAGAATTGATGATGCTAAACCAAAGANTATTTTGGCCGCATCATGCGGTATCGAGCCAGGAAGAATTATTGAGTATAAGCCATTAATAGATGGTGCGATTGAACTCTCCAAGCACAAGCCNGAAAGTGTTGTGATATTGCAGCGGCCNGAAGCTGTAGCAAGTTTAATACAAAATAGGGATTTTGACTGGGATGAGTTCCAATTNAATGTAGAACCCGCTAGTTGTGTTATGGTTGAGGGAAATCACCCCGCATATATTTTGTATACATCTGGAACAACTGGGGCACCAAAAGGAGTCGTTAGACCAACCGCTGGACACCTAGTGGCACTGCATTGGAGCATGAAGAATATATACAATGTTGACCCGGGGGACGTTTTCTGGGCTGCTTCTGATGTTGGCTGGGTGGTTGGCCATAGTTACATTTGCTACGCACCCTTAATTCACGGAAATACTACTGTATTATTTGAAGGTAAGCCTGTCGGCACTCCAGATGCAGGAACATTTTGGCGGGTAATAAGCGAACATAAAGTGAAAGCATTTTTTACTGCTCCAACAGCATTCCGAGCAATAAAACGGGAAGATCCCGANGGTAAGTTTAAATCGCAGTANGATTTAAGCTGTTTGCAGGCACTATTTCTTGCAGGAGAGCGCGCGGACCCTGATACGATAAATTGGGCTCAAAANTTGTTGGGTGTACCAGTTATTGACCATTGGTGGCAGACCGAAACAGGATGGACAATCGTTGGCAACCCAACGGGCATTGAAGCCCTNCCAATTAAGGTGGGAAGTCCATCAGTGCCAATGCCAGGGTACGATGTAAAAATTTTAGATAATAATGGAAATGAATTACCCAATGGTCAATTAGGAGCAGTGGCTATCAAATTGCCACTGCCACCAGGAAGNTTACCAACGCTTTGGAACGCTGAAGAACGATTTAAAAAGTCTTACCTTTCTACATTTCCCNGCTTTTATGAAACCGGTGATGCTGGATTGATAGACGATGATGGATACCTTTACATAATGGCTCGAACAGATGACGTCATAAATGTCGCAGGTCATCGTTTATCAACAGGAGCCATGGAAGAAGCTNTATCTAATCACGCAGATGTAGCCGAATGNGCTGTTATAGGAGTTTCAGATCAACTTAAAGGACAAGTTCCTTTGGGATTCTTATGTTTAACTAAGGGCGTTAACCGACCCGACCAAGAAATCGTCAATGAGTGTATTAANTTGGTACGTAACCAAATTGGACCCGTAGCATCATTTAAATTAGCAGCAGTAGTTCCCCGCTTGCCAAAAACGCGATCAGGAAAAATTTTACGGGGCACGATGGTAAAAATTGCTGATAGTCANGAATTCAAGTTGCCAGCAACAATTGACGATCCAACAATTTTAGANGAAATCAAAGTTTCATTACAGTCTCTTGGATATGCAAAATAACTATTTAATCTTTTTCTATCTCAATTGAATTGTTCTGAGATTAACCTTTCTTCCAAACCGTGGCCCGGATCAAAAAGTATTTGGTGCTGAATATCATCAGCACTGCTAATATTAACCTGTGCTACGTTTTTTACACTCCTACTGTCAGCATCTGCCATAATGGGTCTTTTTTCTGGCTCTAATACTACCACCTCGACCCTTGATCTTTTAGGTATCAAAGCGCCACGCCATCTNCGTGGACGAAAAGCATTCAGCGCAGTAAGAGCCAAAACATCGGAACCAATTGGCAAAATTGGACCAGTTGCTGAATAGTTATACGCAGTACTTCCAGCAGGTGTNGACAATAACACACCATCGCTAATTAACTCCGACATACGGGTCTTTCCATCGACTGAAATCGATAACTTAGCTGCCTGTGGCCCAGCACGCAACAAGCTAACTTCATTGATCGCTAGAGCAGTTTTCACAACACCATCGGTGGTGATCGCTTCCATTCTTAATGGGTTTAGCTTTTCTTCTACTGAGATTTCTAGTCGTTGAATTAGACNTTTTTCGTCATAAGCATTCATAAGAAAACCAACTGTTCCACGGTTCATTCCATAAACTGGTGCTGACAAATCTTGAGTATTATGAAGGGTTTGCAACATGAAGCCATCGCCACCAAGCGCAACAATTACATCTGCTTCTTCCAAAGCACAGTTACCATAAAGCTTAATAAGCGTATCCATAGCTTCAGTGGCAATTTTTTCTTCACTGGATGTAAAAGCAATTTTTTGACCCATTTGACTTAATCTTTTTGAAATCCATTTACCTGTTTAGACAAGCATAAGTTTGCGAAAAGTACCAGTGATGACATGCTATTTTCTTGCACTAATTTATTTTTAGGCTTTTTTACTAGTAATGTATGATGTAAGGGACCTTCTTGCAGACCTTCGACTCGGGAGATTTTTTGATGTTGGATCAACTTAACAACAATAGTGGTTTTTTTACTAACACTTTGGCAGAAAGCGATGCTGAATTATTTGCATCAATCTCTTCAGAACTAGGCCGTCAGCGGAATGAGATTGAGTTAATTGCATCCGAAAATATCGTTTCGGCAGCTGTTATGGAAGCACAGGGTAGTGCTCTAACAAATAAATATGCTGAAGGTTATCCTGGGCGCAGATACTATGGTGGCTGTCAGTATGTTGATGTTGCTGAAAACCTCGCCATTGAGCGTGCCTGCAAATTATTCAACTGCGATTTCGCGAATGTCCAGCCAAATTCCGGAAGTCAGGCTAATCAAGGCGTATTTACAGCATTAGTTAAACCTGGAGATACAATTTTAGGGATGTCACTGGACGCAGGGGGTCACCTTACACACGGTGCAAAACC
>NYSL01000026.1 GCA_002682945.1 Cryomorphaceae bacterium | reverse complement strand
CGTCACATCCTGGGGCTGGAGAAGGTCCCAAGGGTTGGGCTGTTCGCCCATTAAAGTGGCACGCGAGCTGGGTTCAGAACGTCGCGAGACAGTTCGGTCTCTATCTACTATGGGCGTTAGAAATTTGAGGAGAGCTGACATTAGTACGAGAGGACCATGTCGGACGCACCTCTAGTGTACCTGTTATGGCGCCAGCTGTATCGCAGGGTAGCTACGTGCGGTTGGGATAAGTACTGAAAGCATATAAGTACGAAGCCCACTTCAAGATGAGATTTCTCTTAAGGGTCGTTCAAGATGAGGACGTTGATAGGCTACAGGTGTAAAGGCAGTAATGTCATAGCTGAGTAGTACTAATTACCCGTGGATTTTTTATCCCGATTTTTTTATGTTGCTTCCGATATGCCAAATTACCTTGTTAAAACATGGTGGTTATTGCGTCGGGGATCACCTCTTTCCATTCCGAACAGAGTCGTTAAGTCCGATTGCGCCGATGGTACTGGTTTATTCCGGGAGAGTAGGACGCCGCCATAACTCATACAAAACCCTCGCAATTGCGAGGGTTTTTGCATTAAAAAGAGGTGCATGGAATATTTTTTCTGTACAATATTCAAATTCTTAAATTTGAACTAATGAGAAGTTTATACTTTTGCATTTTATATTTTTTATACAACTTTCTTTTAAGTGCTCAAGCATTAGATTCTTTTAATTCTATTGAAAAAGATTCAATTCTTGATTCTTCTGACACCATTACAGGTCCTGGTACTAATAAATCAGAAGACACCTTAACAACTTTCTATGTCCTAGATAATTTTCTTTATTCCCCACTTAGTAAATGGAGATTATTAAATCGGATAGATGACAGACTGGAGAAAAATGACCCTATTTGGGGTGACATATCATTTTTAATTACGAGTCTTGGAGGTGTTTCTTACAACCCAATGGGTATTATGTATCATGAGGATCAAAGTTTTGTTTCATTTTTTAGTTCCGGATTTAATTTGAATTCTACAGATTTTAGAAAAGGCCCATTACCAATGGTCGAGTGGCTGTACTCTGCGGCTCATGGGAGAGGTCAGTCATTTGGTATTCGAGCAAGTGCTAGTAGTAACAGTGACCACCACTATGATTTGAGGTACGTAAGGTCTCAGGCAACTGGAACTCTTATTGGAGAATCTTATAGTCGTGATGATTTAACATTTAAAAATTTAAATGTAAATCGTAAGATAGGAATTAGTTCTAAGGGTCTTTTGAGGTATCAGTTAGGAGAAACTAATGAGACCGGAGGGGTTTTGGATATGAATCAATTAGATTCTAATTATTTTAATTCGAATCGTGAGCTTGTGGAAACAAGGTGGTCGGCTAATGAGGTCATTTCACATCATGAGTCTTTAGATTGGAATTGGGTTTTTTCATCTTTAAATAAGAAAAATAATAGATTTCAATACCACCTCAGGTTTGATGGATTTAATCATAAAAGAATATTGAATTCACAAATTTTGAATATTGATACTCTTCAAAGTAGAAAAATTAGATCAGAATTTTCTGTTTCTGGTAAATTTTTTGGTTTTGAACGGACAAATTTTTCGATTGGTATTCAAAATAGGGAGCAAAAATGGAATTTCAATGATAGTTTAATAGGAATAAAATGGGATCCTTATGTAGCCCTTCAAAGTGGCCCTTTAGATTTAGAATATCGCTTACTATCTAATTCCTACAATCTTAACATAAAAAAACTATACTTACTAGATGAAAAATTATACTCCACATTTAATGCAGGTGCGAAGCAACCCCCGTTTTGGTCAGGGCTCAGAGACTATGAAATTTATCAAGAGGGATCACTTGTTTTTAAGTATCAAAATTTATTTCAGATTGCTTATTCATTGAAATTTTCTAAGGGGGATAATATCCTACATGTGAATACAAATTCTGGTCTCGGAGTATGGACTTCTCGTGATATGTATAATATTTCTAGGTTTTCTATCAGGGGAATTATAAATGATTTACTGAAGTATGAATTTCACTATTCAAGTACCAATGGGCAAGATATTGGTATAGCCCCTTGGTTTGGAAAAATTTTGTTTTTAAAGGAATGGAGTTTAAATAATCAGGTTACAATAATTACAGGGGTAGATGCTTGCAGTTGGGCTGGAGTTTGGAATCGACCTTACTTCATTCCTGAAAAGGGAACATTTGGCTTTGATGTTTCTCAACAACAAAAGAATAAAAGATTTAGTGGCTTAATATCTCCTTTTATCGGAGTCAGATTTAAAACGGAAGCGGAGTTTCATGTGAATTTTCAAAATGTAAATCAGGGATGGGTACCAAACACAGTTTTTCTTGTTCAGAATTATCCGTCACCACCTCTAAGCATCAGGGTTACGGGACGTTGGAGGATGTTTAACTAGTATGAACCGATAACCATTCTCAATATTTTATTTTTTAGAAAGGATTTTCTTGATCAGGATTAACATTGTCTTCAAATTCGTCTCTAGCCTCTGAATTCATTTTTGATTCATATACGGCTTCATCTATATTCTGTCCAATATTTTCGAGGTCGCTAAATTTTGCCATACTTCCTTCAAATCTAAGGCGAACTTTTTCTAATGACCCATTTCTATGTTTAGCAACGATTAATTCTGCTTGGCCATCGCACGGTGACCCATCATCATCCCATTCATGAATTTGGTAATATTCGGGGCGGTAAATAAATGAAACGATATCAGCATCTTGCTCAATAGCTCCTGACTCTCGGAGATCTGAGAGCAATGGTCTTTTACTTCCCCCTCTTGTTTCGACTGCTCGACTCAGCTGAGAAAGAGCAACAACGGGTATCTCTAATTCTTTAGCAATACTTTTCAGGGATCTTGAAATTGTAGATATTTCTTGTTCACGGTTACCATTTGATTTTGTTACTCCTGCAGTCATTAATTGATGATAATCGATGACTATAATTTGAACTTTATGTTGAGCAACTAAACGTCTACATTTTGCACGTAAATCAAAGATCGAGAGACCGGGGGTATCATCTATGAAGATAGGTGCATCTTCTAACTTTTTTACTTTGGAGCTTAGTTGTTGCCATTCTATGGGTTCTAAATTTCCTTTCCTAAGTTTTTCTGCGCCTATTCCAGTTTCTGATGATATTAATCGCGTGATTAATTGAACCGAAGACATTTCTAATGAGAAAACACCAATAGGTATTTTATGATCGATAGCCATATTCCTTGCCATACTCAGAGATAAAGCAGTTTTTCCCATTCCGGGTCTGGATGCGATTATTATTAAATCTGATTTCTGCCACCCTGCTGTCACTCGATCTACGCCTTTAAATCCAGATGGAACTCCTGATAATCCTTCTTTTTTTGAAATATCTTCTATTTTTTGCAATGCTTGTTTTACGAGTTCAAATGAGCCCTCATAATTTTTTTTCAGATTACCCTGGGAAATATTGAATAAGCTTTGCTCTGCTGTGTCCAGTAGTTCTAATACATCATTAGTCTCATCATATGCCTGTTCGATCATGTTATGTGATATGCGTATCAACTCTCTTTGAATATGCTTTTGAACAACTATTCTAGAATGGAATTCGATGTGAGCAGATGAGGAAACTTTAGTTGAGAGACCTATCAGTTTGGCTTCACCTCCAATGTTATTCAATTCACCTTCTTTTTTTAATCGTTGTGATACTGTTAGAATATCAATCGGGTCGGAATCTCCGAATAGCTGGGTTATTGCTTCGAAAATTTTTTGATGGCCATCGACGTAGAAGCTTTCTACAGATAGTATATCTATCACCTTAGAAAGAGCATCTCTGTCAATTAATAAAGCTCCTAAAATTGCTTCTTCTAGCTCTATGGCTTGAGGAGGTACTCTCCCAATTCCACTTAGGGGGAGAATATTCGAGTTCTGTGGTTTGTTTAAAATTGTTTTAATTGCTTTAGCCATTTTTGAGTAATTTAATTTTATCCCTCTTCAAAAACTCCCATTTGGCAAAACTTTGCAACTCTTGAATTTGTTAACTCATCGGTGGAAACCTTCTTTAGTTCGTTATAGGTTTTAATGATTTCATCCGCTAAAATTTGGAACATTTGATTTGGGTTTCGGTGGGCACCTCCATCAGGCTCTGATATGATTCCATCTATGAGTTTATTTGATAGCATGTCCGAGGCAGTTAACTTGAGAGCTTCAGCAGCTGTTTCTTTATGATCCCAACTTCTCCATAAAATGGAGGAGCAAGATTCTGGACTAATAACGGAGTACCAGGTATTTTCCAACATTAAAACTTTATCTCCAACTCCGATTCCAAGCGCTCCTCCTGAAGCACCCTCACCAATTATTATACAAATGATAGGAACCTTTAATCGTGACATTTCTAATATATTTCTTGCAATAGCTTCTCCTTGACCACGCTCTTCAGCTTCGACCCCTGGGAATGCTCCTGGAGTATCAATCAATGTCACTATTGGTCTTCCAAATTTTTCGGCCTGCTTCATTAATCTTAAAGCTTTTCGATAGCCTTCAGGATTTGGCATACCAAAGTTTCTCAATTGTCTCATTTTCGTATTTATGCCTTTTTGTTGACCTAGAAAAAGAAATGATTCATTTTGAATTTTCCCCCATCCTCCTACCATGGCTTTGTCATCTTTTACGTTTCTGTCACCATGAAGTTCAATAAATGAGCCTTCTGTCATGGCTTCTAAATATGCAAGTGTGTGGGGACGGTTAGGGTGTCTACTTAATTGAACACGCTGCCAAGGAGTTAGGTTTTTTTTTAATTCAGTTTGGGCTAACATCAGTTTCGATTCTAACTCGTTGAGACCATCACTCATTTCAACTCCACTCTCAGATTCAAGAGCTTTTGCTTTTGCTATCTGTTGATCAATTTCGCGAATTGAACTCTCAAATTCTAGATATTCCATGTGTATTTTAAACAAAGAAGCTAAAATTAAAGCTTTATAAAATTATACAGTAAAAATGTGGAAAACTTAAGTATTATAAATATTATTCTTCCGCTTTTTTCGCTTCAAATATGCTTCGGTAGAAACCATGGCTAAAATTATCGCTACACCACAATAAAACATAGAACTCATAGTTTCAGTCCCACCAAAGAATATTATAGCTATTAATATTCCATAAACAGGTTCCAAAGCAATTGTCAAAACCACAGTAAATGGAGATAAATATTTCATTATTCGAACTGATTGAACAAATGCGAATGATGTGCAAATACTGGCGAGGATTGTCAAATAAAACCAATCCCATAATGAAGGAGATGATAGGGTTTCAATCAAATTATTATTCAAGGTGAAATAACATCCAAGGATGATTGAGCCAATACCCATTTCCCAGATAGAAATATCAACAGGATTAATTTTTTTAACGATTTTTCCGTTCATAACTGAGAAGAGAGCACTCAAAAGGGCACTTGTTAAGCCAATTAGAATGGCTAGTTCTTTACCTCGAACGGATTCGAGAAGGACAAGCATTCCAAATATAATTCCAAGACCGACAAGGATTTCTGATATGAGTATTTTTCGCTTAAAGAAAATAGGTTCTAATATTGAGACAAAAAATGGTCCGGTACTTAAACAAGCCAACGTTAGTGAGACATTGGAAATTTTTATCGCATGGTAGAATGTAACCCAATGAAGAACAATAATGGACGAGTTTAATGCCAAAATTGAAAATTTTTTGCGCTTGGTATATAGAGCTTTTTTTTAGTTACAAGGATGAAAAAGATCAAAAAGATTGTTGCCAATAATACTCGAAACCAAACTATTGGAAGTGCTTCAATTGTAATTAACTTACCCAGGGCTCCAGTGAACCCCCAAATCAAAACTATTGAATGCATCCAAAGGTAATGGACCCATATTGGAGAATTATCATTTGGATTTATTAATGACATTTTTGATAGTTATTTTGAAGCATGCAAATACAAAAGGATTCCCAATACTGAAAATATAAAATTGGGAAACCAGATCGCCCAGAAGGAACTGACATAAGGTATTGAAGCCAACACCCCTCCTAATTGCATAAAAAATATATAAATAACAGCAATAAGTAATCCTAGAGCAATTTGGCTACCTATCCCGCCTCTCTTTTTTTCTGAGGATAAGACTGTGGCTATGAATACTAATATGAATATTGAAAATGGATAAGCAGTTCTTTTGTGCCATTCCATTTCATGCGAAATTATGGCTTCTGAACCACTCAGCCTTTCTTGTTTTATATATTTCAATAATATCGGAGATGTCATTGTTGCAGTACCTCTTGTATCTGGAGAAATAATATCAGGATTGAAGGGGAATACTGTATCTAATCTTCGTCCTTGTTCAATTTTCATATTACCTGATGGAAGCCAAGTGCGTAAGGTCCAATTATCAACTTGCCATTGTTTTTTCACAGTGTCAAATCGAACAAAATCAGCAATAAGTTTATCTGATAATTTTTGATTTTTGAATCTTTCATAACTAAAATGATATCCACCTAATCTCTCTGGGCTCCATGTTTCAATGTATATGTAATGATTGGGCAATATTTGACGATGAATATTAATTGGACGTTTGACTATTTTATCTTGGATATAAGTATCTTCAAAATGTATCCGAGTAATATTTGTTTTGGGAATTATTAGGTGAGTGAGGAAAGAATTAACAATAAATAATGTCAATGCTCCTAATAAAAATGGCTTTAGAATTCTGGGAAATGATACACCTCCAGTGAGTGCTGCAACTATCTCACCATCTCTTGCCATTCTTCCAGTCACAAAAATTGTAGATAAGAAAACGATTAACGAGCTAAATGTTGTGCCATAAAATGCTATAAAGTTGATATAGTAGTCAAAAATTATTGAGTATAGGCTCACATTTTTATTAATGAAATTGTCTACTTTCTGGCTGATATCAAAAACGATAGCAATCATCATAACTAATCCCATAAATAGAATAAAACTCCCAAGAAATTTGATGAAAATATATCGGCTTAATCTATTCATATTAAACAGTTATAATCTTTTTTCTAATTTGGGAATTATTCTTGCTTTCCATGACATGAAGTCACCACGAATTATACGACTTCTGGCCTCTTCAACAAGCCAAAGGTAAAATCTCAAATTATGTAATGATGCAATTTGTTTACCTAGTGATTCATTTGAAACAAATAAGTGTCTCAGATAGGCTTTACTGAATTGTTTATCTACAATTGAGTCTCCAGAAGGATCGATTGAAGAAAAATCATCTGCCCATTTAGCATTTTTTATATTGATTATCCCTTCCGATGTAAATAGCTGACCATTTCTCGCATTTCTTGTTGGCATAACACAATCAAACATATCAACACCTAAGGCTATGTTTTCTAATAAATTTATAGGAGTACCCACGCCCATTAAATATCTAGGTTTGTCTTTGGGCAGGATAGAACATACATCATTGGTCATCGCATACATCTCTTCGGCGGGCTCTCCAACACTCAGTCCTCCTATTGCATTTCCAAGAGCTTCTTTTTTTGCTATGTATTCTGCTGATTCTTTCCGAAGATCTGAGTATGTACTTCCTTGTACTATTGGAAATAGTGTTTGTTCATAGCCATAATAATTTTTTCCAGTATTCCAGTACTTTATGCAACGATCAAGCCATCTGTGGGTTCTATTCATTGCCTCTTTTGCATAACTTTTTTGACAAGGATAATTGGTACATTCATCAAAGGCCATAACAATATCAGCACCAATTTTTCTTTGTATTTCCATGACAGATTCTGGTGTAAACATATGCTTACTTCCATCGATATGACTTTGAAAAGTCACTCCCTCTTCAGAGATTTTACGTATGTCTTGAAGACTATGAACTTGAAACCCACCACTATCGGTGAGCATAGGCTTTTCCCATGTTATAAATTTGTGAAGTCCACCAGCTTTTTTAATAATCTCTGTTCCTGGTCTTAGATATAAATGATATGTATTTCCAAGAATTATTTGAGCACTTGAGTCACTAATCAAATGATCAGTATACATACTTTTAACCGCGCCTGATGTCCCTACAGGCATAAAAATCGGAGTCTTAATTTCACCGTGGTCAGTATAAAATATTCCTGCTCTAGCTGAGCTTTTTTGGTCTAAACTTTTGAGTTCAAAATTCATCTTTCAAAATTAGGTCTTTCCTTTGGACTACTTTTAAGTATTATTTGCAGATTTATTTAATTTTAGATTGTGGAAGAATTATTCCCGCCTACGAATTGGCATCATCATTTTCCGTTTTTGGATTCGAATTCGGTTGGTATTATCGAAAAATTACCTGAATTATATCATTTTTGGAATAGTCAGATAAATGTTATTTCAAGGAAAGACGAAAATCAGATTTGGAGAAATCATATAATTCATTCTTTGGTTTTGGCGAATGTAATTCCTTTAGAGAATGATATGAGGGTTATAGATATTGGAACAGGAGGAGGCTTTCCAGGCATTCCTTTAGCTATTGCATTCCCGAATATCCATTTTACTTTGGTGGATTCAATTGGAAAAAAAATAAAAGTTGTAAAAGCTATTGTTGATCATTTGAATTTAGAAAATGTTTACCCCGTTCACAATAGAGTGGAGAATTTAATAGATCCATATCATTATGCGATTACAAGAGCTGTGGCCCCCGTAAAGAATTTAGTCTCTCTCACAGAAAAGCTATGGATAAACAAAAATGATGCAAAAATATACGCTCTAAAGGGTGGCGATCTATCCAATGAAACTAAAGGTTATAAAACACGATTACACTCAATAAATAAATGGCTTCCTCAGACTTATTTCAATCAGAAATTTATTGTTGAAATCAAGTTATTTTAAATTATTTTACAGATTTTGTAAAAAAATTGCTACTCTGAATTAATTACGGTCACAGGTTTTAATTCCGAAAATACGAGAGGTCCAACAGATTCCCGATAGAGCATTGTAAATTAATATAATTCCTACAAAAGATTGGAGGAGAGGAAATAGATCATACCCTTGAACTGATACCGATGGAATTAGAAAAAGAGAAATAATAGCTCGTGCCCATCTTTCTGGTACACTGATATTTTGGAAAACTCCGAACATTGAAATATATTTTGATTGTTAACTATATCTAAAAATATTTTTGAGAATCATAATTGGGTATCGTTCTCTGGACTATCCCATATGAGGATATTTATAGTCTTTTGGGGTATTTAACGTTTCTTTAATGGTCCTTGGAGAAACCCATCTTAATAAGTTTAAGACTGATCCAGCCTTATCATTTGTTCCAGACCCTCTAGCTCCTCCAAATGGCTGCTGTCCTACTACGGCCCCAGTAGGTTTATCATTGACATAAAAATTCCCAGCTGCAAATTTTAAAGCGCTTGTGGCTTGATCTATAACTTTTCGATCTCTGGCGAAAACTGCTCCAGTTAATGCATAATCTGAAGTCGTATCAACAAGGCTTAAAGTATTAAGCCAATCTTTCTCATCATAGACATATATGGTTAGAACTGGGCCAAATATTTCTTCACACATTGTTTTTGAATGAGGATTTTTAGTCTGGACCAGAGTTGGAGAAATGAAATAGCCTTTGCTTTTATCATATTCTCCACCTAAAATTATTTCGGAATCGTCACTGGACCTTACTTGATCTATATAATTTGAAATTTTATCGAAAGCTTTTTCGTCAATAACAGCTGTAATGAAGTTTGAAGGATCTCCAGGACTACCCATTTTAAAATTTTTCACTTGTTCTAAAAGTATTCTTTTGACTTCTGACCAAAGTGACGAAGGGATATAAGCTCTTGATGCTGCCGAGCATTTTTGCCCTTGAAATTCAAATGCACCTCTACTCATCCCTGTTGCAACTTCATATGGATCTGCGGATTCGTGAGCTAGAATAAAATCTTTTCCTCCAGTTTCTCCAACAATTCTAGGATAAGATTTATAAATATCAATATTCTTACCAATTTCTTTCCAAAGATGTTTAAATACAGATGTTGAACCAGTGAAGTGTAGTCCAGCAAAACTAGGATGTTTAAAGACAACCTCCCCGAAATCTGGTCCCTCCGAATACACTAAATTGATAACTCCATCAGGGAGTCCGGCTTTTCTAAATATTTCCATGATAACCCAAGAAGAATAGATCTGACTATCAGCAGGTTTCCATATTACCACATTACCCATTAAAGCTGCCGAAGCTGGCAAATTTCCTGCTATGGCAGTGAAGTTAAAAGGTGTTATTGCAACGACAAATCCTTCTAGTGAACGATACTCCATTCGATTCCAAAGACCGCTGTCACTAATGGGTTGATTTTCATATATCTCCTGCATAAAATTTGCGTTAAAACGTAAAAAATCAGCAAATTCGCATGCAGCATCAATTTCAGCTTGATGAACTGTTTTTGACTGAGCTAACATAGTAGCAGCATTAATTTTTGCTCTGTAAGGACCAGCGACCATATCTGCAGCTCTCAAAAAAACCGCAGCTCTTTCGTTCCATGGCAATGAAGACCAACCTGCGTGAGCTTTTAAAGAGGCATCAATAGCATTTTCAACGTGTTCTTTATTTCCAAAATGAAATTGACCAATTTCAGTTTGATGGTCGTGTGGTGGATTGCATGAGCGGAGGTCATTGGTTCGAATTTCTTGACCATTAATGAACATTGGAATGTCTACAGAATCATTAAGCATTGATTCGTAGGTAGAAAGCAGGGTTTTTCTGGTTTCTGAGTCCGGGGCATAACTATCTATTGGTTCATTTATCGCTTTTGGAATCTGAAAAGTGCCGTTAGCCATTTTATATTTGATTTAAATTAAATGACCCTAAAGATCGTTCTGAATTGTTGGCTGACGAATTATTTCTAAAATATTTCCATTTGACCCTATAAGCATAGCTGTCAATCCTCCTCCTAGCCAACATCCTGTATCGATACCCCATGAATTTGATTCAGGAAAAAATCGAGGCTGATTATAATCTTGGATAACATGACCAAAAATTTGAAGTTTGCCTATGTTCTTAAGTTCAGATCTATTATTTATAATACTGTCTTCTGCATTCAAATCTATTCTTCGCATATTACTTTTGGCAATTCCCGCATGAGAAATTAGCACATAATTATTTTCCCAAGAACTGGGAAATCTTGAGATCCAATCAAGGCTTTTTCTGATACTAAGTCGACTTAATTTCATTTCTTTCTTAAATTTTGTCAAGTAACTATTCGTCTCTTTTCTTTTTTTAAGGTTTAAGAACATTTGCTCATGGTTTCCCCTAAGAACTATGACTTTATTCGGGGTTTTTTTGTCTAATTTCCTTAGATACCTTATAGTTTTTACGCTGTGTGGTCCCTTGTTTATTATATCACCGACTAGAATTAATAGCGTATTCTCTTCGTCCCAATATGTTTTTATTAATTTTTTGAGAGTAAAAAAACAGCCATGAACATCAGCTATAACTAAGAGATTCATGACTAGCTTATTCGATTTTTAGGAGTTTAGCATAACTGGCATAACAAGCATTAAGACCTCCTCACCTTCTTCAAGCCCGCCATCCGGGAGTAAAATTCCAGCTCTATTTGGAGCAGAAAGCTCAATAATCACCTCTTCACTTTCTAGGTTATTGAGCATCTCAATAAGGAAACGACTATTAAACCCAATTTCAATGTCAGTACCAGTATAATTACATGTTAGTCTCTCATTAGCTTTATTGGAAAAGTCTAGGTCTTCAGCAGAAATATTTAACTCATTTCCTGCAATCTTCAATTTTACTTGATGCGTTGTTTTATTAGAAAATATACTTATCCGTTTGACACTTGAAAGCAAAGCTGATCTGTCTGCAACTAAGTGGTTTGGGTTATCCTGAGGGATTACAGCTTGAAAATTGGGATACTTCCCGTCTATTAAGCGGCATGTTAAAGTCACCTCCCCGTATTTGAAAGTAGCATTTTGATCGGTATAGGTAATTTTAACATCTTTTTTGGAGCTACCAATGGTATTTTTTAGCAGGTTAAGTGGTTTTTTAGGTAAAATAAATTCCGCTGTTGACGGGGCTAAAATATCTTTTCTAACATAGCGAACAAGTTTATGCGCATCCGTAGCTACGAAAGTAAGCCCTTCACTTGTAAATTGGAAAAAAACTCCGCTCATAACAGGTCTTAAGTCATCATTTCCAGCGGCAAAGAGAGTTTTAGAAATCGCAGAACTCAAAGTTGCTTCAGAGATCATTATTGATTCGGCATTTTCTAATGAAGGGGGTTTGGGATATTCAGTCGCATCTAGGTAGCCTAAAGAATATTTTCCGAAATCACTACTTACTTCCAGTAAATTGCTACTGGAGTTTAGGGTGAAAGTTAGTGGTTGCTCGGGAAAGCTTTTGACTGTATCTAGAAGCATTTTTGCGGGAACTGCAGCAGACATTTCTTCAGAGGAATCTACTGAGACTTCAGTAGTCATAGTAGTTTCAAGGTCTGAAGCTGTTACAGTTAATTTCCCGGGACTTAGATGAACTAGAAAATGATCTAAAATGGGCAGAGTATTATTTGTTTGAATAACTCCACTTACGGTTTGAAGGGACCGCATCAATTGGCCACTGGATACAATAAATTTCATACTGCAAAGTAATTAAGGAAAACTCAGAAATGCACGATAACTTTTCAACAGATGTTGAAGACCAAAACGTTGTGTTAGAAGAAAACGTCCATCACTTGTAAAAGCGTAATATCGATCTGGATCATATTGTTGAATCTCACCATTTTCATCAAGCCAATCAGGTCCGCCAGGAACTTTATGAATTCTCATTTCAAGTGTTTTTCCATCGATATATTTTACTTTAAACATACCTACACGAGGGCTTTTTCTGATTGAGTCCTGTTTTCTCCAAACTAAATCTGTCTTTATTATCATACCCTCATATTTGGCTTTTTTTATTGCACTAAAAAAAGCTTGACTCGCCATATTATTAGCGGAGACAACAAGACCTTTTGGTGTTTTTAGATAATAATTATGTTTATCTTTTTTTGAAATAGCGAATGAGCTACTGTCGGGATAAATTATTTCGATACTCTGAATTTCCTCTGAATATGGCCATATTTCCCTAGTTCTCCATAAGTCTTCTCTTAAAAAAAATCTACTGGATAAATACCCATTGAAACCGGGAATATGAGTGGCTACAGGTGTTTTGAACCCATCCATTAACATGTAAGTGCCTAATTGATCAGGTGTTTCTGTTCCAACTGTGAATGATTTGACTTTTTTATTACCAATAATAATATCAACATGTTTTCCATAAGTTCCCATGGAACTCAGGATTCTTGGTAACGCAGATTTTTGTGGAAAGTTGCGAAGTCTAATGCGGTAAATAGTTTCAAGAAGTATATCAATTGCGTCATTTCGAGCAAAAAATTTATTGTTAACTAACCAATCATTACTTTTTCGCTCTAACGTTACAGTGTCGGGGCTTTTATCCCAGATTATAATTTTATTGATAGATGATGTGTCATTTATCGAGAAATTATAACCACCACTGCTATCTCCCGAACTTAATTCATTAAAAAAGATGAAAGCAATAAAAGCAGCTAAAATTATGAGAATAGGGAAGATGACTTTTTTAATGAGTTTCATTTGGAGAATTTAACAAATCTTTTTTTTCGAACAATTCGAAAGACTATACCAAAGATTAAAATAATCCCAGCGGGGGCAATAAGATTTGTTCCTACGACAAGATTTTTATTTTTTTCTATTCTTTGATTATCTAAAAGTCGAAGAGTTACCTCTCTGCCTCTTACATAAATCAATCCTTTACTATCTAACATATAATCAATGGCATTTTGAATAAAATCTGAATTCCCAAATTGTTGCTGGGTAAATTGATCATACCCCAGGGGCAGAGGAGCTCCTCGAGGAATATCAGACCTAATTAAATTTCTTTGGTTCCTTATAAAGTCTCCATCTGATATTACTAATAATTTAGCATTATTTGCTTTCGCAGGAGGAGTCCGATAAATAGTTTTTGGCGCAATTCGATTTGCATAAAAAGAGGGAATAGAATCTTCTAATAAAATTGCGGTGATTAATCCTTTTTCTTGAAACTTAGACTGCGTAGGTTTATTGTAAAGTGTGGATAGTGAAACCTTTCCTGGCATGGGCTGGCTTCGACTATATGGTGAAGTGAAAAGTAAGGGAGTTTTTTTAACTCCCGGAACTCGTATACTGTCAATGGATGTTGCAAATTCCATTTTAATTGCATTTAAATTTTTTGCAATTGGATGATCAGTTTGCGGCAAAAGCAAAGGGAAATAAACCCATGGGAGAATCGACTTTCTGTCATTTAACGATGCGCAAACCATATCTTGGATTAATCTTGTATTTATTCTTACCCCATAACTAAATAGGGGATCCTCGAGATTTAAGTCGCTGATAATGGGATAGGCTAAAAAATCAGGAGAATAACTTAGGGAATCCATTTCTGCATAAATAGCATCTAGCATTAATATGCATTTTCCATTATTCATGAGGTATTGATCGATAAGCCACCGGTCTAGATCAGAAAAATAAATTTTTGGTTTTGCTATTATTATTAAATCAAAACTGTTCAATTGCATCATTTGCTTTGATAGGTCCGGTTCTCCAGTATTTGTATCAATGGGAAATTCTCTTAGATTAAAGTGTTCTAAATCATAAGACTTGGATAGTGATAATTCTAAGGATGCTGTTTCAATAGGTTTAAGTTCATCATGTCCATGAAGAATTCCTATTGATCTGCGATAATTATCAGTCAAGCCTTTTACTGATGTTGCCAAAGAATATTCTAAATTCTGGATAGACGCATTAATTTGCGCCTCAGGATTCGAGGCAAATTGATCCATTAACAAAGAAACTGGCCATTCTTTATCCTGATAAGAAACAATTGCCCCAGGAAAAATTTGCTGTTCTTTTACTCCATCTTGCTCCTCAACTTTTATTTGAATTGCAGAAAGACCTGAATTCTTTAGTTGGGTATAAGTATCTCGTCTAGCTTGAGAATCGGAATTTTCAGACGGGTTAACCAGGATATATTCAATATTTGAATTCTCAGCACGGAACTCTTCAAGTAGCCGCAAAGATTCAAGCTTTAGACGCTGAAAACCAGAGGGAAAGTCTCCATCTAGATATATGGTGAAAAGCATGGGGTCCTGAATATTTTTTAACAGTTTTATTGTCGATGTATTTAAGCTAAATCTTTTGTCTTGAGTTAAATCAATCCGAAAAGACAAAAAAGTAGACAGGCAAAATACCAGAATCCCAAAAAATAGAATTGTGAAAAACCGTATGAGATCTAGTTTTTTCATGCTAAAAATTACCAATTACGAGATTTTAGAATGATTTGGGCGCTACTCAAAAAAATAAAGCTCAGTACAAAAAAATAAGTAATATCACTGAAGTCGATAACTCCCCGGCTTATTGAATTATAATGTTCATTGATCCCGAGGCTCATCCAAAATAACCCGGAGAACTCAAGGTCTTTCAAATTAGCTATTTGATCAAATCCAGAATAGAAAAATAAACATAGCAAGACAGCTGAAACAAAGGCGATGATGGAATTTTCTGAAATTGCAGATGTAAAGAGTGAAATACTCATATAACATGAGGCCATGAGAAAAATTCCGATATATGACCCTATTGTGGCACCTATGTCAATATTCCCTTTGGGGTTGCCAAAATAAAATATAGTAATGACGTAAACAAAAGTTGGAATTAGAGAAAATAAGATTAACGTCATTCCAGCAAAATATTTACCCATTATTATTTGCCATTCACTAATCGGTTTTGTTAAAAGCCACTCTAGCGTTCCTGTTCGTTTTTCATCTGAAAGCATCTTCATACCAATGGCAGGAATTAAGAATAAGAATACCCATGGTGATAACATAAATAAACCATCTAATTGTGCATAACCAGATTGTATCAAATTGAAAGGGACTTCCAAAAGCCAGAGAAAAAGACCATTTAGAATTAAATAAGCACATATTATTAAAACTCCCGTGGAGGATTGAAAAAATGCATTAAATTCTTTTTTGGCCAGTGAAATCATCCGATTGTGATTGATTTTGATAGTCAAATTTCGACAAATATTATTAAATGATGTAGGCTTTCAATTGCAGTTTTTACATCTTTTTGAACACTATTGCTTCCAGTTATATTTTATCTGCAGCTCTATAGGGTCATGTTCTGAAATACCTAGGAGAGAACTGGCTGTATTTGAACTGTTTTTACCTGGCGAAACCAATCCGATTTCTAAAAAGCCAAAATTATTTATTCTCATGTATAGTGTTCCTGAATCTTTCATTTCCTCACGATTTGAAATCCAATTATTTATTTTCCTTCCTCTTGCAATTGCAAAAACAGGTCTATTTTTTGTCCAATCACGTAACCAGTTTTCACTGGCATTGGTTACTAATTGGCCATAATGATCAACATATTTTACATGAACAATAGCCGTCTTTTCATTCTTAATTTCCGGATGGATGGTCTGTAATTTTTGAAAATTTAAAAGATTTTTGCCGAGTGTAGTTAAAATCCCACTATTTAATAAATGGATTGCTGCTGCTGATATTATACTTTCAGGTTTAACTAGTTCTAAGCGATTCTTGAGCTCTATTTGAACCATATTAGTGATCTTCAAATCCGGTCTAATTAGAGACAAACCACCATGGTTTAGAGCAAGAAAAAAATGATCGTCAATTTCAATTGCAATAATCTCTTCGCTTTGGCTTGCCATATTATCTACTAACACTATATGAACACTTTTTTTTGGAAAAGAATTATACGCACCTCTCAAAATATAGGCAGCTTCCTGGTGATTTCGGGGGCTCACATCGTGAGAAACATCTACCACTGGCGCTGCTATACCAGACTTAAGCATTTCTGAATAAATCATTCCTCGCACAACGGCAGTATCCGGATCTTTCCATCCATAGTCACTTGTGAGGGTTACGATCGGCATAATTTGTATTTTTGAATTGTAAATGTAATAGGAGAATTACTAAGTCCAGAAAAGCTCAAAAAATTAAAATACTATGCTTTCTTTAACTGATTATCATTTTAATTTCTCAGGTCAAACAAATTTTTATCGTGGCAAGGTAAGAGATGTCTATACTTTGAAGAATAATTTTATTTTAATGATCGCCTCGGATCGACTATCCGCATTTGATGTGGTCTTGCCAAAAGGGATCCCATATAAAGGACAAGTATTAAATGAGATGGCTAAGTATTTTTTTGATAAAACCTCGGATATAGTGCCTAATTGGCATATTTCATCACCAGACCCAGTAGTTACTTTTGGGCATAAGGCAGAGCCTTTTAAGGTTGAGATGGTTATACGAGGTTTCTTGAGTGGCCATGCTTCAAGGCTTTATTTGAATGGTGAAAGAAGTATTAGTGGCGTTCCAATGCCAGATGGACTTCGTACAGATGATGAATTTCCGGAACCAATCATAACGCCCACAACAAAAGAGAGTATAGGAGCTCATGATCAAGATATTTCCCGAGCAAAATTAATTTCAAAAGGAATTATCAGTAAAGATGACTATGAACAAATTGAGGAGTATACAAAGAAACTATTTCGACGAGGTCAAAAAATGGCTGAAGAAAGAGGTTTGATTTTAGTAGATACTAAATATGAATTTGGTAAATTAAATGATGGTTCAATTGTGCTAATTGATGAAATACATACTCCAGATTCCTCCAGATACTTCATCAAAGATGGGTATCAAGAACGTCAGGACAAGGGTCTCCCACAGAAGCAGTTATCTAAAGAATTTGTTAGACAATTTTTAATTTCAAAGGGATTTCAAGGTATGAAGGGGCAGAAAATACCTGATCTTAATGAAGATTGGATAAATAGTGTTTCAAGACGTTATATAGAATTATATGAGAGGTTGACAGGAATTCCTTTTTTACCTGCAAGTTCAGAAAACATTCCTACCAGAATTCAAGAGAACATTGAAAAATTTATATCAAATTTTTAATTTTGGAATGAAAAATTTAATCACTAAGTTTTGTTACATATTTCTTTTTTTTCATTCCTCTGAACAGATAATTGCGCAACGTTTGAGCTATGGAATTTCAGCAGGAGTTCATGTCTCAAATATTAATATTCAGCCTTTGGATTTGGCGTATGATCCTTTTATTTTTAATTCAAAACCACAAAATGGTTACCATATCGGAGTATATCGCAGAATTGGATTGGGATTAATTTATTTTGAACCCCAATGCTGGTTTACATATTTAAATCAGCCTTTAAATATCTCTAATAGACTTAATGTTGATTCTACATTTCAAGTTCCTATAGACTTATCTCATTTGGATTTTCCCATTGAATTTGGATTAAAAATTGGTCCACTTTCAGCACTGTATGCCCCTGTTTTCTCAATGCCTATCTTTGATATTTCTCAACCTAGCAATTGGTCTAACCAGTTTGGGGTAGGTTTGAAGCTTTTTAGGTTTCAGTTCAACCTGCGCTATCAAAGTCCCTTTGACATCATATTTTCAGATATTTCTTTAGATAATCTAGAGACCAATTACAGAGCTCAGGCCTCTCAAATTATTATTTCCATATTTATGAAAATTTAAATTTTAAGGATCCTATTTTATTATCCTTCAGGGCTTTTACAATTAAACTGTTTAAATATTTCGATTTTGGGACTTTTGTAATTCTTTTTTTTAAAAGATTCCAGTCTGTTTGCTGAGTAGCTAATTCTGCTTTAGAGTAACCAATGAATTCCGAATTTTCAATTAAATAAATAGTTTTTTCTCCGATTGTTTTTCCAGAATCGACTAAAAGCATTGATTCGTTGGGATAAAATATTTTTTTAATGTCAATGTCATCTTTTGATGAAAAAATACTTGAATTATTTTCGTTTTTGTTAATTGCTTTTTTATTTTTTAGACATTTCATTGTTTGTGATCTATGCTTAGGAAGAACGAAATCATCGATGTTTTTATTATAAAAAATAGATAATTTGGCTAGCCATTCAAAACCCTCTTGTTTGTTTTCAATAATTAGTTCGGGTATATCGTTTTTAATTTTTCTAATGTCCCATTGGGCTTGAGATTCTCCAGCAATTTTATACAACCCGTATTTTAGACTGTATCGATCTTTTGGTGTGTTGTACTTCGGTTTTAAACTAAGAAGTTCTATATGCTCTAAAATTTCACCCATTAGCATACTTCCTGTTTCTTCGACTCGAATACTTTTTACCTCTTTTTGAAGAGCAATGGCTTTATCATTAGTAGACAAAAAATGTCGATCAATTCTTACTCTTAATTGATCGCTTTTCCCCAAATAGATTACTTCTCCATCATTATTGAATAAATAATAAATTCCAATTGTTTTTACTAAGTTTTCAATTTGTTTGCTAAAAGAATGCTTACCGGTCGCTGATGGCAACTTTAGATAAACGCCTTCTATGTATTTTTCTCGATCTTTTTCTAACAGAATTTCTAAAAATTTTGCAGTTGCTCTGGCATCGCCATCAGCCCGGTGTCTTTTAGGATTTAAAATGCCAAGTTCGTTACATATAGTTTCTAGCCCGTGTGATGGTAACTCGGGAAAAAATTTTTCTGAAAGTGGAATTGTATCTAATACGGTACGGTCATAATTATATCCAAGACTAAAGAATTCTTGTTTTAGAATTCGGTAATCAAAACTGGCGTTGTGAGCTACAAATATGGCTCCCTCAGTTATTTCAATGATTCGTTTTGCTATTTCATAAAACCTAGGGGCATTAACTAAATCAGATTGCTTAATGCCCGTCAGTTTTTGAATAAATATTGGAATTTTGCAATCTGGTTGGACCAAAGAAATAAACTGATCTATTATTTTCTTACCGTCGAAAAGAAATATTGCAATTTCAATTATTTTCTCCTCACCGACTTTACCGCCAGATGCTTCTATGTCAACTACGGAATACATAACTCAAATATTACGTTTTCCGAATAATAAAGTTCCAATTCTTACCATCGTTGATCCTTCCCGAATGGCTATCTGGAAATCTCCACTCATACCCATGCTAAGTATGTCAAAATGTGGCTCATTAATGGCTTTTTTTATGTTTTCAAAAGTTTTTTTTAGCATTGAGAATTCTTTTCGAATCTCATTTTGATTCTCCGTAAATGTTGCCATGCCCATTAGGCCCCTTATTCGTATGTTTTTGAATTTATTTTGATTTTCATTTGAAAATACTTCTTCTAATTCATGAAATGAAAAACCTGTCTTAGTCTCCTCTTTAGCGATATGCACCTGGATAAGTACATCGATGACCCTATTTATTTTTTTTGCCTCATTGTTTATGGAACTTAAAACTTTCAATCTATCAACACCGTGAACTAGATGAACATATGAAATAAAATCTTTGATTTTATTCGTCTGAATTCTTCCAATCATATGCCAACGGATATCTTTAGGAAGCCTTTGAGCTTTACCTTTCATGTCTTGAACTCTATTCTCACCAAAGTCTTTCTGTCCTAGATTGTAAGCATCCAGAATGAGAGAATCTGGTTTGGTCTTACTAACTGCAACTAACGTGACGTAGGGACTAATCTCATCAAGAATTGTTTTAAAATTCCCCTCTAACTCCATGAGAATATAATCATTCCAGATCGTAACTTGGGTTCGATATAAGTGCTTTTAGGAGGAAGCATAACTCCTTGATCTGATGCATTTTTCACTTCTTCCCAAGAGGGTCGAGATGATACGAACATAACTTCGTCATTATTCCGAAGAGATTCTATTTTTTTCATATTTTGTGTCCCTTCAAGATATCGTATTCTTTCTTCATTACGTTCATTTTTTATGCCCCAAATAGGTGAGAATAAATTTTCATTTATCCATTTAGATTCTGGAAACCTAATTTTTTCGCTATTTATGTGCCACCAGCCTCGATTATCCAAAGCATAAATACCGACTTCAGGAAGTTCTGTTGGAGCTTGATCAATAAATTTTGCATTTATTATTGAAGTCCAATCTCTATTACCCAAAGCCTTCCCTTTAATAAATCGGTAAAAGGGTGAAATATTTAATTGCTTTGAATCAATTACAAGAGATAATACATGATTACAACTTTTGGATTTCGCTGATGATGATAGACGATGATGACCATCTGCCACATAGAATTTTTTCATTGACTCGGATTCGATTCTAATGATTTCGGAATCAGATTTTGATAAGACCCATATTTTATGGAAAACACCGTCACTTGTTGCAAATTCACTCTCTGGCCTCTGTTCCATTGTTTTGGTCATTATTTCATCCCAAATTGTATTTTGATTTCGGGCTAACAAAATAGGTTCTGCCTGAAAGTGAACTGTATCTAAATATTTCGAAAATAAAGTCTCCCTTTTTTCAAGGGTATTCTCATGTTTAATAATTCTACTTTTTTCATAGTCTTCCAATGAGATAAGACCAATGACTCCAAAAAACTTTTCATCTCCATTCTCTTGCTGATAGATGTATAGACTTTGGATTTCATCTTTAATAAAAATTTTTCTCTGAAGAAACTCATGAAAATTATCCTTGATTTTTTTTAATTTTTGTTTTTCTTCATTTTTAACTTTAATGACGTGAAGAAATGAGAATCTATTGGTATTTAATTTCTGTTTTAATTCTGTTTTAGAATAGCTTTTATAAGTCCTAGTACTGACTAATCCGGCAAGAGATCGAGGTGCTCTAATGGCTGCAAAAGGGATTAAACGTGGCATCTATTTCTTCGATAACGAAATAATATTATTGGCTAATTCAAGCCCAATTCTCTCTTGAGCTTCTACAGTAGCTGCACCAATATGTGGAGTCATGGATAAGTTTGGATTCATTAACAGCTTTATAGCAGGTTGAGGTTCATTGTTGAAAACATCGAGAGCAGCGCCTGCAAGATGTTTGTTTTCCAAAGCTAAATCTAATGCCTCTTCGTTAATTACGCCTCCTCTGGATGTATTTACTATGAAACTCCCGGGTTTCATTAGAGCTAACTCTTTTTCTCCGATTATCTCTTTTGTCCCTCCTATGTGAAGTGTTATTACGTTAGATGTTTTAAGAATTTCATTTAGATTAAGGCTCTTTGCTGCAGTGTCAATTTTTTGGCCATCAGAAAATTCAATACTAAAATCAGAGTTTTTCATAACAGGGTCATGAACTTGAACTTTCATACCTAAACTGTAAGCTATTCTGGCAACAGCCTTTCCAATTCTACCGAATCCTATTATTCCAATTTTTTTACCTCTCAACTCCATCCCTTTAGCATAAGATTTTTTTAAATCTTTAAATCGAGACTCACCTTCTAAAGGCATTTGTCGATTGGATTCGTGTAAGAATCGAAGTAATCCGCCTAGGTGAGCAAAAACAAGTTCGGCAACACTATTACTACTCGCTCCTGGGGTATTAAAAACTTCAATTGATTTTGACCTAGCATATTCAACATCAATATTATCCATCCCAACACCACCGCGACCAATCATTTTTAGATTTGGACACGCATCAATTAAATCCTTTTTTGCTTTTGTAGCAGATCTAACGAGCAAAACGTCAATGTTTTTATCATTGATATATTTAGCTAAATGATCTTGGGCAACATTTGTTTTAATTAGCTCATGTCCATTTTGCTCTAAAATCTTGGTCGCCGAATCAGCAATTCCGTCGTTCGCTAAAATTTTCATTTTTTTAATTTCAAAAATTATTTTTAATCTAAATGATTCATTACTTCTGTCAATATTCTAACACTCTCAAATGGCAAAGCATTATATATCGAAGCTCGATATCCTCCAACAGATCGATGGCCGTTGATTCCAACAATGCCTGCCTCCGAACAAAGCTTGTCAAATTTTTCTTTTAGAGACTCATCTTTTAACAGAAAGCAGACATTCATGCTAGATCTATCCTCTTTTTTTGCTACTCCTTCAAAAAGCTCATTTCTCTCAATTTCTTTGTATAAATGATTTGCTTTTAACTTATTTTGCTCTTCAATTATTGAAAGGCCTCCATTATGTTTTAAAGCTCTCAAAGTCAGCAGGCATGTATAAACGCTAAATACAGGGGGGGTATTAAACATAGAGTCTGATTTAATATGTTTTTCATAATCTAACATGCTGGGAATATCTCTCGCTGTTTTTCCCAATGCACTTTTCCTTACTGCAACAAGAGTTGTTCCAGCCGGTCCAATATTTTTTTGCGCTCCTGCATAAATCAACGAGAATTGATTAAAATTTATTTGCCGACTAAAAATATCTGATGACATATCACAAACTAAAGGAATATCCGTATTTGGAAAATCTTTAATTTGCGTACCCACAATTGTATTATTCGAGGTTAAATGCAGATAGTCCATATTCTTGGTAATTTTCAATTTTTTTGGGATGTAGTTAAAATTCTCTTCTGCTGAGGACCCAACCTCTATTACCTGACCAAATAATGACCCTTCTTTTGCGGCTTTTTTTGCCCAAGTACCAGTAATCGAATATCCTGCAACTCCATTTTTTTTCATAAAGTTGTAAGGTGTCATACAAAACTGTAGACTCGCTCCACCTTGAAGAAAAAGCACTTCAAAATCATCTTCTAGAGCCATTATTTCTTTTGATAATTCTCTTACTTCTTCCATAACATCAACAAAATTTTTATCTCGATGACTTATTTCTAAAAGAGATAAGTCCATTTCTTTAAAATTATTTATTGCCTCTGATGCTCCTTTTATTACCTCTGGATATAAAATGCAAGGTCCGGCCGAGAAATTGTGTTTTTTCATTATTGAGGAATGATATTTTTTAATACTGCAAAGATATCAAAGCACGAGAACAATTTTAGGGGAATTTAGTTTTTCAAATCAGTTGCTTACCCATCTTCCTCTCTTAAAAAAAATAGACTGAGATGAAAGAGTAGGTCCATAGTCGATATAATTTCCTCGTATTTTCGAACCCATCGGACCTAGATTATCAATTACAATTTCTTTATTTTTTGATATGCTATGAATTGTGGCACTTACTTTAGGTGAGTATCTGAGAATTAAACGTTTTGGGGGTTTTTCAAAATATTTATCATTAAAGTTGCTTATCGCAAATACTGAGGCTCCAAAATATATATTTTTTGCTCCAACTATTATAGGTTCAATAATTTTCATTTGAATATTTTTTTTGTTTGGACGAAATGATAATGATAAATAATGACGCTTGCCCCTATATTTAGTTAATTCGATATGATATATTAGACCTCCGGGCCAATGATTTTGATCCAGTTGATCATTTTCGTCAAAATTGAGAATATCAATTAGACGTTCAACTCGCTTATTATTAATTAAAACTTGGCCAAAGAATTCATATACCCCCTTTTTCATGGGTACTGCCCATGTATAGGTTCGAATTTTTTCATCCTCTGATTTTGAGAAAAGAACACCTTTTGGTAAGTGTTCTTCATCCAAGATTAAAGGCCTTAAAAAATCTGAATTTAGAGCATGATTTATAAGTGAATCCATATTTCTCCCTGCTCGGAGCCTGTTTGATGCTGATAGTTCTAAATTCTGGAAATCGCAATTTTTTAGGGAGGTTAAAAAGAATTGAACTTTTGGGTTTTGATTTTCTGGAGAGATGCTTTGAGTAGAATTAGTTTGGGAAAAACTGACTAATGAATAAATAAAAAATAATCCCGTTAGAGTTTTTAACTTCATTCTGCGTGTAGAAAAGATTTTTTCTTTTCCAGTGAGGAATTACTCTCAACATTTTCCTCGTCAGGAACGCAACAATCGACAGGGCATACCTCTGCGCACTGAGGAGTCTCATGAAACCCAATGCACTCTGTACACTTATCTGTAGCGATGAAATAATAATCAAAACTCACCGGTTCTTGCGGTTTTTCAGCATTGGTTTCATTACCAGAGGTACTCACTATTTCTCCTTTTAACTCTGTTCCTTCCCCAAATCTCCACTCCATTCCTCCTTCATAAATTGCCGTATTAGGACATTCAGGTTCGCAGGCTCCGCAGTTGATACATTCATCCGTTATCTTAATAGCCATGATCTGTACTTTTGCACAAAGATACATTTGTAATTATGCACAGACATTTAGATTCTCTTTTCGAGCTTGGTAATAAAATGAAATTAATGTCAAGTGATGAGGATTTACTGAAAAAGGTAAAGGAACAAAACCCTTGGTTTACAGTTGATTTTGTCAAATACTCAATACTTTCATGGTGTCAATCTTTGAGCGTTGAAAATTTATCAAAATGGATAAATAGTTATGAGTTAAAAAAAGTTTCTATTCCGAAGAAAATAGGAATTATCTGCGCGGGGAACTTGCCTTTAGTCGGACTTCATGATATTATTTGCGCTTATATTTCGGGAAATGAAGTTTATTATAAACCTTCTTCAGATGATCAAATCTTATGTAAGAAAGTTGTCGATACCCTATCTCAAATAGATTCAAAATCATCTATGAAGGTAGTAGATAAAATGAATGGTGTAGATGCGATCATAGCGACGGGGAACAACAATACTCAAAGATATTTCAACTATTATTTTAGAGATATTCCAAGAATCCTAAGAGGCTCCAGAACTTCCGTGTCAGTTATTACTGAAGATATCACCACTAATGAATTAAACTTACTTTCAAATGATATATTTCAATACTTTGGCAGGGGATGCAGAAGTGTTACACACCTTTTTCTTCCTCATAATTTTAATATTCAAAGAATTTTTGAGTCATGGCCTCATTGGGGCTACATATTAAATCATAACAAGTATTCATCAAATTTTAATTACCAAAGGGCCCTGTTAATGCTCAATGGGATAAAATTTCTCGAAAATAATTTTGCAATAATGACCGAATCTTCGAATTTAAAACCTCCAACGGGTATTGTGAATTATTCCTTTTATGATAATCAAGAAGACTTAAATCTCAAATTAACAAGAATCGAGAATCAGATTCAAACAGTTGTTGGAAGAGATTTTCAAACATCATTTGGAAATTCTCAAAAACCCAATCTGTGGGATTATGCTGATGGTGTAGACAACTTATCGTTTTGTCTGAAATTATGATTTAATTTTTTTCAAAAGTTCCTGCATCTGGCGTAATTGTTCTGTTTACGTTATTGGGATCAAAAGGAACTCTGATAGCTGGACCAATCACTCCAATATCGATTGCTTCCGAGTTTGAATCCAACTGAAAATTGTATGATTCTGGAAATATGAAGTTTGGAGATTTATTAAAAACACATTGTTTAAAATAATTAGGATTATTAATGTCATAGTTTCCATTCACAGGGTTTGTAACGAGTTTAATCAATGAGCCCTCCATTTTGTAATTAAATTTACCATTGGCGTCAAAATCGAATCCTATTTCAGACTCTTTGTTTCCAGAAATAATACAATTCCCAAAATAGGCTTCATTCAGATCTCTGTATCGATATTGTCCCGATGCATCTTCATAACGATTAAAAAGCCCAATCGAAGGAGTCGATCGGGCAGATGGAAATTCATTTATGAAAGTACAATGGTCTGCAAAAACTCTTCCCCCTAGGCAGTATAATGAATACAAACCGGAGTTAGCAATAGTAACATTCTCCATCTCAATATTGCCAAACCCGCTGTATATACTAACCCGACTAAAATCGGTGATTCTGGTATTTCTTATTAATAAGTTGCTTTCTCCAAATTCTCCTATGGAATCACATCTGATACCAATTGTGCCATTTTTTATCCAAGCATTATTTATTTTGACTTTACTACCGCGTTGTATAAAAATACCCCCTAACAATCCTCCCCATTGACCCGCAATATTGCTGTAAAAAGGTTCCAGGCGATCCCCTTCAAAAACAATAGGGTCAGAATAACTTCCGGTATTATCCTGATCGACATGTAAAATACCTCCAGAAGCGACCCAAAGACCCGAGCCTGAGTGAAAATGAATACTTGCTTCTTTCATTATTTCGAGTGAGGAGCCACTATCAATTACGGCATAACCATATACTACATGTGGTTTATCATTTGACCAAGTTGAGTTAGAGGGTAAAATTGAATATGGAATTTCAATATTTGTTAGCGGCGGGTTTCGTTTAATTGTATAAATTTTATTCGGAAAATGAAAATGTGCATCGTAAGCCAGTGAAATAAGTTTGACATCATCACTTAATCCTTTATTAGTAAATATTAGAGAGTCAGTCCATAGCATTTGTAAAGCTCCTGGGGGTGATGTAAGTTCAATGAATACCCAAAGGCTATCTGAGGCTGGTAAAACGATATCGTTTAATTCAACACCATGTATTCCATTAATATTGAATCTAAACGGGCTATCATCACCCATCCCTAATTTTATTTTATCGAGCAAAATATTTTGATCACTTTTATTACGTATTGTAAAACTTCTAGTTGAGCTTCCTATTGCATTAAAAACTGTATCGAGATATATGGTATCTTTTGAGAACTCAATGTCTAAAGGGTCAAAAGCTGTCGAATGATCAGGTCGGCACGAAAATAATAGTGCGAAGAGACCTAAAGTTAATAGAGATCGGCAATCACTCAAGAGTTGTTTCGACTTATGTTGTTTCATTTAATCTAACTATCTTTGCATCCCGCTAAAGGAAATCGGGCAAAATCTCGATTTAATTAAAAAAATTTAAAAGCGATGAAAGAAGGAATTCACCCAACTAATTACCGCGAATGTGCTTTCAAAGATATGAGTACTGGCGATGTTACCGTCATAAGGAGCTGTGCCCCATCAAAAGAATCAATAAAAGTTGATGGAAAAGAGTATCCTTTAGTAAAAATGGAAGTCTCATCATATTCACATCCTTACTACACAGGAAAACAGAAATTATTGGATACAGCAGGAAGAGTTGATAAATTCCGCAGCCGTTACGGTAAGTTATCAAAGGAATAGCTTAATTTCGGTTCATGGACATAGTTTTCCACGACGGGCCTGAATACGAAACATTAAAGCCTCTAACTTGGACTCGGCCAGTTGCTGATCTGAGAGTGGGTACATTAACCATCTCACAGAAATGGTTGAAAATCCTTGAATCAAAGAATTTTTCATTTTCAACTGCAAATCATTTAAAAATCAAATTTCCGGAAAAAAAGGGTGATCTTCATTTGAGAGGAGGGTTGCTTCCTTGTTATGAATTAATACAAGCAATAAATTCTTTAAAAGATGGTGAAATGCTTGTTTCTGGAGAAGATTGGTTAGCTCACAGAAATGGTAAAAAAAGAATAGCCTACTTGGGAGAATATCTTTTGGTGAAACGACCTGAGAATATTTTTTCATGGAACAAAAAACAATTAGAATTTGATTTTGATTTATTGACTGCGGGTCGTAAATCTGAGCCAATACCCCCATCGAATCAGGTTTTTGGGGAAAGGATATTTTTGGAAAAGGGAGTTGATGTCAAGGCTTCTATCTTAAATTCAGAGGAAGGATCTATTTATTTAGCAGAGAGCTCTAAAATTATGCCAGGTTCAATGATCCATGGGGGTTTCTCTCTGGGGAACTCTAGTACATTGAAGCTAGGAACCAAAATATATGGTGCCACAACTATAGGTCCTCACTCTAAGGTTGGAGGAGAAATAAATAATTCAGTGGTTTGGGGGTTTTCCAATAAAGCCCACGATGGATTCATGGGTAATGCTGTCTTGGGACAGTGGTGTAATATTGGAGCGGGATCGAGTAACTCTAACTTGAAAAATAACTATGATGAAATTAAGTTATTTTCATACCTATCTCGGAGTTTTGATCATACTAGACTTCAGTTTTGTGGACTAGTCATGGCGGATCATAGTAAATGCGCAATTAACACTTCGTTTAATTCAGGCACTGTGGTAGGCGTTTCATGTAATGTTTTTGGGTCAGGCTTTCCTCGTAATTTTTTACCGGACTTTTCATGGGGAGGGCCGCAAGGGCTGAAGGAGTATTCACTTGAAAAGGCCCATTTAACTGCAAAAAAGGTTATGTCCAGAAGAAATATGGAATATGATCAAACAGAAAGCGACATCTTGTCAGCTATTTTTTATTCCACCACAGAATTTCGCGGTGGCACGGGTCTTGCCTAATTATTAATATGGAAAGAACCTCATTCTCCCTTCTTTCAGAAGAAACTGATTTTATTCCCTTGATTACCAATGAGGAGGATAATAGCATACCAGATAGTGATTTACAGGAGGAAATATCAATACTCCCATTAAGAAATACCGTTCAATTTCCAGGAGTGGTATCTCCAATTACCGCGGGTAGGGATAAAAGTATAAAGCTGGTACAGGGTGCACAAAAAGGTAAAAAATTATTTGGGGTATTAGCTCAAAAGAACCCCGACACAGAAACTCCTAATGGTGAACATTTACATGCAGTTGGGACGCTTGTTCAAATGGTAAAGTCATTTAAGATGCCAGATGGTAATATTACTGCGATACTTCAAGGAAAAAGAAGGTTTAAAATTGTTGAAATAATTAGTGATGAACCCTTTCTCAAGGCAAAAGTTGAATATTTGAAGGATGTTGAACCACCAAAAAGTACTGAGTTTCGTGCTCTGGTTCAGCATATAAGGGAAATGGCTATGGATATTATTCAGGAGTCTCCTAATATCCCCACTGAGGCTCAAATAGCTGTGAAAAATATAGAGTCTGATACATTTCTGATACATTTTATTGCAAGTAATATGAATCTTGATGTTGAGAAAAAGCAGGCAATTTTAGAGGAAAATAATATTGAAAAGCGAACGAATTCTGTTCTAAAACATCTCAGTTATGAGAAACATTTACTCGAGGTAAAAAATGATATTGCTAATCGAGTGCGTACAGAATTTGATCAGCAGCAAAGAGAGTATTTTCTTCAGCAGCAAATGAAGACTATTCAAGAAGAGTTGGGGGGAGTAAGTAATGAGGCGGAGTTTCAAATAATGAAGGATCGGGCTGACAAAATAGATTGGCCTGAACAAGCAAGACAGCAATTTGATAAAGAGTTACAGCGTCTTCAGCGAATGAACCCTCAGGTTCCTGACTTTGGGATTCAAAGAAATTATTTAGAATTTCTTTTGGATTTGCCATGGGATAATTTATCAACTCAGCCAATTCGATTATCCAAGGCCAGAAGAATATTAGATCGTGATCATTTCGGATTAGAAAAAGTCAAAGAAAGACTGCTTGAGCATTTGGCTGTCTTGAAATTGAAGGGAGATATGCGGAGTCCGATACTATGCCTACACGGCCCTCCAGGAGTTGGAAAAACATCTTTAGGTAAGTCAATTGCAGAGGCATTAGGCAGAGATTATGTAAGAATGTCTTTAGGAGGCTTGAGAGATGAGTCAGAAATTAGAGGACATAGGAAGACATACATCGGTGCAATGGCGGGGCGCATACTTCAATTAATAAAAAAGGCAAAGTCCTCAAATCCTGTTTTTGTTTTAGATGAAATTGACAAATTGAGTTATGGTGCTCAGGGTGATCCGTCGAGCGCTCTTTTGGAAGTGCTGGATCCAGAGCAAAATAAAACCTTTTATGATAATTACCTGGAAATGGGATATGATTTATCTAAGGTTCTATTTATTGCAACTGCAAACAATATTTCATCAGTCCAGCCTGCTTTAAGAGATAGAATGGAGCTTATAGAAGTTAATGGGTATACTTTGGAGGAAAAAGAACAAATTGGCAAAAAGTACTTGTTGCCAAAACAGCTCAGTGATCATGGAATACCTAAGGATTCGGTGAAAATCGCGAAGCCTCAAATGATTGATCTAATTGACAAATATACTCGTGAGTCAGGGGTGAGGAATTTGAATCGTGAACTTGGTAAGATGGCTAGAAAAGCAGCCTTGGCAAAAGCAGAAAAAAACCAATTCCCAACCCAAATCTCATCGTCATCAATCAAAGAGATACTTGGAACACCCAAGTTTGATAGAGATATTTACCAAGGGAATGAGATAGCAGGAGTTGTTACTGGCTTGGCATGGACTCCGGTGGGCGGTGATATTTTATTTATTGAATCCAGTATTTCTCCGGGCGCAGGGAAATTGAATATTACAGGTAATTTGGGAGATGTTATGAAAGAGTCTGCCTCAATTGCTTTAGCATACTTGAAAGGAAACTCACTTAAATATAATTTGAATAATAATTTATTCACAAAATATGATGTACATATCCATGTTCCAGAAGGTGCGATTCCAAAGGATGGCCCATCAGCAGGAATTGCCTTGTTAACTGCATTAATATCTTTATTCACTCAAAAGAAAGTGATAAATAAACTCGCTCTTAGCGGTGAGATAACACTGAGAGGTAAGGTTTTACCTGTTGGTGGTATTCGCGAAAAAATACTTGCCGCAAAGCGTTCGGGGATAAAAAACATAATATTATCTGAGGGGAATAAAAAAGACGTACATGACATACCCTCAAAGTATTTAAATGGAATGAATTTCAATTATGTCAATGAAATGAATGAAGTAATAGATAAAGCACTACTATCTCAAAGAGTCAAAAACGCCAAGGAATTACTTATCAAGAGTTAACTTGTCCTTATGAAATGGGTGCAAAAATATTTAATAGCTCTTTTATTAGTTTTATCTTTTTCTGGTCCGATATTTTGTCAGCTAGCTGTTAGCTCGTCTTTTTCAACTCTTGAGAGTTTTGGATCTGCTCGATTATTAGCATTAGGTTCAAATGCTGCGGCTCATCCTGCAGACATTTCTTTTTCTGCTTTAAATCCTGCATGTTTGAATTCATCTCATATTAACCAATGGTCAATCACTTCTCAAAATAGAATTGGGGGAATTCACCAAGGATCATTGACAATAGGGTTTCCAGGTAATTTATTTAAAAATAAATCCTCCAAACGAAAAAAGGCATTAAATGCGCAAAGGGGAGGTTTAGTTTTCACCCCGAATAGAATTTTTCTCTCTTTGGGTGTGGATTTCTTAAGCAGCGGTCAACTTGAACAAAGAGATGTCAATGGAAATTTATTAGGTCTGTTTTATGCGAGGGAGGTAACTCCTCGGTTCGCATTTTCTCTAGATTACGGTAAACTATCTCTGGGTTTTGGAGCAAAATTGCCAATTATTTCTTACGGTGTCTTTACTTCTCAGGCAATAGCAGCCGATTTTGGAATGCTATGGTCAACAGACTCATCAAGAAAACAAATTGCATTAGTTCTGAGAAATGTTGGTAGAAATTTCGAATATTTCTCACTTCAGCGAGAAAGATTGCCTTTGAACTTTCAAATATCTTTTAGTCAAAAACTACAACATGCTCCATTTCGTTTAAATATCACCTATGAGAATATCCAAAATTGGAATTTACAATATTTGGATCCGCAGTTGATGGTTATTGACCCATTATCAGGAACCACGTCTTACGAAAAACTTCCATGGTATAATAATTTTTTTAGACACATATCCTGCGGTGTTGAAGCCCAATTGGGAGGAAGGTTGTTTTTACAATTGGGTTATGATTTTCGTAGGCAAATGGAGAATCGAATGACCTCAAGAAGAGTTAGTGCTGGTCTAAGTAGCGGTGTCACGTTTAAAGCAGGGAAAATGGAATTCCAATATGGAAGTTCGTTATATAACGTAGCAGGTAGGGTTAATCAATTTTCTTTAATAAGGTCCTTTTAATTATGATTATTGCAATTGATGGTTACTCATCTACAGGTAAAAGTTCATTAGCGAAAATGCTTGCTATTCATTTTGGTTTTTTATATGTTGATTCTGGGGCAATGTACCGTATGGTAGCTTTAACGGTCCTGAGAGAGGGATGGGTGAACGACAATAATGAACTTAATGAAGAACTAATCAAAAAGAGATTACCTGTCATGAATTTTGCATTTGATCAGGATTTGGATGGTAACAATCTTTCAATACTAAATGGGGAATTAGTAGAATTAGACATAAGAACAATGGAGGTAAATTCAATAGTATCAAAAATTTCAAGTTTGCCTTTTGTTAGGTCTCAGTTGGTATCACAGCAACAGAAAATGGCACATGGTAAAAATATTGTCATGGATGGACGTGATATCGGGACTAAAGTTTTCCCCGATGCAGATTTAAAATTATTTATGAAGGCAGATGCTGATATTCGAGCCAAAAGAAGGCTTAAGGATTTAAGATCTAATGGCGATGTTAATGTCACAATTAATCAAGTTAGAGCAAATTTGATTCAAAGAGATAGTGATGATGAGTCTAGAAAAAATTCTCCTCTAATAAAAGCTAGGGATGCTATTATCATAGATAACTCGAATCAAACGCCAGATCAGGTTTTTGATTTCGTTTCCAAGTTGGTTAATCAAAGGTTAAGCATCTGAGTCCGTTAAAACTCGTGCAATAACCGTTTCCCCTCCTATAGGTTTATCACCAATTTTTACCATTATTTCAGAATTCAAGGGTAAAAAAATATCCATTCTTGAACCAAATCGTATGAAGCCAAATTCTTCCCCAGCTTGTAATTGCTGATTTGGTTTGCAATAAATGGCTATTCTTCTTGCAACTGCGCCTGCAATCTGACGGAATAATACAGGACCCGTAATTTTATTTTCCATTACCACAGAAGTTCTTTCATTTAGTAATGATGACTTTGGATTCCATGCAACTAAGTATTTCCCTGGATGATAATTGGTATAGACTACTTTTCCAGATATTGGAGCCCTATTCACATGAACATTGAAAGGAGACATAAATATGGATATCAACATCCGTTTATCTTTTAGATATTCATGCTCAATACATTCTTCAATAATTACAATTTTGCCATCTGCAGGTGCTATAATTTCATTAAAATTAGAGGTTGTACTTCTTTTAGGGTTTCGAAAAAATTGTAAGACCAAAAAATAAAGAACTATTGCAAGGCCCAGATAAAATTGATTTACCCATTCAGAAAAATGTAATTTTTGAATTATAAAATACAAAAGAGTGAGTAAAATTAGTGCAATAAATAAGGGTTTTCTGCCTTCGCGGTGGATCATGATATTAATATATAAGATTGAAAAACTTGAACCAAGATTACAGATAGTAAAAAGCTATCAAAACGGTCTAATGCTCCACCATGACCTGGTAAGAACGTGTCGGAGTCTTTTACACCTGCCATTCGTTTGAATTTAGAACCTATTAGATCTCCCAAAGGGGCTGAAATGGAAATTGTCAAAGGCAATGCCCATGATATTCTTTGCCATGAATTTATTGACTTAAATTCCGATATCGGATCTATCATGTTTAGAGAAAAACAACCTATTAGTAGAGTACAAATAAAGCCAATAACTGCTCCTTCTATTGTCTTATTTGGAGAAATGGAGCGCGCTAGTGGGTTTTTCCCAAAAAGTTTCCCACCGAAAAAAGCCATAGAATCACTTATCCATATTAAGCCAAAAATTATAAATAAAATCGATAAATTATCAGTATTTGAATAATAAGATATTGACCAGGTTGAGTAACTAGCATAGCTCACATATATGATTCCAAATATTTTTTCCCAAACCTTTAATTTTTCCATCTTGATAAATTCGACACAGACAAGTAACAATGGAATGAAAAGTAGGTAGGGTGACCAGTTTTGAGCATTACAAATCCAAAATATGGCAAGACCATACATGATTCCCCAAAATAATCTTTGAATCATTTTAAACTGGTGAAAAGGTGGTCTTCCATTAAGAAAAAATAAATTTGACGATCTTTATTTGGATCAACTTTTGCTTGCATCACACTTTCATCCATTTTGCCTTTTAAGGTTATAATAGCTTTAGGTCTTTGATCTCTATGTGATTTATTTATCGCAGACATCCCATCTGAAAGGGATTTAACTACCTGCGATACTTTGGCAAAAACCAAATGAATAGAAGGCAGCTGAGCAAATTTAAGTCCAGCTGTTTGTATATCAGATATCATAATTCCTCCTGTTTGAGCAATCGCTGCATGGCAGGTCGTTGCCATCGCATTAGCATCTAGGGGATTCTCTCGTGAAACTGTTAATCCAGCTTTCTGAAACCAAAAAATTAATTTGGATTCGGGCATGAAAAAATGAGTCTCTCCAAATTCTTCTGATGCTCCTTTTAAATGTTCAATTATTTCTTCTTCATTTCCACAATACACAAAATAACCTCCCCCGTCTGTAAACTTTTTTACAAATGTCAAATCTACCGGGTCATCATTAGCAGAAACAAATCGAGCAATGGAGTCGTTAGGCTCCGAAACACTGTGTTCGGGAGCACCACTTAATATTGAAAAGAATTTTCCAAAAAGTCCAGCCATTGTCAAGAATTACCCTGAAAATTAGTAAATCTAATTCGTTTTATTGCAGTTCCTTGTAAAAGAATTAGGACTCCTTATCACCGTTTGGTTTTGATGGTGATTTTTTCTTTTGTGGTATTACTTTTTTTTTAGATTCTGCGTTCAAAGAAGCTTGAATTTTCTCTTCAGAAGTTAACCATTTTCGTTTCCCAAAAATTGCTTCTAAATTNTCCTTGAAAATTACCTCTTTTTTTAATAAGTCTTCAGCTAGTAAGTGTAGTTTGTCGATATTTTCATTTATCAGTTTTTTAGCTCTATTATATTGGCTCTCTATGATTTTCGATATTTCTTGATCAATAATTTGAGCTGTCTTTTCACTGTAAGGTTTGTCAAATTGGTATTCGCTTTGACCCGTTGAATCATAATAAGTAACATTTCCAATTTCCTTATTTAATCCATAGATTGAAACGATTGCTTTTGCTTGTTTCGTGACTTTTTCAAGATCACTTAGCGCTCCTGTGGTTATTTCTTTGAATACAACTTCTTCCGCGGCTCTTCCGCCCATCGCGGCGCACATTTCGTCTAGAAGTTGATTTGTAGAATTTAACTGTCTCTCTTCTGGAAGATACCANGCTGCTCCCANGGATCTTCCTCTTGGGACAATAGTAACTTTAACCAANGGTGAAGCATGCTCTAGTAACCAACTTACAGTTGCATGTCCTGCTTCATGATAGGCAATAACTTTTTTCTCTTCTGGAGTGATAATTTTACTTTTCTTTTCCATACCACCTATAATTCGATCAACGGCATCTAAGAAATCTTGTTTTTCCACTTTTTTCTTATTTTTTCTTGCAGCTACCAAGGCTGCCTCATTGCAAACATTCGCAATATCTGCTCCTGAAAATCCAGGAGTTTGACGCGCTAGGAATTGGACATCTAATGTTTTACTATGTTTTAGTGGCTTTAGGTGTACATCAAAAATTTCTTTCCTTTCTTTAAATTCAGGTAAGTCAACATAAACAACCCTATCAAACCTTCCTGCTCTCATTAAAGCTCGATCAAGTATATCTGCTCTATTGGTGGCTCCCATGACAATTACGTGTTCATTGGTCCCGAAGCCATCCATTTCGGTAAGAAGTTGATTTAAAGTATTTTCTCTTTCATCATTTCCCCCATTGATATTGGATTTACCTCGAGCACGTCCAATTGCATCTATTTCGTCGATAAAAATGATACTAGGTGATTTTTCTTTTGCCTGTTTAAATAAATCTCTTACTCTACTTGCTCCNACACCAACGAACATTTCAACAAAATCTGAGCCACTCAAAGAAAAAAATGGGACTTTAGCCTCNCCTGCTACGGCTTTTGCCAATAATGTTTTCCCCGTTCCTGGAGGTCCTGAAAGCAATACTCCTTTGGGAATTTTACCTCCAAGATTTGTGTATTTCTTGGGGTTCTTAAGAAAGTCAACAACTTCTAGTACTTCATCTTTGGCACCTTCCATCCCAGCAACATTCTGAAATGTGATTCGAACCTCAGCATCCGCATCAAACATTTGGGCTTTTGATTTGCCTATATTAAATATTTGCGAGCCTGGACCNCCACCTGAACCNCCACCCATTCGTCTCATCATAAAAAACCAGAAAAATGCTATTAGAGCAAATGGAACTATCCAAGATAAAACTTCTGTCCAATAATTCGTTTCTGTTTTATGCTGGACATTAACTTCTCCAAACTGAAGTTTGACATCCGGATTTTCATCATAAAAACGCCAGANTTTTTCTTCAAAATTATCTCCTGCCGTAAATTGGTAATGGGGTCCGGGGTTTGGTGAGTCTCCAAAAGTTGTTTTTGAGATTTCTTTGTAGTCCTCGTTTGAAGCCAAAGTATCCATGTCTAAATAAACTAAAACATGGTTTTTATTTACAATTTCTACTAGAGAAACATGTCCCTTTGAAATTTTTTCCTTCAGGTCGCTAAAGTTGGAATCGAGAGTTTGACCTGAATAATTATTGGAAAAAAATTGTAATGCCAAAAGCCCAACAAATATTGAGAGGTATATCCAGCTAATTCCAAATTTGGGCAATCCTGGTTTCTTTTTAAGTTCTTTTTTGCTCATATCACTTGTACTATAACCTCAATCTTTAATTTTTGTTGTCTTTCCATCTTTCCAAAGACTTTCTATATCATAAAAATATCGTGAATTCGTATCAAAAACATGAATCACTGTGTCAACATAATCCATCAATATCCATTCACTTTGCTCCACTCCTTCGGTGTGCCAGGCTTTCTCATCACATTGCTCTTTAACTCTTTTCTCTACGGCAGAGCTTATTGCAGAAACCTGAGTATTTGACTGAGCTTCCGTTATGATAAAATAATTACAAACCGAATTTTCTAAATGTCTTAGGTCAATTACCACAGTTTTTTCTCCCTTCATTTCTGAAATCCCTTCAAGAGCCTCATGAATAATTGGTGGGAAACTATGCTTCATAATGAATTTTCAGGTATTTATTTTAATTTCACAAAAGTAACGCAACAAAGGTGCCAGCATTAATCTGAAATTTACAAGGAATTCAATTACAAGTGATTAGTGATCATTAAATACATACATATCAAAGAGTTAAGTTCAACTAATTCATTCGCTAAGAGTAATTTAAGTAGCTTTTCTAAAAATTGTTGGACTGCCATTACGGCAGATACTCAGACAGCAGGTAGAGGTCAGAATAATTCTCGCTGGGTTGATGACGTTGGAGGGTCCTTATTAATGACAATTATTAGTCCACAAATTTCATGGCATAGTGAAGAGTTGATGAGAGCACATATGTCTGGATCGCTTGCTTTAAAGCTTTTTCTTTTGGGTTATAAAAATGACATAACACTAAAATGGCCAAATGATATTTTATTTAAATCAAAAAAAATTGCAGGAATTTTATCAGAANCCAATTGGAAAAGTGGTTCTTGTGATCGCTTTTTTTTTGGATTTGGAATTAATATTCGAAGCGCACCACATGAGTATGCATATTTAGGATCAGATTTAATTCCCAATCAGATGACAAAACCTATTGCAGAAGCAGTTATAAGTCGTATCAATTTGAAAGACAAAAATGTACGACTAGAATATGAAAAGAGTTTATTTCACTGGAATATTTTTTCGAACTGGGAAAACTTAATTACCGGAGAAATATTTAGGGCAAAAACTTCAGCAATTTTGGAAGACGGAAGAATGGAATTAATGCTCATAAATGGACAAACGAGGCTTTTTTCAAATAAAGAAATCCGGTGGCTACAGGAGTCTAATTGATTTTTTCATGAAGACTTTATATTATGCCAATTGTGGGGATTTTTTCTCCAATCATCTAAAATCAATTGATCTTCTAAGCTAAAAGATTTATCATTTTTTATTCCCTTCAATAAGTGCTCAAAATCACTGAGTGTGATTAATTTGCAATCTTCATCATTAAAAGCTTTAGTGGATTCTTGGAAACCATATGTAAATATTGCCAACATACCCATTACTCGACCTCCTGATTCTTTAATTGAATTTACTGCCTTTAGAGAACTCATTCCAGTAGAAATCAAATCTTCAATAACAACAACATTCTTATCGCTTTCGAGATGACCTTCGATTAAATTTTTTCTTCCATGTCCTTTTAATTTAGACCTCACATAGACCATAGGTAATCCTAAATCTTGTGCAACTAATGCAGCGATGCCTATGGCACCAGTTGCAACTCCAGCGATTATTTCAATTTTAGGAAATGTCTTTTTTATTTGTTTCGATAAATTTGAACATACAAAATCTCGAACTTTTGGGTGTGATAAAATTATACGGTTGTCACAATAGATAGGTGACTTGATTCCAGAAGCCCATGTGAANGGATTTTTTGGACGTAATTCTATTGCTTTAATTTGCAATAGTGATTTTGCGATATCTTTTGCTGCTTTTGAATCTAAGACCATGAAACAAAAATACAAAACAGAGACTTTAATTGCAGCAGGCGGTTGGGTTGTGAATGAGTTTAACGAAGTTTTATGGATATTTAGGTTAGGGGTTTGGGATTTACCAAAAGGAAAAGTTGAGAAAAACGAGAATATTAAGGAATGTGCAATTAGGGAAGTCAGAGAAGAATGTGGATTGAGTCAAATTTCATTAGGAAGTAAGATTATAGAAACTACTCACAATTATAGACTTGATGGAACTCAAATCACAAAAATTACTCATTGGTATAAAATGTCGGTCAAAGGCCGTCCAATTCTTATTCCACAGTTAGAAGAAAATATAGATTTATCAGTTTGGCTAGCTCCTAAAGATTTTCTCAAAAAATTAGACTCGACCTATGATAATATTCATTTAGTAGTAAATGAAGCGATGAAATAATTGTTAACTATGAATTTAGATTTAACACAATTCAAAAAAGAATTAACCAAATTATTAAAAAGAATATTGATGGAATTGAAATGTTTGTATCAAAAGACGAAGATGTCATTTATATAAAAATCTTCAATTTTCAATTTAGTTTTCATAGTGTAGGAAATACTGATACATTANAGACTTTTCGTGAAAGTAAGAATAATGTTATTCAAGAATGGGAGGGACTAAGATTACAGCCAGTCTCTTCAAAAATATTTGATAAAGCACAAGAACTAATAGAGTGAATCTTTTCCGTTAAATATCAGAAGGTTAAAGAAAAATAATTATTTATTAATCAATTACTACTTGGTTAGGAACAAATTTCTGATAATCACCTTCATTTCTTATGGTGTCCCGAACTACGGTCGAAGTTATAAAGGAATATTTTGGTTTAGTCAGAAAAAATACACTTTCAATACTTGGGTTTAATTCCNAATTTGCATGAGCCATAGTTTTTTCAAATTCAAAATCAGAAATATTTCTTAATCCTCTAATTAAAAACCGAGCATTTGAGTCNTTTGCAAATTCCACCGTTAATTTATTGTAAGATTTGACTTCAATTTTCGGATTTTTAATAAAAACCTTTTTAATCCATTGAATTCTTTTTTCTAGATTGAAAAAATATTTTTTTTCAGAATTTGACCCAACAGAGATGATAATTTTATCAAAAAGAGGTAATGCCCTTTGAATTATATCAACATGGCCTATTGTAATTGGATCAAAAGATCCCGGGAAAATTGCGATTCTTTCCATTATTTATGGTTTCAGCAGCTATTAAGTTAGTAAAATCTTTCAGTGAAAGGCCCAAAGCTTTTAATTGTTTTGGAATAATACTTTCTTTTGTCATTCCCGGTATTGTATTGATTTCAATAAGGATGGGAGAGCCATCATTCTGAACGATAAAATCTAATCTACAAAACCCCTTTAATTCTAATTTGGAATATAAGTTCTGAGAGATTTCTTGAATTTTTCGCGTTGAACTTTCTGAGATATTCGCAGGTGTAATTTCCTTTGTTCGTCCATTGTATTTTGCTTCGAAATCAAAAAATTCATTTTCATAGATGATTTCTGTGATTCCTGTAATCTTGATCTGATTATCAGATCTAAATAATCCACATGCGACTTCTACTCCAGAAACACATTCCTCGATAACTATAGATTTGTCCTCTTTCGCAGCAATTTTAATTGCTGTTTCCAAATTATTCAACGATTTGACTTTGGATATGCCAAAGCTTGAACCTGANCGACTTGGTTTAATAAAAATCGGAAAGGTAAATGATTCAACCTTTGATAANAGATTATCATAATCTTCGCTTATTTGAACTAAAATTGCTTTTGGCACTTTNACTCCCATTCTTGAGACAACTCCATTTGTCCAGGCTTTATGAAATGTTAAAGCAGAAGGCCCAGGAGCTGAGCTAGTGTATGGTATGGCTAGATTTTCCCAGTGCATTGCTAAATTACCATNCTCCCCAGGATGCCCATGAACAAGATTAAATATTAATTCAATTTTTATGAATTTCGATTTTTTGCGAATCGACATTTCTCGCCATTCAAAGGAAATCTCATTGCCATTTTCATCCCAAGCTTCAATGCCATTCTGACTTAGCTCAATTCTGAATGCTTCATATCTGTTTTTATCTATTGAATCAAATATATTTTGCCCACTTTTTACAGAGACTTGGTATTCACTGGAATAACCGCCCATGATGACTGCTAACTTTTTTCGCATCTGTCAAATATAGTTGAAGGCGACAACCCTATTGTTATTTTTGTACCATCATGAAGTTTATTTTGTTTTTAAAAAGCCGAAAATTTTGGTTTAATATTCTTGNAGCCATAATATTNTTGGGTATTTTAATAATTCCCATGAATTGGTTTTTGAAAATACTTACAGGGCATGGAGAAATAATAACAGTTCCTGATGTTCGAAATACATCATTTTCAGAGGCTAAGATTAATCTCGAAGAATTAGATTTACTAGCAGAGGTAATGGATTCCAGTGCATATTTTGAAAATTTTGAACCTGGAACGGTTGTCCAACAATATCCATCTTCAGGGTCTTTGGCAAAGGCTGGACGTAANATTCAATTAACTGTAAATCGTCACAGAGCAGAGAATATTTATTTACCGATATTAATTGAACGAACACTTAAACGAGCAGTTATTGATATAAAGAGTAAGGGTCTAAGGTTGGGTAAAATAATTTATAAACCAGATTTAGCGGAGGGGATTGTTCTTGGTGTAATGACTAATGGGGAACTTTTGAATGCTGGAGATCTAATAAGAAAAGGAACGAGTATAGATTTTATTGTTGGTGAAATATCTGGCCCTCCAACTCAAGTAGTACCTAATCTTCTTTTTATGAGCTTGAAAGATGCCATAAAGATTATTGGAAAAAGTGATTTGCAAATTCAGGTAGTAAAGGGAAATTATTTGGATTCGAATAATATTATAATTGATCAGAACCCCATGGGTTCAGAAGGTATATTATCATTACATTCGGGAGCAATAGTGAGAGTGTGGCTTGAAAACAATTCTCAAAATTAATCCAATGAGGTTTTTAAATTTTTTTTTCGTTTTTATCATAGCTTCGAATCTTAAAGCTCAATTCCCATCGGAAAACATGGGGATAATTACTCTCAGTAATGAAAGAAGTCCTCAAAACCTATTTAAATCATCGGACACCTTGGGATTACCATTTATTGATGGTTTCAATAATGGTTTACGTCACGAATGGATATCAATGGGTGTTGTTCAGGCACATAATTGGTCGAAAGATCCATTGTCTACAGGCTCTGCTGTATTTGATGGGATATCTTCAAACGGACAGGCTTATAATCCTGGAGTATTAATGAATGACTCCATTACAGATGTATTGATATCACCATATTTTAATTTTCAAGGTTTAACTAATATTGTTTTATCATTTTATCTCCAGAATGGAGGTTGGGGCGACCCAACGGAATCTCAAGACTCTTTAATTATCCATTTTTGGAACCCAATTGATTCGTCATGGATTCACGGTGAGTCATATGAAGGTGGGGGAAATCAAGAAAAATGGAAAGCTAAATCCGTAATATTTCCAACGAGTTTAGAAGGTTTNAATGGTGTTCGTTTTAAATTTTCTCGCTACGGTTCTCCAGGAGGAATGTTTGATCATTTTTTATTGGATTATTTGGAATTGGGAGCCAACCGTAATTTAGCAGATACTCTTCTTTTTGACCCGACTTGGAGTAGAAAACCCGGAGCAATAACCCGAATTTATAGTGAGGTGCCATGGTGGCATTATAATTCGTTAATNCTTGAAAGAGATAGCTTACCTGTGGCATACAGAAGAAATGGGTCTCCTCCAATAGGAGGGTGGCAATTGAACCTTGGAAAGTATTTATGGCAGGACGGTAATTCCAACCTTATAGCTTCTCGAAATAATGTTCCAGTAGTTACTAATCTTGATCATAATATCAGCACTCCATATCAATTTTCAATAACAAAGCCTGGTATAAGTATGTTGGGTCCAACAAAATGGNACTTTGAGGGGTGGTTTGATGGAGAAAATGTCGGTGAGCGCTTTAATGACACATTAAAAATTGTTCAAAATTTCGATTCTAGATATGGGCTTGATGACGGATCTGCGGAACGATCATATGGAGTTACTCAGGGTGTCAATCCAAAATATGCTCAAAAGTTTGATTTCATTATTGCTGATACGATTGTGGGGTTTGATATTTCTTTTGCAGCAGCAGGCTACGATTGGTCAAATATGAATTTTAAAATTGGAATATGGGAAATAGATAGCCTCGGACTTCCGGGCNACCAGATATATATATCAAAAACTGATTATTCTCCGGTTTTACCTTTCACAAAGTCTCCTTTTCGTCATTTCATGCTAGATACTGCGGGAATCTATACTCCAAAAAATGCATACTTTGGCATTCAGCAAACTACAGGGCCTGCAGTTACTNTTGGATTAGATTTAAGTAAAAATGGAGAAAAAGCATATGGAGATGAAAATGGGTGGTTTCCATCTTTACTTCCGGGGACCCTTTTAATTCGGCCGATTTTGAGGAATACCCCTGGAGACCTATCCGACCAGGAAAGGTCAGGATTTCCCCAAATTCTATTATCCCCAAATCCTGTTAAATTTGAGTTTAAAATCAAAGGATGTATTCAATTTGAGAAATTCTATGCATATTCGAGTTTAGGAAAACTCATAGATGTTTTTTCAGCAGATCATAAGGGAGANGTTTATCAAAGTGCGCGTTTATGGCCAAGTGGTATTTATTATTTGATAAGTAATAATGGATCTAGAATTCGCTTGATTGTATCAAATGACTAAAGATAATTTTGATGAAAAAAGAGATGATGAAGAGCTTTATGAGCATTTCAATTTTACCGCTGATCACGGCCAGCAACTTCTTAGGGTAGACAAGTTTTTGATCAACCTAATGCGTCAAACTTCTCGTACACGAATTCAAAAAGCAGCTGAGGCTGGTGCAATAAGAGTGAATGGNAAATCTGTAAAAAGTAATTACCGAGTTCGTCCAGGAGATAATGTTGCATTGGTTTTAGCTTACCCGCCTAGAGTAAAAGAATTATTACCTGAAAACTTAAACCTAGATATTCTTTATTCTGACAGTGATATAGCTGTAGTGAATAAGAGAGCTGGAATGGTGGTTCATCCCTCTTATGGTCATTATTCAGGCACTTTAGTTAATGGTTTATTGTACGAATTTCAATCCTTGCCTGAAGTAGGAGATAGTGAACGTCCAGGCCTAGTTCATCGAATTGACAAAGACACTACTGGAATTCTTGTNGTTGCTAGAAATGAATATGCATTGGCTTTCCTCGCCAATCAATTTGCTGAACATTCTACTGATAGAGAATACCATGCGATTGTTTGGGGTAATGTGGATCGAGACCAAGGAACTATCAATGGACACGTAGGTAGAAGCTTAAGAGATAGAAAAATTATGGCTGTTTTCCCTGATGGGAACCATGGAAAAGAAGCGATTACTCATTATAAAGTAATAGAACGATTTGGTTTTGCAACATTTGTTTCATGCAGATTAGAGACAGGAAGAACCCACCAAATAAGAGTTCACTTTCAATCTATTGGCCATTCTTTATTNGGCGATCAAACATATGGAGGGGATCAAATACCGAATATTCAAGGTTATCCCAAATTTAAAAGTTTTATCGAAAATTGTCTTGGTATTTGTCCTCGACAAGCTCTAAATGCTAGGCTATTGGGATTTATACATCCAAAAACCTTAAAAAATATAAATTTTGAAATTTCTAATCCTCAGGATATTCAGCAAGTATTAGAACGATTTCGAGATTATACTAAAAATAATTAGTTTTTAAACAGAGATTCATAGCTTTCTNAATACATTGACAAAATGGGTTTGCGGCGAAGTTTCATTGTTGGCGTTAAATGGCCTGCTGGTATTGTCCATAGGTCTGGAGATAAGTAAGTCTTCTTAACCTGCTCCCATTTTGCGAAGCTTTCGTTTTTCAAATCAATTTCTTTTTGAATCCTATCGATGACCATCTGATTTTGAATAATTTTTTCATCAGTCGTGTAATCTATATTTTTTCCTTCACACCATTTTTTGAGAAACTCAAAGTTCGCTTGGACAAGAAGTACCGGGAACTTTTCATTTTCTCCTGCAACCATACATTGCTCTATAAANGGAGATTCTTTAAATACATTTTCCATGTTTTGTGGTGCGATATATTTGCCTCCGGATGTTTTAAATATTTCTTTTTTCCTATCAGTTATTCTGAGATAGCCCCCGTCTAGAATTTCTCCAATATCCCCGGTTCTAAACCAACCGTCTTCAGTCATAACCTCAGCGGTTAGATCCGGACGACCATAATAGCCCATCATAACATTTGGACCCTTTGCTAAGATTTCACCATCAGTATCCAATTTCAATTCCACTCCTTTTAAAGGTGTTCCTACTGTCCCCAGAACATGCCCGTGGCCTGTAGGAAGATTAACGGTAAGAACTGGAGAGGTTTCAGTTAAGCCATATCCTTCTTGAATATTTACTCCTGCTCCTGCAAAAATTTTAGCAAGTTTTGGATTGAGTGCAGCCGCTCCTGATGCGATTGCTAAAACTTTTCCACCTAGAGCTTCTTTCCACTTCGAAAAAATTATTTTTCGGGCCAGTTTTAGTTGAAAATAGTAAAGGCTAGATTTGCCCTCATGTTCATATTTTTCAGCAAGTCCTACAGCCCAGAAAAATAGAATTTTTTTCACTCCTGTCAGCCCCTTCCCTTTATCCATTATCCGATCAAAAACCTTTTCTAGCAATCTAGGAACTGCAGAAAATACTTCAGGATGAACCTCTCTTAAATTATCCCCGATTGTCTCGAGACTTTCAGCATAATATGTTCCGACTCCAGTTTTCATGTATACATAAACCAATACTCTCTCATAGCTATGGCATAAGGGTAAAAAACTCAAGCCTTTAGCAACTGGATCTACAGGAAGTCTTTCAGAAGCCGCAAGGGCATTTTGAGTGATATTATTATGACTTAGCATAACCCCTTTTGGAGTTCCCGTAGTTCCTGAAGTATAAATCAATGTTGCTAACTCTTCAGGCTTCACAACTTTCATACGGCTTGTTAATTCTGTCTGGTTTTTTTCTTTGGCACTCATAAAAACATTGTCCCATGAGTCGCAACCATTAATGGGCTCAAAAGAGTAAATATTTTTCAGGCTCGGGACTTTATGTTTAATAGCATCAACCTTTTTAAATAAATCTTCATCACTAAGAAAACAATATTTCACCTCTGCATCATTGAAAATGAATTCGTAATCTTCAGGTGTGATTGTAGGATAAACTGGAACATCAATAGCACCGATACTAAGGATTGCTTGATCACAAATATTCCATTCCGTTCTATTGTTTGTTGATATTATAGCAATTTTATCTCCAGGCTGAACACCCAATTCTATAAGACCTCTAGCTAAGCTTTCTGCTTTATCTATGTATTCTTGGGTAGATAATGAATGCCACTCGCCTTTTACTTTGGTATTTAAGGCATCTCGTCTTGGATGATTTTTCAAGGCATAGTATGCAAAATCAAATAATCTTTTTGGTTCTTGGTTGGCCATAATATTCTTTATTTTTTGTCAAACATATAAACAAGTTCACCATGCACCCAAGTCTGAAGTACTTTTAATTCTGAAATACTTTCTTGAGGACATTTTAAAATATCGGATGTAAAGATGGTAAAATTTGCCCACATTCCGATTTTGATTTGTCCGACCTCATTTTCTTGAAAAGAAGCATAAGCGGGGTCTCTTGTCATTCCAATTAGTGATTGCTCTCGAGATAGTGCTTGCTGTATTTGAAATGTTGGTTGAGATTTATCATGCATTGACTTTCTGTAAATCGCAGAATAAAAAGTATTTAATGGATTCATGGATTCAACTGGAAAATCAGTACCCAGAGGAAGGATTCCTCCACTAACTTCCCTTAAGGTTAAATAAGAATAGGCGTATAAAATTCTTTCAGGACCAAGTCGATTTATTGCCCAATTCATGTCGCTGGTTGCGTGAGACGGTTGAACTGAGGGAATGATTCCAAGACCGAATGCAATCCTATCCTTTGGATGGACTACTTGTGCGTGCTCAATCCTCCATCTTAAATCATTTTTTTTTAGCTTATCAATAAAAAGTTGGTAAATGTTTAACATTCTCCGGTTTGCAGAGTCTCCAATACAGTGAGTATTCATTTGCCACCCATTATTTGCTATGCGTTCAGCAGCAGATAGCATGTAATCAAAGCTTCTTATTTCACTTCCAAAATGATTTTCCCTGTCAGAATAAGGTTTTCGCATTAAAGCACCTCTGCTACCTAAAGCTCCATCTGAATAAAACTTAAAACTTCTGACATCAATTAATTTTGTTTTTAGAGGACCATTATTAAGCCAGTAGTTTAATTCATCCTCGCTTTCGCTAACCATTATATATAAAGGTATTTTTAACTTTTGTTTTTTTTGAAGAGTATCAATTAACATTATGTCTTTCGACGGTAGTCCTGCATCATGAATTCCAGTAAGTCCAAATTGAAACGCTTTTTCTTGAGCTGCTAATAAAGCTTCTGATTTTTCTTGATTATTGGGTTCTTGGATAGTTAAAAGCGATTGAGCATTATCTATGAGTAGACCTGTTAAATTCTCATTGTTTTTAATTATTTCTCCGCCACTTATTTCGGTATTGATATCAATTTTTGATATTTTGAGGGCTTTTGAATTTGCTAAAATTGCATGGCCGTCTATTCGACTGAGAATTATCGGTTTATCAGTGATACTTTCCAAGTTTGAATTATTTGGGAATTTTTTTAATTCCCAATCATTTTGATCCCAACCTTGTCCTCGATATACTTTTTTATTTGGATTTTTTTTTACAAAATGTTTCACTCTTTCAATGCATTCTTCCCAAGATTTTGTACCCAAGAGATTTATGGAGTTCAAGGCAATGCCTTGATGCAGAAAGTGTGCGTGAGCATCGATAAAGCCTGGATAAACATATGCTCCTTTTAGATCCATAACATCTATTAAACCAAATTTTTTTCGATGCTTTATTAATTTTTCAATTTTTATTTTATTTTTCGTTATCGCCTTTATTTTTCCATTTTTTATGATCAAGTGCCCATTTATGTAATAAACAGAATCATTTTCATATTGTGCAATTTTTCCATTCATTAAAACGGCATCTATTTTTTTTGGATGAATATTATCTTCTAGGAATAAGTCATTATGAGTATTCAAAAGGCTATCAACTTCTTTTTTAACTTCATTTACTTTATCGATATTCCTTAAAAAATCAGATCCTAAAAAATCAATTGAATATTTTGTTGAGGAACACNCAAAAGAGCTCACAATAAATAGTGAAAAAAATATCTTTATTAGNGTATTCATATCTCAAAGGTAGTTAAGGCCCGTTGTACCTTTAGGTCAAATTATATATCACTATGAATTCAGTATCATCGACAACAATTGAAACTGCTCATGAATTGGGCTTACTTCCAGAGGAATATGATGAGATTTGTTCCGTGCTTGGAAGAAAGCCAAACTATACGGAGTTGAACATATATTCCGTCATGTGGTCTGAACATTGTTCATACAAGAATTCCATTAAATGGTTGAAAACACTCCCCAAAGATGGCCCTCAGATGCTGGCAAAAGCAGGAGAAGAAAATGCAGGATTAGTTGATATTGGCGGGGGATTAGCTTGTTGTTTTAAAATTGAATCTCACAATCACCCCTCAGCTCTCGAACCATTTCAAGGAGCTGCCACTGGGGTTGGTGGTATTAATCGTGACATATTTACTATGGGTGCACGCCCCATTGCTCAGCTGAATAGCCTGCGCTTTGGTGATCCAAATTCTGTTAGAACAAAATGGTTAGTTGACGGAGTAGTAAAGGGAATTAGTTCTTATGGAAATTCCTTTGGAATCCCAACAGTGGGAGGTGAGGTCTACTTTGATAATTGTTATGAACAAAATCCATTGGTAAATGCTTTTTCGGCAGGGATAGTAAACATTGGTGAACAAATTTCTGCAAAAGCTGAAGGTGTTGGTAATTCGGTGTACATTGTCGGAAGCTCAACAGGAAGGGACGGTGTCCATGGAGCTGCATTTGCCTCTAAGGACCTCACTGAAGATAGTGTGAATGATATTCCATCTGTTCAAGTTGGAGATCCTTTTCAAGAAAAACTTTTATTGGAGGCATCAATGGAGCTTGCCAAAACAAAAGCAGTAAAGGGAATGCAAGATATGGGCGCCGCAGGAATAACATGTTCGACGAGTGAGATGAGTGCTGCTGGTGATGTGGGCATGGATATTTGGCTTGATAAAGTGCCAACAAGACAAGATGGAATGGAACCTTGGGAAATTCTCCTTTCAGAATCTCAAGAGAGGATGTTAGTAGTTGTTGCAAAAGGACATGAAGAGGAAGTTCAAACAATTTTTGATAAGTGGGATATCCACTGTGANAAAATCGGAGTAGTNACATCCGGTCCATTACTACGTTATTTTTGGAAAGATCAAAAAATTGCTGAAATACCTGCAGAATCTCTTGTTCTCGGTGGCGGAGCTCCAGTTTATGAAAGAGAGAGCAAAGAGCCTTTATACTACGAGGAATATAAAAAATTTAATATTCAACACATATCCGAACCCAAGGACTTAAAAGAAATTGCAAAGCAAATAATTTCATTACCAAATATTGCTTCTAAAAGATATATATACGAGCAGTATGACTCTATGGTTGGAACAAAAAATCGTTCTACTAATGATGCAAGTGATGCTGCAGTTATAAATATTAAGGGTTCAAAAAGAGCTTTGGCCATGACAGTGGATTGCAATAGCCGTTATGTCCATGCTGATCCTGAAATCGGCACAATGATTGCTGTTTCAGAGAACGCAAGGAACATTATATGCTCTGGAGCTGAGCCATCTGCGATTACAAATTGTTTGAATTTTGGTAACCCATACAATCCTGAGGTTTATTGGCAATTTATTGGAGCCATAAAAGGAATGTCCAAAGCTTGTAAGAAATTTTCAACCCCTGTGACTGGTGGAAATGTAAGTTTTTACAACCAGACTCAAGTTGAAGATACAATAGAACCTGTTTTCCCTACTCCAACAATTGCAATGATAGGTTTGGTAAGTAATATTGAAAATGTTACTACTCTTCAATTTAAAGAATCAGGAGACTTAATCTATCAAATTGGTCCTTCCTATGAAGATATCGGATCAAGTCAATATTTGGTTGAAATCCATAATGTTTTAAAATCACCAGTTCCAAAATTCGATTTAGACGAAGAGTTTAATGTTCAAGAAAGAGTGAAAGAAATAATTAAGAGAGGTGTCGCTTCCAGTGCTCACGATGTTTCCGAGGGTGGACTAATTACTGCAATAATGGAGTGCTCTTTTAATTCCGGATTAGGATTTAATATAACTACTGATTCTCTAATAAGAAAAGATGCATTTTTATTTGGTGAAAGCCAAAGTCGAGTAGTTATATCGGTATCTCAAGAAAATGAAGATGATTTTATCGATTTAATGATAAAGAAAGATATTGACTTTCATTTGCTCGGTCACGTTACAACTGGCGATATTGTTATTGATGATGAGAGTTGGGGCAATACAAATGAATTTCAAGGCTTATATGAAAAATCTTTAGGAGAGACACTTAAGAAATGAACTTTAAGACGATCTGATTTCTCCTCCAATTTTGNCTTTGAGAGCTTCTACAATCTTTTTTATTGAATTTTCAACTTGTTTGTCCTTTAGGGTTTTTTTCAAATCTTCGAAGGTGAGCCTCACGCCATAAGAGATTAAATTTTTTCCTAATTTTTCGCTTTGAAAAACATCAAAAAGCTGGATTTTGCAAAGAGTTTTTTCTTTGACTTCGAGGATTGTTTTCTTTATGTCAGAGTATGTGATTTCTGATCTAATTATAATTGCAAGGTCTCTATTTACATGAGGGAATTTGGAAATTTCGTGATACTGTATTTTCGACAACTGAACTATCTCGAAAACGGCCTCCCAATCAATATTTGAGGCCAAAATATCTCCTTTAATATCCGATATGTTTTTTGCCCAATCATCGACCCAAAATATTTTACCCAATGTTTTTTGATTGGATAATAGTTTGACACCATGACCCCATTCACCTTGTTTGGGAATTAAAATCTCTTCATCAATATCATGAATTCCTAGGTAAGAAAATAATCCTTCAATAAGACCCTTTAGTGAGAAGAAGTCAGTTTTTNATTTTTTTGAATTCCAATTTGATACCGGGTATTGACCGCTATGCCAAATTGCTAATTGATTTTGTTCTGANTTTTTTGATTTATTGTAAACACGNCCAAATTCAAAAATGAAAATATTAGATTGTTGTCTTTTCTGGTTATAGCTGATAACATCTAAGCCACCAAGTAGCATGGAGGGTCTCATTATCCCCAATTCTTGACTTAATGGATTAATAATATTCACATTATTTTCAGGATTCAGGCTTGGGTGATCAGAATAAAGCTTTGAGCTTGTAAGAGAATTATTCATGATTTCATAGAATCCCTTTGCAACGAGATAATCTGTAGCTTTTTTTCGAATCGAATCATTTGAAATACTAGTCCCCTTTCTTTCACTAACTCTTATATGTTTGGGTAAAGGAATTGAATTAAATCCATAAATTCTTAAAATCTCTTCNGCGATATCAGCTTCTCGAGTAACATCCCACCGGTATAAAGGGATTGATAATATTAGTTTTGACTTTGATTCTTTTTTGATCTCGATATCTAAAGATTTTAAAATGGATTTGACATCAGTAACTTTAATGTCATGGCCAATAAGTTTATTAATTTTAATGAGATCTACTTCCAAAGTCCGATTGTCTAGATTAAATTTCTCAGACTTTTTCTCGGAGTAACTCTCAACATAAGCCTCAGGAAATATTCTGAGAATTAATTTCCATGCCATTTTTAGAGAATATTCTCCTATGTTGGGGTCAACACCTCTCTCATAGCGAAAAGATGCATCAGTATTTAGACCGTGCCTCTTGGCAGTTTTTCGAATGGAAACGGGGTCAAACCAAGCTGATTCNATAAATATATCAGTACTTTTAATACTAACGCCTGAATTTTCTCCTCCAAATACTCCTGCAATTGCAATAGCTTTTTTCTCATCTGCAATTACCAGATCATCCTGATTCAAGGTTCTTTCAATTCCGTCTAAGGTGGTTATTTTTTCTTTGTTTTTCGCTTTTCTTACAATGATTTTATCACCTTTAATTTTGTTTATGTCAAATGCATGGAGTGGATGCCCCGTATCATTTAAAACATAGTTGGTAATATCTATTATTGCATTTATCGACTTCAAACCGATGGAGTTTAGGCGTCGTTTCAACCATTCAGGAGAATTTTTATTTTCTAAACCTGATATGCCCAATCCCTTATAAATTGGACATATGGATTTCTCTGTAATTTTTAATTCAATATTTTCGTTTGCTTCATTCCAAAGATCAGGATCTTCACCAAGCCAATGGTATTCTAAATTTTTATGATTAAGAGCAGCCCGTAAATCTCGAGCGACTCCCATGTGGCTCATGGCATCCATTCTATTTGGTGTGAGGCCAATTTCAAAAACAGTATCAGGCTCAATCTGTAAATGTTTAGCGAGAGGTAATCCTTTGACGGATTTATGATCAAGAATCAAAATTCCATCATGCGATTTTCCAATACCTATTTCACTNTCAGAGCATAACATTCCCTCAGAAATCTCGCCTCTAATTTTACCTTTTTTAATCTTAAATCCTTCCTCATCTTCAGAGGGATAAAGTGTAGTTCCGACTGTAGCGACAGGAACCTTTTGACCCACAGAAATATTTGTTGCCCCGCAAACGATATTTAGAGAGCTCTTAGTTCCAATATCAATCTTAGTACATGATAATCGGTCCGCATTTGGATGTTTTTCTAATGATATTATTTCTCCAACAACTAGCCCATTTAAACCACCTCGGATTTGATCAACATAATGTATTTTTTCTACTTCAAGGCCAATTGACGTAAAGATTTCAGATAACCTTTCATCGGAGAGAGGGGTTTTAATGTAGTCGCTTAACCAGTCTTTTGAAATTAGCATGATTGCAAAAATACGCAGGAATTTAGCCAAGAGTTNAATTAATGCAATTAAAATTTAAATCACTCCAAAAATAAAGATCGCGTACAGAAAGAATCTCATAAATCTGGATAATGATATTATTAAAAATAGGCGAAAATTATAATTAAATATTCCTGAAATAGTGCACACTGGGGGAAATGGGAGTGGGGTTAGTGCTGAGAGAAATATTAAAAGCCCACCAAATTTCTTGAGTTGTTTTGATTGCTCATCAAAGCGTGAATTAATCCATTTTTGAACTCTTGGAAAATGGTTTATTCTTTGACCTATATGGTAACTCAGAATGCCTCCAAGATAGCTTATACTAGCTAATGAAAATATCATTAGATATGGCGAGTCCATTTCGCTTGCCCAAAGTATGAATAAGTCGGGTGGTAAAATCCCGGTTACAATTTCTGATGCTCCGAGTAATAATACCATTCCACTCCAATGAAATTTTGAATTCATCCAAGTAGTAATGGCTTCAAAATCAAATATGTATTGATTTATTAACCAAATTAATGATCCGAAAATGATAAGTATCAAACCTAACTTTTTGAAACCGTCGATTAAAAATCGGTATCCACCACTGATTTTATAAAACCTGTGTGTGGTTTTAATTATCTGCCAAAATCGACGACTTTTATTCTTGGTTTGATGTTTCATTTTTATTTAAATCGTTCTTACAAGACAAAAAATTATGCTACGGTTCCCCAACGGATTTTTTGTCTTGAGTATTTGGAAAACTTGAGTTTTAATTGTTGATTTTCTTGTTTTTTAAGTTCAGGATCGCTAATGACAATTTCCTCAGCTAATTGTCGTGACCACTCTATTAATTTTCCATCCTCAATAATATTCGCAATTTTATAATTGATCGAACCGCTTTGTCTGGTGCCCATAACTTCTCCAGGCCCTCTTAGTTGCATGTCTACATTAGCTATTTCAAATCCGTCTGTTGTTTTACACAATGTTTCAATTCTTATTTTCCCATTATCACTGAGCTTATCTTTTGTCATTAATATGCAGTATGACTGTTCTCCACCCCGACCGACTCGACCTCTTAATTGATGCAATTGAGAAAGTCCAAATTTTTCCGCATTTTCAATAACCATGACGCTAGCATTCGGTACGTTAACTCCGACTTCAATAACCGTTGTGGAGATCATAATTTGACTCACGCCACTTATAAATCTTTCCATTTCATATTTTTTATCCTCAGCTTTCATTTTTCCATGAACGATAGAAATTTGAAATTCTGGTTTTGGAAAATCTCTTTGAACACTCTCAAAACCATCCATTAAGTCTTTTAAATCCAATGTTTCACTTTCTTCAATTAATGGATATACGATATAAACTTGTCGTCCTTTTTTGATCTCTTTTTTCAAAAANCCCCATATTTTCAAGCGATTATGATCTGTCTGGTGTAGTGTTGTTATAGATTTCCTTCCTGGGGGTAATTCGTCAATAACTGAAAGATCCAAATCGCCATATAAACTCATTGCCAAAGTTCTAGGAATAGGAGTTGCAGTCATTACCAAAATATGTGGGGAAGGAGAGTTTTTATTTTTAATTTTTTCCCTCTGGGCGACCCCAAATTTATGCTGCTCATCAATTATGGCAACCCCTAGGTTATTAAAAACTACAGAGTCTTCAATCAAAGCATGCGTCCCAACTATTATATTAGTTTCTCCAGATACTAGATTTTTGAAAATTTTTCTTCGAGCTGAAGTTTTAACAGAACCTGTCAAGAGACTAATTTTCAATCCCAATAAATCTGTCCATATTTNTAGACTAGAAAAATGTTGCTGAGCTAAAACCTCAGTTGGGGCCATAATAGCTGATTGATAATTATTATCTATTGACATGAGCATCGCCATGAAAGCTACAAGAGTTTTTCCAGAACCCACATCCCCCTGTATTAGTCTGTTCATATGGTATCCTTTAATTGTGTTTTTACGAATTTCTGTAATTACTTTTTTTTGAGCATTAGTCAATGTGAAGGGAATTATTTTCTCATAAAAATTATGAAAATTGGGCTTAAGCTTCGGAAATAGATGCCCACCATCTATGATTTTCTGACTTTTACGTCTGAATGCAAAAACAAGTTGATCTAAAAAAATTTCTTCAAAGGCGAGTCTCTCCCTCGCTAAAGTTAATCGATGACTGTTTTTAGGGTAATGCATTTCTTTCAAGGCATCAAATCTCAATGGCCAATTTTTATTATTTGAAATGCCTATTGGAATCCATTCGCTATTCGAGATTTTTAAATTTTGAATAACTTCCAAAATCAGTTTATTCAATCCCTTACTATTAAGACCTGCTGCCGATAATTTCTCAGTTGAGGAATAGACCGGGTGTAATCCNAGAATAAAATTCTTTTCAAATGACTTTACTTTTTCTAATTCAGGATGCGAAATGCTCAATTTGCCTTTGAAATTTGAAATTTTACCAAAAGCTATAACCTCATCCCCATGATTTAGGGACTTATGAATCCATTTTATCCCCTTAAACCATATTAACTCTAAATTATTATTTCCTGAAGTTAAGGTCGCAGTTAGTCTTTTTTTATACCCATTCCCAATAAGCTTTATATCGCCTAAAGANCCTCGAACTTGAATTTCTGATGGGCCTGGAGCTATTTCATCAACATTATAAATTTTGGATCTATCTACATATCGAAATGGAAAATATTCCAATAAGTCACCAAATGTTCGGAGTCCTAGTTCAGAAGAAAGNAAANCAGCTCGCTGAGGGCCAACACCTTTAAGGTAGGTTAGAGATGTATCGAGTTCATTCATAGGAATATTCAAAAATAGGGTTAACTTATGAGCTTAAATGGAATCTCGAGAAATACGATTAGCAGAATTTGTTTTTTTTATAGTAGACGCAGTATTACTGATGTCATCTTTCCTTATTTGGGNTTTATTTCGTTTTGGCAATCTCGCAGTTGAAAATCCGCTTTATTTTGATCAATATTTAATATTATTCATTTTAGTTTTTTTTCTTTGGTTTGGCTTATCAATTTTTTTTAAAACTCATCAACTTGACGTTGGTGTTGAAATCAGAAAAGTTCTGAGCAGTTTTTACAGATTGGTTTTTACGAAATTATCATTGATTGCCATAATTGTACTTACTCTAAAGACATCGGTTTATTATTCCCGAATTTTTTTGTTTTTATTTTTCATGACTTATTTAATCTCTGGAACGATTCTCAGGTTTATTTGGATTCGTCTATCTCGAATTTATTATCGAAATACAGACTCTGTAAAAACAATTATTACTGTTGGAAAGGGAAAGAGATGGAATCGTTTGAGCGCTGAGCTAAGCAGACACCCAGAGTACGGTTATCGAATTATTAACCAATTAGAGAGCTTGAAGGATTTGGATACTGAGCTCCAAGAATTTGATGAATTATGGGTTTTACCTGAAGATATGATCTCCGCGACATCGGTTGCGGATAAATTAGGGATTAGGTTACGCTTGGTCCCTGATTTGGGAAGTTTAGTGGCAAATAGAACTCGTTTAGTTTCTTTTGGAAATATTCCAATTATTGAGATACGGCCGGAGCCTTTGAGTTTTTTTCTTTCTTCTTTTATTAAAAGATCAATGGATATAATTCTATCTCTTATTGGAATGATATTTATTTTAACATGGCTTACTCCCATAGCAGGTGTGTTAATAAAGGTAAATTCCCGGGGTTCTATTTTTTACTCACAAAAAAGAATTGGCTCGGATGGCCATAAATTTAGAATTTGGAAGTACCGGAGTATGTACTCTGATTCTGATCAGAACACTCAGGCTGAAATAATCGATGATCGTATTACTCTTATTGGTCGATTTTTAAGGAGGTTTCATTTAGATGAGCTCCCGCAGTTATGGAATGTATTCGCTGGTGATATGAGTATAGTAGGGCCGAGACCTCATATGATTTCTGATCATAGTGAATATGCGAGAGCTATTAATAATTATGGAATAAGACATTGGGTAAAGCCAGGAATGACGGGGCTAGCCCAGGCAAGAGGTCTTTCAGGATCAAAGGATATAGACTTGATGAATCAGAGAATTCAAGCCGATATCTATTACATCGAGAATTGGTCTTTCCTTTTGGACTTAAAAATCATTCTTTCCACTCTTTTAGGTCAAAAAAAATGGGTTTAGTTTAATAGGCTCTCTCTGCCATTTTCACGGAAATAGCATAATATTGATCGCATACCTCTTCCCATCGATAGTGCTTGAGCTTATCTTCCCATTTTTGACTAATTGAATTTTTGTTTAGCCAAAAGTTTTTTATTGATGGGGTTCCCAATTCAAAATATCTACCCTCACTTTCCATTACCGAGCGATTGAAAATATTATCATGAGCTATGATTTTGCAATTGGCAGCCATGGCTTGAAGAAGTCCTGGATTTGTCCCACCAACGCTATGACCATGAACATATATGCCTGAACCTTGTCTTAATGAATTCAAGATTTTTTGATCATATTGACTTTCAATCTTTATCAAGTTTGAATTTCCTTGATACATCTTAGAAATCATTTTTCCATATGCGGTAGACCAATTTCCTACAATTACAATTTTGGTAATCGAAACCAATTCACCTATAACTTCAATAATATGATTTTCTGGAACTAATCTTGAAATCATTAGTGCGTACTCTGATTNTTTTAACATGTATTTGTTAAGAATTTCAAAAAAATCATTATGAACTAATGATAGGGGTTTGTTTGCTCCATAAGAGATTTCATAAATAGGACGTTTATAATTTTCTTCAGAGTATTTTGTTATGCCTGGATTATCAGAAATAATTAATTGAGAATATTTCGNAGCACACCACTCAGAAAATTTCAGGTATTTCCGTACTAAAGTGCTNTATTTTCCACGTTTCCATTCAAGCCCATCTAAATGTACTGCAACTGGATTATTAAAAACCCATTTTTGAATGGAAATTATAATCCCTGAGCTAGTGGTGCCAAGGGTTATATGTGCATCTGGCTTAAATCGATTAATTGACCAAATACTTGCCCAATCGTATATAATCTGCGAAAATGATCCAAATAATTTAGCGGGATCCCAATGAAATTTTCTGAGTACCCCTGGATATAAATATTTCCTGTCTGGATGATTTGAGGAAGTTGAAACCCAAATTCGATTTCCGGACTCTGAGAGTTTACGTGATACTTGATCAACTAACTCTTCATAGCCACCATATTTATTAGGCATACCTCTTGACCCGCTGAANGCTATAATTAATGTTTTATTCTCATATAATTTTTCTAAATTTTCAGCTGCCTTTCTCCAAGAATATTTATTCAGGTTCGACGTCTTTTTTGGATTTTCTAATGCCATTAAGACTGCTTTTTTAATACTCTTTGCATCTGGTGAGCAAACAAAAGTATTATCCTTCAATTCTTCAGAGCTTTCTGCATTTTTTGATAGAATTACTTGGCATTNAGAGTTTAGCCCCTCGATAGAGGTTAATCCAAAAGTTTCGAATAAAGAGGGGATTATGATTGCAAAATTAGAGGACAGCAAAGCAGACAATTTTTCATTTTCAATGGCTTCATTATAATTAATGATAGCACCGAGTTTTCTCGCTTCTTTTATTTTTTTAAATAATAATCGAATATATTTTTTGTGATTTATTCCTTTACTGCCCACGATTGTAAGGGGTTCTTTAAATCCGACTTTACTCAGTGAAATCCATGCATTTACAGCTTCAATTTGATTCTTAATTCCTTCTAATCTTCCTAATATTAGAAATCCTTTACGAGATTTTTGAGGAATTGGAGTTATATGCTCAACGCCTGGAGGTATAACTTGGACACTATTACCTAGGCCAGTGAGCTTTTTTATTCTATTACATTCTTTTAAGGTTGTACTCACTATTAAATCTGCTGTCCATGCGAATTTCATCAATGGGTCATTCATAAAAACCAATCTAAACTCTGGCAATCTATCCCCACTGAAAATTCCTCGTAGATTCATTTTTAAATACTCCCTAATCTTATTTGGGAGATATTTCCAAAAGAAATTTCTTTTTTGTTCGTATTGAGAATAATCAACAAACACAGAAGATATCACCCATTTTATGCTTGGATTTTTTTTCCGAATTCTATAACAGGGGTATTGATCGGCAAATCTTCCTATGTTTATGGAGTGTATTACATCCCAACTAGAATCTTTTATTTCTTGGTATAAAACCTTTGACGATAATACAAGTTTAACAAAATGACCACGAGCTTTTAATTCTTTTAATGTTTGTTGTACTTGTATAGTATCTCCTCCTGGTTGATCCAATAGTGTTTTTCGTGCAAAGAATATGATATTCACACGATAAATGTACTGCTCTTAGATTGTACCTTAGACCTAAATAAACATTTAAATGATTTTGAAATGGCAATTCCAAAATTTTTAGTTGGGGACAATACTGATCAGCCTGAAAACGTATACATTATTCATACTGAGTATCCAAGATTTGTAATAGACTTAGATACTGATGGTGTGGAATGGTTAGATCAAATTGAAGGAGAAGATGAAACTGAATTAACAGACGAAATGAATCGTCTTCTCAGTGAAGCGAACACCTTTTATATGAGAGAGGTTGACCGTTATGAGTCGATGGATTAATGTTTGAGTCTTTTCAATGGAAAAGGAATATTCCATTAGCAACACCTGTTATTATTGGGCAACTTGGACATATAGTTACATCAATNGCGGATTCTGTCATGGTAGGTCAACTNGGTGTNATACCTCTTGCCGCAGTATCTCTTGTTAGCTCTGTAACTTCAGTTCCTTTGGTTTTTGGAGTGGGTTTAGCTTATGGTTTAACTCCCATGGTAGCAAAGGCGGCTGGACAAAAAAGGTGGACAAAAGCACATAGCTTATTGAAGAATTCCACTTTACTAAATGTCTTTTCATCCATTTTTATGCTTGTGTTTGCATGGGTGCTATTCATTGTTGTTTCCAAAACTGGTCAGGCGCAAGATGTAATAATAGAAAGCAGAGTTTATTTAAAGCTGATAATAATCTCTTATATCCCATTCATGATTTTTCTCTCGGGAAAACAATATTTGGAGGGCTTAGGCAATACTAAAACTCCCATGAAAATAAGTTTAATAGGAAATTTATTAAATGTTTTTCTTAATAGTTTATTAATATTTGGATTATTTTTTTTTCCACCATTTGGAATAATAGGTGCAGGTATCGCAACAATTTTAGCACGAATTTGGATGGCAATTCATGTATGGTTTTTTGTTTTAAAAAAAGATAGAGGTGATTTGGAGATTCAAAAGGATACAGAATTTTCTTTTACGATTGTCAGGTCTCTTATAAAAATAGGCTTACCATCCGGTTTACAATATGTCTTTGAAGTAAGCGCATTTGCTGCAAGTGCATGGATCATTGGAACCTACGGCGCTATTCAATTAGCAGCTCATCAAATCGCGATTAACCTTGCGTCAATATCGTGGATGGCTGCGACAGGTTTTGGTGCAGCGGGGACAATAAGAATTGGTCAACTATTAGGAGCAAAAAAAGAAGAAGAGGCGTTTAATGCGGGAAAGAGCTTATTTTATCTAACTCTGACTTTAATGACGATAACGGGAATCTTATTTTACACTTTAAGAAATTTTCTACCTTCATTTTATACCGATGATTTACAAGTAATTTCTGCAGCTTCTTCTCTGCTTATCATCGCAACATTTTTTCAAGTTAGTGATGGGCTTCAAGCTACAGCATTAGGTGTTTTACGTGGGATACAAGATGTAAAAATNCCAACGGTTATATCCTTTGTTTCTTATTTCATTATTGCCTTACCTCTTGAATGGCTTTTCGGTACCTACTATGGATTAGGTTCANTTGGAGTTTGGATAGCCCTTGCAATTGGCTTGACAATTAGTGCTATTCTACTGACAAAAAGATTTTATCATAAGTTCAGCGAACTGGAAATTAAGAATACTTAGAGGCCTCCTCAAGAAGGACTGGATTTGATCCGAGAATATGAAGTCGTTCAACCACATTTCTTAATTCTCGAACATTACCCGTCCAATCCGCCGATTTTAAATGATCTATGGCTTCTTGGGTAAAGGTTTTTGGGGCAAAACCTTGGTCTTTTAAATTATTCAAGAAATGATCTATGAGTTCAGGAATATCTTGCTTTCGGCTGTTTAAAGAGGGAACATCGATAACAATAACACTAAGCCGATGGTATAAATCTTCTCTAAATCGTCTTTCCTCAATTTCTTTCTTTAAATTTTTATTTGTTGCTGCAATAATTCTTACATCGACAGGGATTGATTTTCCTGAACCCACTGGAGTTATGCGATTTTCTTGAAGTGCTCTTAAAACTTTTGCTTGAGCTGATAAGCTCATATCTCCAATTTCATCTAAAAATAGCGTTCCCCCATTCGCGAGTTCAAATTTACCCTTGCGGTCTTTTATTGCAGATGTGAAAGATCCTTTTATATGACCGAATAATTCCGATTCGATTAATTCTGATGGTATCGCTGCACAATTAACTTCAATGAAATATTGTTTTGACCTCGCACTAAGCTGATGTAGTTGATTGGCAACTATCTCTTTACCTGAACCATTTGGTCCATTTATTAGAACTCTCGCATCAGTTGGAGCTACTTTCTTAATAATGCTTCTAACATTTTCCAATGATTTGGATTTCCCGATCATTGCGAATTTATTATCAACTTTTTTTCGAAGTCTTTTATTCTCGTGCAAAAGAGTTTTTCTATCTATTGCTTGTCGGATTGTAGTTACAAGACGATTTAAATCGGGGGGCTTAGCAATATAGTCATATGCTCCTCTTTTAATGCAGGCAACAGCAGTATCTATATCTCCATGACCTGAAATCATCACAGTAGGCGTGTCTCCATAGCTTTTCATTATGAATTCTAAAACTTCTATGCCATCTTTTTTAGGCATTTTAATATCGCATAGAACAAGATCAAAAGTATTTTCAGTCAATTGAGTGAGTCCCATTTCTCCGTCTTCAGCTTCAAAAACCTGATGAGACTTATCCTCATTCATTAGAATATTTCGAAGAACATTTCTAATTGCCTTTTCATCTTCAATTATCAATATGCGGGCCATAACTAACTAATATTTTAATGATATTCTGATGCTCTCGTGGAGAAAAACGAAACTACAATATAGTTTTAAAAATTGATAGCATTTTTTTATTTATTACGAACCCAAACATCCATTTGAGGGAATGCAATTGTAATATCATTTTTTCGAAATGCTTGGTCTATACTATATCTCAATTCAGATTTTGTAAACTCAATTTTGAAAAGATTAGAACTATGAAAATTTGCATTNAACTCGAGGGAATTACTACCAAAGTTTAAGAATTGGATAGATGGAGCTGGTTTAGATTGTACGTCTTTATGCTCATTNAGGCATTGGATCAAAATTTTCTCTACTAAACGAGTGTCTGATCCATATGCTACTCCTACGGAAATGTGAAATCTTGTAGAAGCGTTTTGATGACTCCAATTAATGACTCCTTGATTGGTAAGCTTACTATTTGGGAGAATTACGGAAATATCATCTCGTGTAGAAATTTTTGTGGTTCTAAGACTTACTTCCTTTACGATACCTATCATTCCATCAATCTCAATAATATCTCCGGCAGAGATACTTCTTTCCGAAAGAAGTATTATTCCAGAAATGAAGTCTCTGAATGTATCCTGTAACCCGAGGCCTAATCCAACAAAGAGTGCCGTTGAGTATGCTAAAATTACCGTAATCTCTATTCCTGAAAAATCGAGAGTGAATAAGATAGTTATTATCCAAATAAAATAATTTAAGAGCTGCATTAGGGAATATGCAGTTCCCTGATCAACCCTTTTTCTTGAAACTGCTCGATTAAAAATCCTCTTAATTAAGTACGTGATTAAGCGAGCAAATGAAAGAATGAATACTACTTGAATGATNTCAAATAGGGATACACTTATATTTTCATATTTAAAAATAACAAGTTCTAGAATATCGGAGAAGGTCATTTATTTGTTGTTTATTTTCTTAGTATCCATTTATAAAGGTCTCTATAATTTGCCTTTTTCCCGTATGAAAGAATTCCAATTCGATAAATTCTTGCTGAAACCCATGTAGTTCCAATAAAGCCTAAAATTAAAAGTGAAGTGCTTAACAATATTTCCCATGGTTCTACTCCTCCAAATGGAAGTCTTATCATCATTGCCATTGGCGAGCTAAAGGGAATAAATGATAACCAGGTGGCGAGAGTTCCATTGGGTTCTTGCATCATTTGTGTCGCTAGTAATATTGTCAGAATTAGCGGAGACGACAAGGGAAGAACAAATTGTTGCGTGTCGGCTTCAGCATCAACAGCAGCTCCCGCAGCGGCAAATAATGCCCCATACAGTAAATAACCCCCCAGAAAATAAAAAATGAAAAATCCTACGAGTTTTGGGATATTCAAGTTTTTTAAGCTTTCAAAAACCTGACTTAGTGCAGTTTGAGTTTCCGTATTTTGCTTCATTATTTCCTCGGATGGAAGCTGGGAAATATCAGGCCCTAGCAAACCAAAACTTCCAGCGATTGAATAAATTATCGCGCTGAAAGTAATTAAAATCAAAAACTGCAGAAGTCCAACACCTGCAATTCCAATTATTTTACCTAAAAGAAGTTGTATTGGTTTCACAGAAGTTATCATTACCTCAACGATTCTCGAGGTTTTTTCTTCAATGACTCCGCGCATTATTTGAACCGCATACAGGAATGTGAACCCGTAAATGAAAAGACATGCGCCAAACCCAATTCCCATTTTTAGGGGAAGAGAGCTTGCCTCAGATCCTTCTTCAGTAAGATCTAGGTTTTTGATATTTACAGTTGTTGTGGAATTTTTTACAATTGCGGGATCTACACCGTTAATTTTAAATTTTTCTTCGGTAGCTAATTTCCCAAGACGCCTCTCTATGTCGCGTGTAAGTTCCATCCCGATATTGCCTTTGGAGTATAATCTCGTATTGCGAAGTATGAAATCGGGGTCGCCATTTATTGAAGGTGGAAGAAAAAGTAAACCATCATAAATTTCTTTTTCCCTAACTGCAGAAATGGCTGATTCTTCNTCAAATTCTTCCGGATTCAAATACTGAAAACTGTGTTTTGATATTTTTTCAGTCCCGACTAAAAGGTATGAATTATCGACAACAAGAAGTTTTTTTGGATCTTCATTTGTGTTATTGGCAACAATAGCTGGAATAACTACTATCGATCCCATTAATAAAGGCCCTAAAATTGCCATCAACAAAAAAGTTTTGTTTTTAACTCTTGTGGTAAATTCTCGCAATGCGATTATAACAAATGGATTCATTTTTTTACTGATTTAATGAAAATATCATTCATGCTTGGTATAATTTCTTCAAAACTTACGGTATCTACTTGGCTGGATAAATTTTTTATGATCTGAGAAGCACTATGCTTCTGGCTTTGAAGTTCAGCAATAAAAACTCCTTTTTTAATATCAGCACTATTCTGAACCAGATGAACTTCATTTGGGATTGAAAGATTAATAGCTTTATCTGATCGATATATTAACCTGAAATTCCCATCGCGGTGCGATTCTTTTATATCGTTAACGCTGCCATCAATAATTTTTTCACCATTATTTAATAAAGCAATATGGGTACATAACTCTTCAACACTTTCCATTCTATGTGTCGATAAAACAATTGTAGCACCATCATCACGGATTCTCAGGATTTCATCACGAATAAGAGCCGCATTTACAGGGTCTAATCCGCTAAAAGGCTCGTCGAATATCAAGAGTTTTGGCTCATGAATAACTGTAGTAATAAACTGAATTTTCTGAGCCATGCCTTTGGAAAGGTCCTCAATTTTTTTGTCCCACCATGTCTCAAGATTCCATTTTTTGAACCAAACATGAAGTCTTTCTCTTGCCTCATTTCGACTTAGACCCTTTAATTGCGAAAGATAGATGGATTGCTCACCAACTTTCATTTTCTTATAAAGCCCTCTTTCTTCAGGAAGGTACCCAACCCATCGCCGGTCTTCCGAGCGTAGATTTTGACCATAGAATTCAATATGGCCGTTGTCAGGTGCTATTATTTGATTAACAATTCTTATTAGGGTTGTTTTACCCGCACCGTTGGGTCCGAGAAGTCCAAATATGCTTCCTTCAGGTATGCTTACATCTAGTGGATGAAGAGCAACATGATTTTCATATTTTTTGTCTACGCCAAATGATTGAATTGCATTCATGGTGCTTAATTAAATTATTTGTGATTTTTGATTTCTTGCAAAGTTATGAAAGCGTCTATGACTGAATTCACTGATTCAATAATAATGGATAATCGGTTTGTTTGTTTCATTCGATACCTTGATGGGTTTTCTTGTATTTTTTTCAAAAATGCTATTATTATATTTTCAGGAGGCTCATTACCTTCATTTTCATTAAAGTGAAGAATCATTTTTCCACTTTTTAAAATAATTTTCCCTAATCCCAATTCAGTTCCTAACCATTTAATTTTCATGGACTCGACGAGTTCTTTTGCTTCCTTTGGCATCGAGCCAAATCGATCCTCTAAACTGATACTAAACTTTTCAAGTTCGTTTTGATTATTGATTTTATTCAGATCTCTGTAGATTCTCAATCTCTCTTCAACAAAATTCACATAACTATCAGGGAAAAGAAGTTCCAGATCCGTATCAATTTGACAAGGTGATTTAATCTCTGGGAACCCATCTTGTTTATTTTCAAATANATCTTTAAAATCTTGATGTTTTAGTTCATTAACTGCCTCTGAGAGAAGTCTTTGATAAGTTTCNAAGCCCAGGTCATTAATGAACCCACTTTGCTCTCCTCCCAATAAATCCCCAGCACCCCGAATTTCGAGGTCTCTAAGAGCAATTTTGAANCCAGATCCCAAATCAGAAAATTGTTCAAGTGCTTGAAGTCTTTTTCNTGATTCTTCTGGTAATCCATTTATTGGTGGAGAAATCAGGTAGCAAAAGGCTTTTTTATTGGATCTTCCCACTCTCCCTCGCATTTGGTGAAGATCACTAAGCCCAAATTTGTGAGCCTGGTTTATAATCATGGTATTTGCAGATGGGACATCAAGCCCACTCTCAACAATGGTGGTACTAACAAGAATATCATATTTGCTATCCATAAAATCCATTAGTATATCTTCTAATTCTTTCCCTTTCATTTTTCCATGCCCAATTGCTATTCGCGCATCAGGAAGTAATCTTTTTAGTGAGCTTGCAATCTCTTTAATATTTTCAACTCTATTATGAATGAAGAAAGCTTGGCCACCTCTACGAATCTCATAATCTAAAACGTCACGAATTCTTTCTTCATTAAAACCTATAATTTGAGTATCGATTGGTTGCCTATTCTCAGGTGGCGTGTTCATCACACTTAGATCTCTAGCTGCCATCAATGAAAATTGCATGGTCCTTGGGATCGGTGTAGCAGTCAATGTCAAAGTATCAACGTTAACCTTTATGGTCTTTAATTTATCTTTTACGTTCACTCCAAATTTTTGTTCTTCATCAATGATTAAAAGTCCAAGGTCTTTGAATTTTACATCTTTACTGGCGAGCTTGTGAGTCCCGACGATAATATCGATTTTCCCTTCATTTAATTCGTTTAGGATTCGCTTAATGTCTTTTGAACTCCTTGATCGATTCAAATAATCAATTGTTACTGGAAAGCCCTTTAGTCTGTCGTTAAAAGTCTGGAAGTGCTGAAAAGCCAAGATTGTTGTTGGTACAAGAATTGCAACTTGTTTGTTGTCATTTACGGCTTTGAATGCAGCACGCACAGCAATTTCTGTTTTTCCAAACCCGACATCACCACATATGAGACGATCCATAGGAATGGTGGATTCCATATCTGATTTCACATCTAATGTTGCTTTTTCTTGATCAGGTGTATCATTATATTGAAAATATCCCTCTAGTTCATTTTGTAAATAATTATCGGGGGAAAAAGAAAACCCTTTTGCCTCTTTTCTTTTTGCATAGAGTTTAATTAAATCATATGCTAATATTTTAACTCTTGACTTTGTTTTTTTCTTTAGATTTTGCCATGCGGGTGATCCTAATTTATTTATAGAGGGGCTTGCGCCATCCTTGCTATTAAATTTTGAGATTTTGTGCAGCCCGTGTATACTGACATAAAGAAGATCAGAGTCCTTATAAATAAGTTTGATGGCCTCTTGATTTTTCCCTTGAACATTTAATTTTTGCAATCCACCAAACTTACCGATNCCATGGTCTATATGAGTTACATAATCACCAATTTGTAATGAATTTAGTTCTCTAAGGGTGATCACCTGTGCTTTATTTAATCCGCTTCGCAAATTAAATTTCTGATATTTTTCAAAAATTTCATGATCTGTATAAACTACTTTTTTTCCAGGTAAGTCTTCAAAACCTATGTGTAATGCTCCCTCAACCCAATTAATTTGAATATGGGTATCACTCATATCGTGAATAATAGACTCCAGGCGCTTTTTTTGTTGAGTTTGCCCATACATTAACCAGATTTGGATTCCATTATTTTGATGAGTATTGAATGTTTTTATNAGAAGCGGAAAGTTTTTAGCAAAAGAAATGCGAGGCGATATTCCCCAATTATTCTCTGAAATATTTATTTGATTTGAATCGGNAATAATTATTTTTTCTGTAATCTCTTTTCGGAATTCTTTTTTTGTTAGTTGNAGNAGGGAGGGGTCATTTTTACCTTTTGTTTGAGAATGTCTCAAGATTATATTTTCCACATGCCTGTAACATTTTTCTATTTGCTCCGCAATAGCGTCTNCATTTGGAATCCAAATATTTTCAATGTTTTGAGAATACGTTAGAAGAGATTGCCTTGGCTCATCAACATATTTATTTTCAATATTTGCAATTAAAGTTATTTCTGAAATTTTTTCAAGGCTAAGTTGATCCTCCACTGAGAATGCCCTTAGACTCTCAACTTCATTTCCAATAAATTCAATTCTTGTTGGATTCTCTTGTGAAAATGAAAATACATCAACAATACCTCCTCTTAATGAGAATTGTCCTGGTAATTCTACGAAGTCTACACGCTCAAAACCTAAGTCAAATAAATTTTCATTGAAAAAATTTAAATCTATAAATTGATTGACTTTAATTTTTAATTTTTTTGATTTTAGCGATTTTTTGGATATCACTTTTTCTGCAATAGCTTCTGGATAAGTGACAATAAGGCATGGTTTAGACGACGTGCTTAACCTTTCTAGTACCTCTGTCCTAAGACCGATGTTAATATTATCAAGATTTTCTTGTTCTGAGTAGGGTCTTTTGTAGGAGTCTGGGAAAAAAGCAACTCTTTGAGGGCCAAGTAATTTTTCTAGATCATTAAAAAAATAAGCTGCTTCTTCTTTTTCTCGGCGAATTATAATCCATGATTTCCCAGATTTAACAAATGTGCATGCAGCTATTAAAGGAATTGANGACCCTAATAATCCATTAATTGGGATTATATTTCCTTTATTTTCAGTTGACCAAGATTCAAAAAAATTTATGAATCTAGAATCTTTTTGGTATTGAGTAATTAGTTCTTTTTCCTGCATTTTTCGATCATTCCGCAAGAAATGACTCGGCCTCAAGGACCATTGCGGTTGATCCTGCAAAGTAAGGCACGCGCTGGTGAAGTTCAGTTGGTTTTATGTCTAAAATTCTTTGCTCACCATTTGTGGCTCGCCCACCCGCTTGCTCAACAATAAAAGCCAGAGGATTACATTCATAAAGTAACCTCAACTTGCCGTTTGGGCTCAGGGTNCCTGTAGGGTAAATATAAATTCCTCCTTTTAAGATGTTTCTATGTAAGTCGCAAACTAAGGAGCCAATATATCGACTTGTGTATGGTCGTTCAGATTGAGTATCAAGAGCTTGACAAAACTTCAAATATTTTTTTACTCCACTGGGGAAATGAACATAATTTCCTTCATTGATCGAATAAATTTTACCCTTTTCTGGAATTTTCATATTTGGATGCGAAAGGCAATAAGTTCCAATGCTCGGATCTAGGGTAAATCCGTTGACTCCATGTCCTGTGGTAAAGACCAACATGGTACTGGACCCGTATACAATATATCCTGCAGCGACTTGCATATTCCCAGGCTGAAGAAAATCACTCAAGTCTGAAGGATTTCCCGGTTTAGATATTCTTCGATAAATACTAAAAATAGTACCCACTGATACGTTGACATCAATATTGGAACTACCATCTAAAGGGTCAATTAAGACAATATATTTACTTGAGGAGTGCATATTATCATCAAAACTTATATAGTCTTCAAGTTCTTCACTTGCCACCCCGCAAACCTCTCCCATTGAACGCAATGTTCTAATGAAGGTATCATTAGCAAAGACATCTAATTTCATTTGATTTTCACCCTGAATATTTTCTGAACCAGCATGTCCAAGTATATCAGCAAGTCCCGCTTTATTTATTTCTCTATTTACAACTTTTGATGCGAGTCGAATGGATGACAAAAGTTGAGATAGTTCGCCAGTGGCATATGAGAACTTCTCTTGATTCTCTACCAAAAATTCTCCAAGAGTAGTAGGTCGATGTTGTTTCATTTTTTATAATCAAGGGTTGGGTTAAAGATAGAGCATGGGTTATTACTTTTACGATATGAATGATCAAATTGAGGATGTTTCGATTCGATGGGCAAATAAGTCGGATTTTCCTGAAATTCTATCCTTGATCCNAGAGCTTGCTCTCTTTGAGAAGGAACCTGATCAAGTTGTGATAACTCAAGAGCAATTAGAAAGAGATTGGGAGTCAAATAAATTTATTTGCATGCTCGCAGTTTCTGTAAACACAGATGTGATTTTTGGAATGGCTCTTTGTCATGAAAGATATTCAACCTGGAAGGGTTTGACTGCTCATTTAGAGGACTTGATTGTTAGAAAAGATTTTAGAGGCAAAGGAATTGGGAGAAGGTTAATGGAATCAACTATACAATGGGCGAGGTCGATAAATGCAAAAAGATTGCATTGGGAAGTCTTAAATTGGAATACGGATGCTATTGGCTTTTATGAATCGATTGGATCTGAAGTGCTGAGAGATTGGTACCCTTGTAGATTATCAGAACTAGATATGAAAAATTTTCCTTTTGAATACCCTCAATTCATATATCGAATATGACAAATTGGTCTGTTTTTAAATTTGGCGGAAACTCTCTAAAAGATCAAGAATCATTGGAAAGAGCTATTGATTTAGTATCTGAATTTGGCAATGGAAGATTACTGATAGTAGTCTCAGCGATGGGNAAATCAACAAATGCTTTAGAGTCATATTTAGAAGCACGAATCAATAAAGACTTGAATTTAGAAAATCAAATATGGCAGGAGTTGAAAGATTTTCATATCGAGATATCTAAGTCATTAAATTTATTTGATGAAGTGTTAAGATTAGGAATTGAAGGAGAATTAAATCGCATCCGGAAGCTATCGATAGATTCGCCNTATGANAGGTTATATGATTCCNTTGTTTCTGCTGGAGAAATTTTATCATCTATAATTTTGCATGCTGCCATTCAGACTAAATTTCCAAATGCGTCATGGTTAGATTCAAGAATGGTTATAAAGACTAATAGTAGTCACAAAAGAGCTGAGATTAATCTGGAATACACAGAGAGGAGTATTCATGATAAATTGATAAATCAACAGGGAGTTTGGATTTCTCAAGGTTTTATTGGTGCTTCAGAGCAAACTAAAGAGACTACGACATTAGGTAGAGAGGGGTCTGATTATTCTGCAGCCATATTTGCATGTTCATTGAAAGCCAAGGAGCTAACAATTTGGAAAGATGTTCCTGGACTTATGAGCGGAGATCCAAAATTTTTTAGAAATGTTCAACTTCTTCATGAGGTTCCTTACGATGAGGCAATGGAAATGGCGTTCTTTGGAGCTTCAGTTATTCACCCCAAGACTATTCAGCCCTTAAAGAGCAGAAATATAGTTTTNTACGTGCGTTCATTTTTTGATAATAAATCAAAGGCAACTCAAATTTCCAATTTTAATTTTTTAAAGCCAAAGATNCCATGTTTTCTTNGGAAGTCAAATCAAACTATGATTGAAGTAAAGTCAAAGGACTTAAGCTTCGTATCCGATGGTCAGCGTAGTGATATTTACAATATATTTTCGAATATTGGCCTTACAGTAAATTTGGCTCAACATTCTGCTACCAAAGGCATATTTTGCATTTCNAGTGAACCGAGATTAATTGCNATAGCAGTTTCAAAACTCAATTCTTATGATGTTTTTCTGGAAAATGATTTAGTTCTATATACAATTAGAAATCCTAATGAAGAATCAAAAAATTGGTTAACAAGAAAAGGTCAACCTAAGATGGAGCAGAGAAGTGCTACAATGGATCAGGCCCTTTTATTGGAGTGAAATGAGATCTAATTACCATGTGTAGATTGAATAGTTGAGCCCAATTCTTAGGCCAAGAAGTAAATCTGGTGTTTGATCACCTGATGTATGAAAACCTTCTAGGCGATCCCCTGGAATCCAATAATTATATATTTCGGCGTTAGTTGTCCAATGTTCATTGAGGCGCATTTTGACTCCCAAGCCTCCACCAAAAGATCCAGATATATTGGTTCCAGCATCGAATATGCAATCACTAGGGTATATAACGTCAGTCATATATTTACTCTGACTGAGAGCTACTCCACCCATTCCAAAAATATAGGGAGATACCGAGTTTCGCTTCCAATACTTTCCATACTCTAGGATATTGTATGTTANCCTGAGGCCTGAATTCACAAAATTACTTCTAACTAAAACGCCTGTATAATTCGCTAGTTGATGATTGGAGTTATCAGCATATAATTTACCGTAGTCAAGTTCAATTCCAATTCCCCATTTTGGACCACTGTAAAAACTAAATTCACCACCAAAACTACTCCTTGCCTCTGTTAATATTGCGTTTATGTTGCCTGANGCAAGGTCGCCGATATGATTAGATGACCCAGTATGAAAATTTAAATTTATGGATTGAAGTGATCGCTGAGCACTCAACGAAAAATTAAAAATTAATATGGATAGAAATAGAACTCGTTGCATGGTACTAAAGTATTAATATTTCATTGAGAATGAATTGAAAAATATCCGGTTTATAAATTTTATATTTCCCTGATTTTATTGAGTAAAATTTCACCCATCCTTGGAAAGGACTGTTTGCTCCATCCTGCAATATGAGGGGTAATTAGTACCTGAGGGTGGTNAATGAAATCTTTTTTTTGTTTAAGAATTGATTCTTGTAGTTCTAAAGATTTTTCCTCTAAGTCAATAACATCTAGTCCCAGCGCTTGAAATCTTTTTTCCTTAAGAGAGTTAAATGTATCTGCTGTATTNAGTATTTTCCCACGACTTGTATTAATTAAGATTCTTAGTCGTTTGCATCGCTGAATAAAATTTTTATCGACAAAATTCACTGTCTCTTTTGTCAAGGGGAGATGAATACTTATAACTTCTGATTCATCTTGTAGAGTTTCTAAATCAACTTCTTTAATATGGCTAGGCGCATAATTTTTTAGGTATTTATCATAGGAAATGATTTTCACTCCCATTGACTTTAGAATTGATCCAAATGCCGATCCCATTGGACCATATCCAATTATTCCAACAGTGCTCCCGTTTAATTCCCAACCAATATTTTCTTGNCTTCTCCAAAGTGCTGATCGAATCTCATTATTCGCTCGAGAAATATTATGCGATAAATTCAATAGCAAACCCAGAGTATGTTCGGCCAANGCNTTCATATTTCCCTCTGCTGCATTCAAGCATAAAATACCATTTTCCTCAGCGTATTCAGTGTCTATATTTTCTAAACCTGATCCTAATCGACCGATCCATTTTAAATTAATAGCTTTTTTTAGAGCAGGTTTGTCTAAAGACAGTCTACTTCTTAGAATAATTCCCTCGGCTCTCTCAAGACTTTTTGATAATTGAGGCAGAGTTTCATTGTATTTTTTATCGATCTTATAACCCTCACGAATCAAACCTTCTTCCAAAGTTGAATCTGTAAAGTCTAATGCGAGAACCCAACCTTTTGACACTCTATAGTAATGCGTTTGCAATTGCGAAATAGATACTTAAACCTAAAACATCATTTGTGGTAGTAATAAAAGGTCCAGTGGCAAGGGCGGGATCAATATTATATTTATTTAAAATCCACGGGATAGCGGTGCCAAATAAACTCGCAAATAAAACAACTGCAAGTAAAGAAGATCCTACTGCTGTGGCAAATAATAGCCCTTGACCAATAGCCCAACTGTATCCTACGATAACTAAAGAACAGATCAGACCATTAAAAAGCCCCACGCCAAGTTCTCTTGCCAGCCTTTGCCAAATATTTTTTTGAAGTGTAGAGCTTGCAAGAGCTTGAACAACAATTGCGGATGATTGAACTCCAACATTTCCACCCATTGCTGCGATCAAAGGAATAAAGAATACTATTTGGGGTATTAGAGTTATTTCTGACTCATTTTCCGAGATTACAGTAGATGTTAAGACACCCCCNAAAAGACCAATTAAAAGCCACGGTAAACGAGCTTTGGTAGTCTGGAAAAGACCATCTTCATTACTAACCTCATCACTAAGTCCCGATATTAATTGATAATTACTATCCGCTTCTTCTTGGATAATGTCTACAGCATCATCAAGTGTAATTCTACCCAGGAGCCTTCCAATTTCATCCACGACAGGCACAACGAATAAGTCATATTTTTTCATAATTTTTGCTATTTCTGCATCTTCTGAAGTGGATGTTACTGAATGGATGCTTTTTTCAAAAATTTCAGAAATTTCAGTTTTTGTGGAAGTTGTTAAAAGTTTTTTCAACGATAAAGAGCCCAATAGGATATCATTGTCATCAACCACATAGACAGCATGTACGACATCTACCCCTTCTGCTTGACGTCTCATTTCTCTAACACATTTTAAGACTGTCCAGTTTTGGTTGACTTTAACTAATTCCGTAGCCATCAATGCACCTGCTGTGCCTTCTGCATGTGTTAGCAGATCCGCAAGGTCTTTCGCCAAATTAAGATCATCAACATGANTAAGGACATCATGTTTTTTTTCTTCTGAAAGTAGGGATATAATATCCACAGCATCATCGGTATCCATACTCTCTGATACCAGTTCTGCAATTTCTACACTTGATAATAATTCTAAGAACTCATTTAAGAGGCTTTCGTCGAGGTACGTTAGAATTGAGGAAAGTAAATCTTTATTAATTGGCTCGAGAAGTCTTTGAACTTCATCAATTGTGAAATAGGTTAAAATTTCGGCAATATCTGCAGCATGAATTTCATTGAATATCTGACTGAGATCTGAGTCTTTTGACTCAAGTTCTTGTCTAAGATTTTTAACGTATTCTTCTGTGACTTTAAACGACATTATTTAAAACTTTTCGCTAAGGAAATAAACTGTTCGACACTAAGTTGCTCAGCTCTTTTTCCTGAAACGGAATCTAAAACCTTGTTATTTACAAAATTAAGCGATTTCAACGCGTTTCTTAAGGTTTTTCTTCTTTGATTAAATGCTGTCTTTACAACTAACCTGAGATTNCGATATTCTAAATCAGGCTCTGAGGCTTTTTTTACAAGGCGAATAACTCCACTATTGACTTTTGGNGGTGGAGAAAAACATTCGGGTTCAACAGAAAATAAATATTCAACATTGTAGTAAGCTTGAGTTAAAACGCTTGTAATGCCGTAGTTTTTACTGCCTGGACCACTTGCAATTCTTTGTCCGACCTCTTTTTGAAACATTCCTACCATTTCAGGGATTTGTTTTCTTCTGTCAAGCATCCAAAATAGTATTTGAGTGGAAATATTATATGGATAATTGCCAATTAATCCATAATTATTTGTTCCAATGGAATTAGGTTCTTTCCAGCTCAAAAGATCTTGATTATAGAGCCTGCTGGAAAGTTTTGGGAATTTTGACTGTAAAAATGAAACACTCTCTTTATCTAACTCGATTGCATGGATTTCATGTGGTTTTTCCATGAGAAATTGAGTAAGAACGCCGGTCCCTGGACCCACTTCAAGAATTAATTTATATGAGTTTAAGCTCAGGGAATTAACAATTTTTTTAGCAATTCCAACATCCGTTAAAAAATGTTGTCCAAGGTGTTTTTTAGCACGAACTTCATTCATTTAGACCAGCTCTTGTTAGCAGCGCATTGATATTTGCCTCTCTACCCATGAAATTTTTAAATAAAATTGATGGTTCGATTGAGCCCCCTGCTTTGAGGAGCTTTTTAAAATCTTGAGCCACTACTGAATTGTCCGGTTTATTTGAAAAACGACTAAAGGCATCGGCATCTAAAACTTCAGACCATTTATAAGAATAATAACCTGCAGAATATCCTCCAGAAAAAATATGTGAAAAGGCCGNGGAGATAGTGACTCCAGNTTCTTTAGACCATAATTCTAAATCTGAAAATATTGACTCTTCTAATTTATTATAATCAAGAATTTCTTTTTCNGAAGGGTTATGCCATGCCATGTCTAAAAGACCAAGACCNANTTGACGAATTGTCGCCATTCCTTCTAGNAATTTCTGACTTTTTTTNATATTCGTAATTATAGAATCAGGCATTGGCTCTCCAGATGTATAATNTCGAGCCCATTGTTTTAATTCCGNAGCNTCAAAACACCAATTTTCCATGAACTGTGATGGTAATTCAACAAAATCCCATGCNACTGAAGTTCCAGTTAGTGTCGCATATTTGCCTTCTCCCAACATTCCATGGATTCCATGTCCGAACTCATGGAATAACGTCAGGACCTCATTAAATGTTAAAAGTGCTGGCTTTCCATCAGTAGAAGTGCTAAAATTGCATACGAGACTAATTACAGGATATACCCTTGTACTATTCCTTTGATATGCTTTTCGGTAACTTGTCATCCATGCCCCGTTTCTTTTCCCTTTCCGTGGATGCCAATCTGTAAGTAGATGAGAAACCCAATTTCCTTTAAAGTCGGTAACATTATAGACCTGTACATCTCGATGATAGCCTTCTTGATTTGAAATTTGAAACTTCAATCCATAGAGTTTATTTGCAATAGAAAAAGCCCAATCAATAACTTGGTTTAACGCGAAATAAGGTTTGGTAATCTCATCATTATAGTCCAGTTTTTCTTTTTTATATTTTTCGCTAATAAATGGAACATCCCATTTCTTCACCTTTTGAAAATTCAAAGATTCTTTAGCATATTTTTTTAATTCAATTGCTTCTTTTTTTGCCACGGGTAAGGCTTTTTCTTTTAAGGAATCGAGGAATTGATAGACTGTTTCGGGGTCTTTTGCCATGCGTTCCTCAAGAACGAAACTAGCGTGATTTGAGTAGCCAAGAACTGAAGCTCTTTTTTGTCTCAGCTCGGCAATCTCAGTCATGAGTTTAGTATTGTCATTTGAATCCCCACGGCAGGCTCTTTGGTTGTATCCTTTCCAAAGCTTTTTTTTGAGATCTCTGTTGGTTGAATAAGTCATAAAACCGACGTAAATGGGAGCATCAAGTGTTAAGCAATAAGACTTTAAGCCTCTTTGCTCGGCAGCCCCTTTTAACATTTCAACTATCGTCTCAGGGAGATCTAAAACTTGTTCATTAGAAATTTCTAGGAACCAATTTTCGTTATCATTTAATACATTCTCTGAAAATTCTAGACTTGCAGATGATAGCCTTTTGTCTATTGACTTTAGTATAGATTTTTCTTCAGCATCTAGCAAAGATCCGTTTCGTGAAAAATTCTTAAAATACTTTTCAAGAAGCATAATGTCTTCATGATCAAGATTTTTTTCATTTTGATTTATAAAGGAGATTCGTTTAAATAGTAATTCGTTAGTTAATATCTCATTATTCATTTCTGANAATAGGGGAGATATTATTCTGGTTGCATTTTGAATTTTTTCATTTGTACANGCAGAATTTAAATTGAAAAGTAATTCCGTTAANCGTTGAAGATTTTCATCTGATTCTTCGATTGGAATGATTGTATTCAAAAANGTTGGTGGCGACGGATTTTTAGATATTANCTCGATTTCTTTTTTTACGCGATGGATTTCCTCTTTTATTTCCAACTCTATTTTTTCTGCACTTGTTTGTTTTAAATCAAAACCATGAACAAAAGGTTCTAAATATTTGTAGTTAGGCGTTAATTCCCCGAGCTTGGTTTGTGTGGCGTTATGTATAATTTTTCTTTTNTCGTCCCCAAATAAATTCGGAAGAATTTTTTCGATAAACATTTCACCAAATCCATGAGTTGCATCTAAAGGGATTGCGCTGGGTAGATTNTCTACTGCTAAAACTCCAATGCTANCNTTANTNCCAAACNCAACTTCTTTACCNTTTATAACCGAGTAAAAGGGGTTTTCTAAAGTACTGGGTCTAATGGTTGTTGCAACTGGCCCCAAAATATCACAGCTTATATCCCCTACAAATGATATTNTGAATTTTGNATTTGAAACATCAGTCCAGTCAAAAAAGTTAGGACTNCCTTCTTTCCANAAGTGGCATGGTATAAAAATATCNGANACCATGGTGTATGGCTGAAATGCATTTTCATAAGTTTTTGGATTTTGATAAAAATCGCTTTTCTCGAAGAGTCCGTCAGACTTTCTTTTTACATAGTCTGAAGGTTCAAGAACTGTAAAATTGGGTAATCTTGAGTTTGATTCTAAATAGTCTTGAGAATTGCATTTGGTTATAGATGCGTTCAAAAGAATTTCTTCGGCCCCTCTTGCAACATTACCCGTTCCAGTGATAACTGCTTTAAAGGTGCTCGGTAANATTACTTTTTTTAATTCTTTCTTAATTTTTTGTAGTGTCCCCAGTTCTTTTGCAGATTTCAGATAGTATTTTTTTGTCATTCTTCCAAAACCTCTTAAAGTCTCAAAAGCTCCTACTAGACCGGCATAATAACCAAATCCAATTAAACGATTTTTATCTTTTTTCAATAGTTCCCAATCAATAAGAGTTATTTGCTTATCAAGACAAGCTTTAAGTAAACTCCTATTGTAGGGTTGCTCTTTGAATGTATGTGAGAAAAAAAAATATGTTTTTCCTTGGATAAGCTTATCGACTGGAACTTCTTTAACTCCCAATAAGATATCGGAATCTCCAATGCTAGAATTTAATTTGCACCCTGATTTTTGATATTCTTGGTCTGAAAAAATCCTAACATCGCTGGGTTCGACAATTATTTGAAGATCATCATATTTTGAGAGCAATTTTTCGCATTGTTTAGGCGTCAAAGCCGCTCGCCGATCAGGCGGTGTTTTTCCCTCTTTGATAAGTCCAAGAATCATGTAGCAAAAATACAACCATCCTGTTTAGCAAAGATTAAATTGATAGGAAATGGATTCTCTAATTATTTCGGGAGTAGTCAGTTTGGTCTTTGAGCTTTTCCATGCTCCATTCCCAATAGGAGATGGGTATAGCATCACTGTGAAGATTATTTGCTTCAATAGTAGCATTTCTTATTTGACTTGCCCAAAGATTAATAAGACTGTGAACTTGTGCTTGTGAAAATAAACTGTTTTCATATTGACTTTCTATCTGACCGTATAAAGGCCCTCCCCAGGAAACCCATCCTGAAACTAGTTTATCACATGCAGCTGATTTTTGNTCCAATAACCCGTATTGGAAGGGATAGCAGTTATTAGATATTTGTCCCCAATCATCTTTTAGGTTTGTAACCGTATGCTCATTGGTGATTGAATTCATAAATGCCAGGTCGAGGTCCCAGGGGATGAGATGTAATTTTTTATTGTTCGGTTCTTCGTACCAGTAAAAATTATGAGGAGCGCAGTCTGATCCAAAGCAATACCAATGAAAAGCGCCATCATCATGTCTAATTAATCTATCAATAACAGCATAAGATATGATTTCGTCTCGATCCATATGATTACTAATAATTGGAATTACTTGATTACTACTAGCATTTGAAATTTGTTGACCAAATTCTTTCATAGTTTGAACAGATGGATTTTCATCTTCATTTGTTTTTAACGAATTGATATATTCTGCTGTGCTTTTNGGTGTTCCGTTACTATTTAATGGCCATATTTCTTTGTAGATATTTCCTCCATCATCATCAAAATTATATTTGGCAAATTGACCGTCAATCTGTTCAGTCAGAGCAAATAGGCCCACATAAATATCGTTAATTACTAGACGGGCATGAACAGAGCGGGGAGCGGGAATGCCTGCAGCTCTATAAAGCCAATAGCCTAGTCTCTCATGCATTTGAGATGGGTCGTGATTCATAGAATGGAACTGTAGTTTTTTGAGTTTATAGAACTTTCTGGAAGACTCTTTATAATTTATCTTAACCTTCATGGATAATTTGGTGCAGGTTTTAAANCCGGGACCGTTTCCGGAGGTGCAACCCCACCATGCACCATTTGAGCCTTTATATCTTATACCAACTGAGTTCAGTGTATCACCTTGAAAGATTAGTTTACCCTCTGTGTAGATTTCAGCACTTGGCTCAGAGTCTAGAAACGCGAGTGAGGAGTCTGGTAGACGAAGTTCAAATGTGTGTAGGCTATTTTGATCAAAAATGTAATCAGAATTTTTTACTGAATAATTTGGCGTGGAATTAGTATCTACAGGATCAGGAATATTGTCGGGTATAATATCCGGTTGGCATGAGCAAAAAATGATGATAATAAAAAATGTAAAATACCGCATTTGGATCCCAAAAAATTATTATTACAAAGTTACCTTGCAGAAAGTTGTTGATCAAAGGAATTGAAATTTAAAACGATACCATGAAAAGAATAATGCTTTTAGGTTCCGGAGAATTAGGCAAAGAAGTCATTATTTCTTTGCAACGCTACGGTATGTTTACAATTGCATGTGATAATTATTTAAATGCCCCAGCAATGCAGGTTTCAGATACTTTTGAAGTGTTTGATATGCTAGATGGAAAAGCATTAGACGCGGCAATTGTTAAGCATAAACCTGATATTATTGTTCCTGAGGTTGAAAGTATAAGAACAGATCGTCTATACGACTATGAGGCAGAAGGATTTCATATTGTCCCTAGTGCCAAAGCTGCAAACTACACGATGAATCGAAAATTGATTCGAGATTTGGCAGCTAAAGATTTAAACCTAAAAACAGCTCCTTATGAATATGCATCTTCAAGAATAACTTTTGAAGAAGCAATAAAAAANATAGGTCTTCCGTGTATTGTTAAGCCTCTGATGAGTTCCTCGGGAAAAGGACAGACTTTGATTAAGTCGGAGGATGAGATCGCAGATGCATGGGAATATGCGATGAACGGAAGCAGGGGAGACCTGAAAGAGGTTATTGTTGAGGGATTCATTGACTTTCACTCGGAGATTACTCTTTTGACTGTTACTCAAAAAAATGGCAATACCTTATTTTGTCCAGCAATAGGTCATAGGCAGGAAAGAGGCGATTACCAAGAAAGTTGGCAACCATCAGTGATTTCTGAAAATGATCTCTTGACTGCTCAGGCAATGGCAAAAAAAATCACAGATGCATTGGGTGGAGCTGGCATATGGGGAATAGAGTTCTTTTTGACTTCTCATGGAGTTATATTTTCAGAGCTATCTCCAAGGCCTCATGATACCGGAATGGTCACTCTTGCAGGAACGCAAAATCTAAATCAATTTGAACTTCATACAAGAGCATTCCTTGGATATCCCATTCCAAATATTACTGGTAATAAATCTGGNGTATCATCTGTTATTCTTGCCTCAGATTCAGGAAATAGTATACCAAAGTATATTGGCCTCGATTCCGCGCTAAAAGAGGAAAATACGGAATTGAGAATATTCGGTAAACCATCAACCAGAGAATACAGACGAATGGGAGTTGTATTAGTTAATGATACTCTTGAGTCAGATATTGAATTATTGCGAAAAAAAGCCAATGCTATATCTAAATCGATAAATATTATCAGCCAAAACAAGGTTTGATCTTGATTTTGATTTTTAAAATGTAACGTTTGCGTATCAATTTAAAATATGTTAAGTTTGCGTTACATTTTAACTTAAATATAAAACTATACCAATGGACTATCTTGGAATAATAATACCAATTATTGCCGTTTCATTACCTGTGCTAATAATTTTAGTTGTTTTTTATTTTTCTACACGAAAAACAAAATATAAATACGAGGCCCTAATTGAAGCCTCTAAAAATATCAAAGACACTGAGGACGTAAGAGATCTTTTAGAATCTTTCAAAAAAGGAAATAAATCAAATACTGACTTAAGAAAAACTGGATTAGTGACAATGTTCACTGGAGTTGGCTTAACTTTTTTTGGTTATTATGGCCTTAGAAATGATGTAGTAATGGGTGTTGGTTTANTGGTAATGTTTATAGGGCTAGGTCAAATGATTGCGGGATATATTTATCCTAATCAACCTGATGAAATAAACAATGCCGTAGAAAATTTTGAAAAGAAGTAATCTTGAGTAAGGATCACAAATATCTCAAGAATAATCTTGCTGAGATTAGAAAGTCTGCTGGACTAACTCAACAAAAACTCTCAGAAAGAGCAGAGGTTTCAAGAAAGAGTATAAATGCTATTGAAAATGGAATCTATGTACCCTCCACAGTACTATCCTTGAAAATTGCTAAAACCTTGAATTGTAGAGTTGAAGACTTATTTAAATTGCCGAAATAGTGCTTGCTTTTAAGAAAATTACTTTTATAAATATTATTATTCTTTTTTTTGGGAATACCTTGTTTGCTCAGCGGATAACGAATCTTGAAAATAAAGTCATACAGTTAGAGCAGGCAATGGTTACTGCAGAGTCAGTAGATATTGCGAAAGAGGTCATAGGGAAGTTGATTTCTGACAGATCGTTACAGCAAACCCTCTCAAAGACTATTCAATGTTCAACATATGTTAAAAGTTCATATCAGGAGGGAGATGATCCATTTTTTTTAGAATTCTTAAGTTATTCTAGCTATAAAAGACCCAATGAATACCGAGATTTTATCATTGCCATTGATGATCATTCTGTAATTGATAGAGGGGACTTCGATCAAGAGATTGAAGTCAATTTTTCCATGGAATTTGGAAATGGCAAATCATTATTGCCATCTCAAAGTGATTTATATTCNGGTCAACATTTTTATCAAGGTTATGGTGATGGTAANGTCGATTTTTTTTCAAATACTATTATTCTGCCAAAAATATTGAGTGCAAAAATTCCCAGTCCTCTCGCTTTTGATGCTTTTTTGAATTATCGCTATCAAGTGAGGTCTATAGAGGGCATAGCCGGGAAATTCATCTACACAATAGAATTTATCTCGAAAAAACAAAATTTTGTTAGGGGTTCATTGAAGATTAATGAAGATGGATGGGTTTTAGAGGAGAGTGTTTTGGAACCTCATAAATCAGTACTTATTAACTTGACGGGATTAAAGATTAGTCAGGACTATATTCAGTCTATTTCGGGNGCATCATTGGTTAATCAAAGATATTTTCAGTGGCACTTAAAATCAGATACGGGGTCTGTGCGGGTGATNCATAGTGATTTCATTTTGAATGAAAATTTGTCAAGAAAAAANATGGGTTTGGCAGTAAGATCTTATGCTGAAGATGCTTATGAGATTGATCAAAGTAAATGGAGTAGTCTTAGAAAAATCCCTCTGGCTTTTGAAGAAAAGAAATTTATATCTAAACAAGATAGCCTTACCGTGTATTTTGATAGTGATGAATACGTAGATAGTTTAGATGCATTTGTGAACAAACTTCATTGGTACGAACCTCTTTTCTCTGGAATACACTTTCGCTCTCGTAAAAAGGGCTACCGATTTTATTTAGATCCTTTGATTAATCAATTTAATCCCTTAGGAATTGGAGGATGGCGTCAACAGATAGGATCATTATTTATGCGAAATTTCAAGAACGATCAACGTCTCACTTTGTCTGGGTATACGAATTATGGATTTTCGAATCAAGATTTGAAGGGAGAATTTGCAATCAATTATCTCTATGAACCAAAGTCTTTTAGGGAATTAGAGATAGCTGTGGGTGATGACTATATGATGATAAACACCTATGAATCCATTTTGGGCACATTTGCCAGAAGAAATTTTGCTAGGAGACAATTTGTAAACTTTATGCATCGTTTTGAACTCATAAATGGTCTCTTTGTTCGATTGACTTACGATTATTCCAAAAGAAGTTCAATCTCTAATTTAACTTTGAATGATAGTTGGGATGAACTACTGGGTGATATTAATCCGCCTCAATATTTTCCTGACTATACAGTCTCTATTGCTGGAATAGAAATTCAATATCGTCACCGCCAGCGATTCATTATGAAAAAAAACCGGAAACTACTTCTTGGTAGTAAGTATCCCACTCTTGCATTAGAATATCGCAGAGGTATACCAAATTGGTTTGGCTCCAATGTGAATTATAACTTACTNCGATTGCAGGCATTTGATGANATTCAATGGCCNAGGCTTGGCTATTCAAATTGGTTTATTGGNATGGGNAGTTTTCTNGGTTCTAATTTGGATAGTATTCGTTTNATCGAGCACAAGTTTTTTCGAGGTTCTGATAANTATTTGTTTTCTAACCCAACAAATAGCTTTCAAGCATTAGATAGTACATATCATACAGCTCGCCCTTATTTAGAAATATATGGGATTCACCATTTTCAAGGTTCTATTTTTCAGCAAATACCTTTTGTAAATAGTTTAAAGTTTGAGATCGCTGTAGGGGGTTCTGCTTTNTATATTCCATCTTTAAATAAAAACCAATTTGAAACTTTCTTTGGTCTTGAAAAGCCTTTTAAATTTTTTGATGAAATGCTCAAGTATGGCNTTTACTATGTGATCNCCCCAGGCTCANCAATTCGCCAAGGATTTAGGTTGAAAATTGGGCTTGAGAGTTATGATAGATACAGAGGCAAATGGGATTATTAAAATTTGATTTTTTAACTACTTTATTTCTCCTTTTGATTCTTTAAATTTGACGCTCGTCAGAAACTTATTATAATAAAAATCTAAAAATCGAAATTGCTGAGATGAAGTTTATAAATGTCATTAAGGTTTTATTAGCATTTTTGCTCTTAAANATTCCAAAAATTCACGCGCAAACTTTATTTTCAGTCGGAGATAAGGACGTATCTACAGATGAATTTTTATATGTCTACGGAAAAAATAAGGATATCGGTAATCAGATTGATCCCAAAACAGCTGAGGAATATCTTGATTTGTATGTTCGGTTTAAGAGAAAGGTTCTTCAATCAGAATCTGAAGGGAGAGATACCCTGAACTCTTTCAAAATGGAGTTTAATAATTACTATCGACAATTATTAAAACCATACCTCACTGACAAGGAGATTGATAAAAAAATTGTTGCCGAAGCATATGAGCGNNTAAAATTAGATNTCCGTGTTTCTCATTTAATGCTCGATTTGCCAAANGATCCATNNCCTTCTGATACTNNTAAAATTTTCAATAAAATAANAGATTTGAAAAATAGAATTATTNAGGGAGAAAATTTTGAGGAATTAGCGAGATCGATATCNAGTGATACTTATAGCNCCAGAAATGGAGGTGACTTAGGTTATTTTACTGCCTTTAATATGGTTTANCCNTTTGAAAATGCNGCNTATAACGCNNAGCNTGGNNAGNTAGTTGGTCCTGTTAGAACAAATTATGGCTATCACATATTAAAGGTTACGGATAAGAGAAAATCGAGATATAAAATGTCTGCTGCTCACATTTTAATTCTTGATTCTGAAGAGATTCCAAAAGAAGATGCTCAGATTAGGATCAACGAGATTTATGATCGACTGGTTTCGGGAGAATCTTTCAAAATGTTGGCAAGAAAATATTCAGAAGACAAGTCAAGCATATCTANGGGAGGTGAATTCCCTGCTTTTGGGTTNAATCAAATGCTACCAGAGTTTGAAGATGCTGTTTATGGCCTTTCAAAAGATGGAGATTTTTCAAAGCCNTTTAAATCTGAGNTAGGTTGGCANATAGTGAAAAGAATAAAGAAGTATGAGGTTCCTGAATTAGAAAAGATGGAANCTGAAATTANAGGAAAAATAAGAAGAGATGAAAGGTCCAGTATTTCAAGAAAGTCTTTTATTTTANGACTTCGAGAAAGATATCAATTAGAAATATTNAATGCTTCNTTTGAGGCANTTATTAAAGGATTAAAAAAAGGNAAAAAACTATCTCGTTATAAAAAACCAGTCTTTTCTTATCAGGGGCTTAGTGATAAAAAGTATGTTACTCAGCAGGACTTTGCTAAGGCATTTCAAGATCAGGCAACTCGTTCACCTGAGATTTCGGAATACTCTGTTTTAGAATCGATAATCGAAAATACTTTAATGAAAGAGGCTGAACTCAGGCTCCCAAATGAAAATAAAGAATTTAAATATTTGGCTCAGGAATATCGTGAGGGGATTTTAGTTTTTGATTTAACTAGAGAAAAAGTTTGGGATGCAGCTTCAAAAGATAGTATGAAAATCAAGGACTTTTTTCAAAAAAACTTATCTAACTATCAATGGAAGGAAAGAAGAACTGGCGCAGTATATAATACTTCTAGCTCAAGAGTTTTCAAGAGGGCAGAGGGCTTATTGAAAAAAGGAGTTCCTGCAGAGAAAGTTTTAAGGCTTTTAAATACTAAAGATCCTCTTGCTTTATCCATTAATGAATTTTCAAATTTAGAAATAGGTAATAAACCGTCCTCTTTGAATGAAGAGCGTTTTCTGACAGTTATGGATTCTGACTTAAAATCTGGATTAGCGACAATTAGCGAAGAAATTGGTTACTCGATAATACAGGTGTCTGAGGTGAAGCCACCAGGTCCAAAGAATTTATCTGACTGCAGAGGCCAAGTAATTGCTGATTTACAGGACTCGTTGGAGGCTGATTGGGATGACGAACTAATGAGAAAATACCCTTTAATTATGAATAGTTCAGAGTGGAATAGGATAAAGTCAGAGTTGTAGGTTTTGGTTTGAAATAAAATTATTAAAATTGAAAAACGTTATAATCAAAGGGACCGGGTCTTATGCGCCACCTCATGTTAGATCAAATGATTTTTTTGAAAAAGTAGGATCTTCGGATCATTGGATTCGTGAAAAACTCGGTATTCATGAACGAAGAATTGCTCTTGGCGAGACGACAAGTGATCTGGCTGCAAAAGCTGGTATTAAAGCGATACGAGATGCAAAACTAAAAACTGAGGATATTGACTTAATTGTAGTCGCTACAGCCACACCTGACAGGCAGGCTCCTTCTTGTGCATGCTTTGTTCAAAAAAAAATAAAGGCCATAAACGCCGTGGCGTTTGATATTTCTGCTGTGTGCTCCGGAGCTTTATATGCCATTTGTACTGCAATGCAATTTGTCAAAACAGGAGTCTATAATAATATTTTGGTAATTGGTGCTGACACCTTTTCGACGATTACTGATTGGAGTCGTCGAGATTCAGTATTTTTTGGAGATGGCGCAGGCGCGCTTGTCCTTTCGGGAACATTTGAGAATAAAGGATTCATAGATTTCTCAATGCATACAGATTCTGTCGGATTAGATCATTTCACAATTCCTGGAGGTGGAGCTGAACAGCCTTCATCGCCTCAAACTATTGATTCAGGGAGCCATTTTTGGCAGATGGATGGACAGGAAATATATAAAACTGCGATTGATGTATTACC
>NYSL01000004.1 GCA_002682945.1 Cryomorphaceae bacterium | reverse complement strand
TTTTATTGGTACTTACACTTATACTGCGCAAGACTTTAAAGATACCGCAGAAGCACTTTTTACCGGGCGCCTAGGTTTGTTAAAGTGGATCGAGAAACGGCCACTTTCGGAGGGTGAGGCAGCTTTTAGAGATCTTATGGACAACANCGTNGCTGCTCCAAAAATAGTTCTTGAGCCATGGGCTTAGATAAAACTTAAGGATATAGTCTGTCTAATCTCCAATTAGCNAAAATCCCAGATTCTTCAGAATAACNNTGTGTTTCAAAACCAGAAAATAATCCATCTTTTGTAACAAGAACAGTTTTCCAACCCTGTGCTGCTGCACCTAGAATATCAGTATGTAAAGAGTCACCGCACATAGCAATTTTATCAAGAGGAATTTCGGATAAAGATTTTGTAACGAGNTCATATACTTCAGGGTAAGGTTTNCCAAAAAACTTTACCTTAGAAGCTCCTAAGTCCATTAAGTCATGGCCATAAAAGCCGGGCTCTAGTGTGAATCCATTTTCTCTGGGCGCAACTAAATCTGCATTTGCAATAATGACTGGGCGATCATTTTTTAAGACGCTCTGTTGAAGCAATAGTTGTTTCTTTGCATTCCATTCACTTGTAGAAAGAAATAAAAATCCATCCACTTTGTCATAGGCCNTCGTATCATTTTTTAATCGAATATAATTAAAGCTAAGGTCATTTAATTTATCATCAGCGGCACTAATTACCCCCCATACTCCAGGTGTGAGGTTTTTTATAGCGGCGTCGCGGCTAGTAATTATTTCTTGAGTGTCAAATCCAATACCAAGATTAGAAAATTTTTTTACGGCTCCAGCTTTGTCATAGCTTGCCGCATTGGTTAAAACCCGAACTTCTTTACCAGCTGACCTTAATTCTTTTAATGCAAAATCGGCACCAGCAATAAGCTGATCACCTAAATTTAGAACGCCGAATGCATCGAAAATAAAAGCATCCATCTCATCAGAAATTTCTAAAATTGAGGCGATATCACTTGTTGTTTGAGGGTAACCTGTTTGGGGTAACCGCGGTCGGATATCCTCGTATCTTTCAAAAACTTTTTGGGTAGTTCGCATTTTGAGTCTTGTCTCTAATTAACGCTCGATTTTGGTGTTTTTTTCATTTTATCTCTAAAAAAGCAACAAAAAATACTTAAAATGTCAAATAAAAACTACAAATGTAATTATTTTGTTGTTTTTGTAAAAGTAATTTTTTAGAATNTAGATGGAATCATGGGGAAGAAATGTCAAAGAAAAANCAAGAACGTCGAGAACAAATTACCTCACTNGTATTAGAGCGAGGTGCTATTTCAGTTGAGGCACTTTCAGAGCTTCTTGACGTTTCTACTCAGACTATCAGGCGTGATATAGATAAGTTGTGTGATGGAGAGTTGCTGATGCGGCGTCATGGACGTATTGAACTGTCAGTGCAGCAACTCAATACGCCATTTGATCAACGTGTAGAGACCAACTTAGCAAGTAAACGTCAAATTGGAGAGGCTGCTGCGGCCCTTATTCCTGATGGATCAACGGTATTCATTTCAATTGGTTCGACACCATTGAGTGTGGCTCACGCCCTTCGCCGCAGAAAAGGGTTAACAATTATAACTAACAATCTTTCAGCGGCATTATCGTTGAGTTCTGAAATTACCAATCGCATTATATTGCCCGGGGGGGAACTGCGGCTGCCTGACCGGGATATACTTGGAGAAGATGTTCTAGATTTCTTTTCCAGATATAGAGCAGAATTTGGTATTTTTGGTGTGGCGGGAGNATCAGAAGATGGATCTTTACTTGATTTCCATATTTCTGAAGTTCGAGTTAGAGAGTTAATTAGACAAAATTCCAGAATGTCGATGCTTGTGCTCGACCAGACTAAATTTGGACGCTTGGCACCGGCGGCGGGAGAAAACATAAAAGACGTAGATCAAATAGTATTAGATCGCATCCCTGATCAAATTTTTAAGCCAGTTNTAGAAAGTATAGAAGATCGCCTAGTGCTGCTAGAGGGAGACCAGAATGCAGCCTAAATCTTTTGTTTCGATACAAAATGTTGCTAAGCGGTGGAACGGACAATTAGGCGTTGAAGGAATAACTCTGGACATTGATGAGGGTTCGTTTGTGGCGTTATTGGGTCCGTCNGGATGTGGAAAATCTACTTCGCTTAGGTTGGTTGCTGGACTTGAAGTCGCTGATGAGGGGAAAATCTTTATACAGGGCAAAGATGTTACTAATAGTGCGTCATCAGACCGTAACCTATCTATGGTGTTTCAGTCTTACGCTCTTTTCCCGCATCTATCTGTAGCGGAGAATGTAGTTTTTGGTTTGAAGGTTAGACGTGTCTCAAAGGCTGAACGCGAGATTAAAATGTGTCGGGCTTTAGAAATTACAGGACTTCTAGGATTCGAAAAACGTAAGCCTGCGGAATTATCTGGGGGTCAACGGCAGCGTGTTGCTTTAGCGAGAGCGATTGTTGCCGGTCAACCTCTTTGCTTGATGGACGAGCCACTATCAAATTTAGATGCAAAGCTTCGAACCTCTGTTAGAAAAGATATAAAAAAATTACAGAGAGATCTGGGAATTACGGTAATTTACGTAACCCATGACCAATCAGAAGCCTTAAGTATGGCCGATAAAATTGTTTTAATGAAAGATGGGAGAATACAGCAGGTAGGTTCGCCCAGTGATCTATATAATTTTCCTGCTAACACCTTTGTTGCAGAGTTCGTGGGCACGCCGCCAATGGCGTTGATTAAAGCGGGTTTGCTTAAAGGAATTAATCCGTCTCTAACAGTTGGTGTTAGAGCAGAGAATATCTCAATCGCAAAATCTAGTGATAGCTTACTTGAGTGCACGATTTCTGAGATTGAGTTCTTGGGGTCTGAAACACAAATAGGCCTCNAGCATAATGGTATTACCGGTCTAACCGTTACTGTGCCGGGTGTATCAACCAAATGTGTAGGTGAGCAGCTGCATATAACATTTAACGAAAAAGATCTGCATTATTTCAATGAAGCAGGCGACCTTATGGCAAGTCCCTGATTTGCCATTTTAATTATCCATAGGGAGGAAAATGGAATGAATAAACTAACTAAACTAGGCCTTTCGGCAGCTCTCGCAGTTGGCATTTCAATGCCTGCGACGGCTGATACAGAACTTACTATGTATTATCCAATTGCAGTCGGTGGTGCATTAACGGAAGTTGTTGACAGTATCGTAGCTGATTTTGAAGCAGAAAACCCTGATATTAAAGTAAATGCGATATACTCTGGTAACTATGATGACACCCGTGTGCGGGCTCTTTCTGCTTTGAATTCTGGTGACCCTGCACAATTAGCAGTGATGTTTTCAATAGATGCCTACGATCTTATTGAACAAGACTTAATTTTGCCATTTGATGATGTAGTCAGTGGCGCAGAGGGCGCAAATTGGTTAAAAAGCTTCTATCCAGCTTTGATGGCCAACGGCAATATTGAAGGTAAGACTTGGGGTATACCTTTTCAAAGATCAACNATCGTTGCTTATTATAATAAAGACATGTTTCGCGCAGCGGGTCTTGATCCAGAGTCACCCCCAACAAGTTGGGATGAATTGATATCGATGGGTAAGGCACTAACAAAAGACGGTGCATATGGAATAATGATCCCATCCACTGGATATCCGTATTGGATGTTTCAAGCATTAGCGATCCAAAATGGAAAAGAGGTTATGTCAAACGATGGCCTAACCACCTATTTCGACGATCCGACAGTTGTTGAAACATTAGAATTCTGGAAATCACTGTCCTCAGAACATGGAGTTATGCCAGGAGGTACTGTGGAGTGGGGCACATTGCGTCAAGCTTTCCTAGAGGGCCAAACTGCAATGATGTGGCATTCAACGGGTAACCTTACTGCTGTCAAGAAAAATGCAAGTTTCGATTTCGGTGTAGCTGAACTTCCCGCAAATGTCAGAAAAGGTTCACCGACAGGTGGAGGAAACTTTTACATTTTTAAGGATACAAGTGCGGAGGAACAGGCTGCTGCNTTAAAATTGATACAGTTTATGACCTCAGCTGAGCAAGCTGCAGCTTGGTCTATTGCAACTGGATATATGGGTGTTTCACCTGCTGCGTATAAAACTGATGCTCTGAAGTCCTACACGGTTTCTTTCCCACCGGCGCTGGTTGCACGAAATCAATTGGAACATGCGGTGGCTGAGTTCTCAACATTTGAAACTGCTCGAGTGCGAGAAGGTTTGAATAATGCGATCCAATCCGCATTGACAGGGTCCAAAAGCGCTGCAGATGCTTTGGGTGAAGCTCAAGCAGCTGCTGAGCGTTTGTTAAAAGACTATCGTTAAAATTTTAATTTAGGGGACCGATCTTACATGATCGGTCCCTTTCACAATCGGTAAACCGCAGATGCAAAGTTATGTAAATCTTCATAATCGCAGGAAAATTATTTATGGATGGCTTTTGCTATCACCTGCGGCATTACTTTTAACTACGTTTGCATTTTATCCGTCTATTGCAACACTTTGGGCAAGTGTCTTTTCGCGTGGAACTAGAAGAAAACCATCAAAATTTATCGGTGGTGAAAACTACGCAGACTTATTTTCAGATCCTACCTTTTTATTAGTAGTAAAAAATAATCTAATTTACGCCGCTGCCACGATACCAGTTTCTATTATTATTGCACTAAGTATGGCACTTTGGGCGAATTCCAAATTACCAGCACGTGGTTTTATTAGAACGGCCTATTTTACTCCAACTGTTTTACCAATGATCGCAGCGGCTAATCTTTGGCTGTTTTTCTATACCCCTGGATTTGGTGTTCTCGATCAAATTGGCTCACTTTTTGGTTTTCAGAGTGTGAACTGGTTAGGACAACCGGAAACGGCATTATGGGCTGTAATAATTGTAACCATATGGAAGGAGGCTGGCTTTTTTATGATTTTCTATTTAGCAGCCTTGCAAACCATACCACCAGAATTGAAAGAAGCATCTGATATTGAGGGCGCAGGGAGATGGACCTATACGCGCAGGATAGTTTTGCCATTATTGATGCCTACAACTTTATTCATAATGGTTAATGCTATGATTAATTCTGTAAAGTTAATCGATCATCTATTTATTCTAACTAAAGGCGGTCCATCGGATGCTTCAAAACTGATACTTTACTATATATGGGAAATGGCGTTTGCATTTTTTGATGCTCCCCATGCAGCGGCTCTGACAATATTAGTTTTGGCAGTACTTGCTACCGTAGCGGCAATTCAATTTTTGTTCATTGATAGACGGACTCATTACCAATGACACGCTTTTACGGAAAGATAGAAGCGGCGGGCGCTATACTACTTGCGCTAATCTGGATTTCTCCTCTTGTTTATGCATTTTGGGCAGCATTTCATAGCACTTCAGATGCAGTGAACTTTAACTTATTTTCTCCATGGACCCTTGAAAACTTTCGAGTTGCTTGGGATGGAGCTCCTTGGATTAGGTATTTCTTAAATACTTTCATGTTGGTTACGGTGGTATTGATTGGACAATTCATTTTAACAACTTTAGCGGGGTTTTCGTTTGCCAAGTTAGATTTTCCTGGGAAGGACTTTGTCTTCATACTTGTATTAATGCAGCTCTTTATTTTACCAGAAGTCTTAATTGTAGAGAACTACGCAATGGTTTCACGTTTAGGACTCTTCGATAGTATCCTTGGCGTTGGAATGCCTTATATGGCAAGTGCATTTGGAATTTTTTTAATGCGGCAGTCTTTTAAATCAGTTCCAATTGAGTTGCATGAAGCAGCACAGGTTGAGGGATGCGGAATTTTTGGCATCCTATGGAAGGTTTATGTACCACTGGCTAGGCCCACCTACATAGCTTATGCATTAGTATCCGTTTCAACACATTGGAATAATTTTCTTTGGCCGCTTATTGTGACTAATTCTCCAGATACACGTCCGTTGACAGTTGGATTATCCATTTTTGCCGCGCCTGAGAATGGTGTTGATATTAGTATAATTTCTGCAGCGACAATCATGTCTGTAGCTCCACTTCTAGTGGCCTTTTTGTTATTCCAAAGACACTTTGTGCAAGCATTTCTCCGTGCAGGTATTAAATGACTAATGTACTACATATTTCAGATACACATATCTTGCCTGATGGGTATTTAGTGGCCGACAGGTTGAATACAGTACAGCAGCTCCACACACTGGTTAAATATTTGATTGAGCATGCTCCTGAATATGGCCCTATCGATGCAATAATTTTAAGCGGTGATGTTAGCGATGATGGAAGTCTCGAAAGTTATGCTTGTTTTAAGGAAATCATGCATGGTTTAGATCTACCAGTGTATGTTGTTCCGGGCAATCATGATCTGCGTGAAAACATGCGTAAATCATTCATTGATGAGGGTTATNTCCCAAAAGAAGGTAGATTAAATTGGTGTAGGAATATTGGTGATATTCACTTGATTGGTTTAGACTCTTTAAAAGAGGGTTTTGGTGAAGGCGAGTTAGACTCTGAAACACTTTTTTTTCTAAGAAATACGCTGAATAGGATCGGTAATTCACCTGTAATTTTGATGCTGCATCACCCTCCATTTAATTCTGGTATAAAATTTATGGATAAAATTGGACTGAAAACGGGCCTTGATGAGTTCAAAAACATAGTAAAGGCTTATCCTGGTAGTATGCGCATTGTTTGTGGCCATATTCATTCCATTATGATCTCTACAGTTGAAAAAAAGACTGTAATTTCAGCGCCTTCACCAGCTAGTAGCTTTTTGTTCAACGTGCAGGATGATGCACCAGTTGGCTTCATTGATATCGGTGAGGGATGCTTTATTCATCGATGGGAAGAAGGTTTCCAATCTATTAAGCTCAGCAGTAACTTATCAAACGGTCCTTTCCCATTTTAATAANATTTTGCCCAATCTTATTGATTAAGTAATTTATGCTGGTGCTTTTAGTTGTTTCACCTCAGTATATGTTTAAAATAATTTGAATTTAGATGTAGTATATGAGGGGTAATTATTGTCTGAAGAAGTACTATACGATCAACAAGTTATAGCATTTTTAGAAGAAATCTGGGGGGATGGTTTCCTGTCACCAGGTGGAGCCGATGAGGTGCGTCGTGTCTTACAAGGGGACACCATCGATGGTAAAATGGTAATTGATATTGGTTGTGGCTCCGGTGCATGCGCAATACTATTAGCCAAGGAATATAACGCTAAAGGTG
>NYSL01000025.1 GCA_002682945.1 Cryomorphaceae bacterium | reverse complement strand
AAAACTGCTTTTAATTATATTTCTTATAAAGTAAAAATGTTGAAAAATGATGATTTTTGAGTAAAAATCAGCAAAAAAGAGATAAAAACACCTCTTTTTTGCATATTTTGAACAATTTAAGGCTTTTTCTGGTTTTTTAAATATCTGAGTAAGCATNGGAGTCAAAAGGAGAATAGATAAATTCAAAAAACACTACTTTTTTGATAAAAAAGCTTAATTAATTGNTTAAAAATGNGTTTTTTTATCGATTTTTTGTCAAATTTTCGCCATTTACGGAGNATNGAAATACCCAAACTCTCAAAGAGCATAAATATTACTTTTGAAAAGTNCANNNTTTANTCAANTTTTAGTCTTTTTTGACCTAAAATGAAATAAAAAGNGCTAAAAATGTCANTTTTTTNATGATTTAAGCTTATTTCNAAGCTTTTGGAAAAGACNCTAAAGAGAGGAGAGATTCCTGTTGTTAAGTGAGTTTCTCTGTCGTGGTTCGCAAGTAATGGTTGTAAACCAGCAATATGAGATATCCAAAAGCAGCCGATGATAATATCAAAATGACATTTAATGAGCCGGAAACTCCGAAGGATAGTCGGATTAAGATAGTGGCAATTACGAATCCAGTATTTCTTAGAAGCCGAAAATAGTCTTGAAAAAAGCTNTAAGACATTAGTAGAATTAATACATCGGTAAGTATTAGTGCTGTAAAGAAGTCTTTATAGAATATAGAGTTAAGGTCATTCTTCATGGAAGCTATTAGGTGGTCACCAGTGAGAGATGAAAAAATAAAGTCTACAAAATGCACAAGACTAATCAATACGAGTATGATGATTAAAGCAGAGGAAACATATTTTTTAAGATTATTAAAACGCTTTTCAAGTGTTAAATCAAATGTATTTACAGGATCTTCTTTTAGCTTGGCCTTTGCTTTGTAAAATAAAAGGATAGTCAGAGCTAAGATTAAGACGGCGCTAAGATCGATAAATAGGTTTCCGAGTTCTGGGTTCGAGAGACTTACTGTGGTGAAATCAATTTTTGTAATATCCGCAAACACTCTTCGAACAATAATGAGTGATATTATTTCAAATTGTTTTAATAAGCTTGTTGTAAACGATCTGGGCAGGTAAAATACCAATAGATAAATCTCATAGATAAGAATAAATGAGAATGGTGTGTATATGGCATTAATCGGATTATCGAAAAGCCCGTAAGCCGAAAGATCAATAATTGACAATGACGTAAGTCCAATTAAAGTTAGGTGAGAAACAAAGCCGAGTACCGCAAGTATTGTGGTAATCGTTTGAACGAAGTTTCGCGTTCCCTCAGAAAATAGTTTATCGTAAAAGCTGTACATTTTTATTATATTTTAAGTATAAAATATACGATGAAATAATAAGACAATAAATTGAATTACAGATATATAACTAATGCCTTCTCTTTTTGTTCTAAATGCTATTTTTATGAGAACACTTAATTTCCTTTTTATCTCAGCAATATCCTTGGCTTCTTGCAGCGATATGAGTTTTACATACGATATCCAAACGGGTAATAAAAGTTATAGTAAACCTCAAAGTATGTCAGCGGATCGAATGGCAAGAATTGACACCATGATAATAAAGTCAATTCGTGAGAATGTAATTCCCGGAGCAGTTGCTTTGGTTCTTAAAGATGGTGAGGTGGTATATGAAAAGGCATGGGGCGTTTCAAACCCAGAGACGGGCTCTGTTTATTCATCTGATGATATATTTCGGATAGCATCAATGACAAAAGCCATTACTTCTGTTGCTATTCTAATGCTTTGGGAGGAGGGAAGGTTTTTTCTTGATGATCCCATAGAAAAATATTTACCTGCGTTTTCAGGTACAGGTATTTTAGAATCATATAACCCCAAAGACAGTTCATATACCACCTCACCAAACCAGACAAAGATTACAATTAGACATTTATTGACTCACACATCAGGAATTGGATACAGTGATATAGATATAAATCCCTCAATTAAGGCTATCTATTGGAAAAATGGTTTAAGAGATATTTTTTCAACGAGCTTAACAATGAAAGAAGCTGCAAAAGAGATTGCAAGACAACCATTGCATCACGAACCGGGAACCAAATTCACCTATAGTCTTGGGATCGATGTCCTTGGTTCTCTCGTGGAAGAAATCTCAGGAATGTCTTTTCCTGATTTTTTAAGCGAGAGAATATTTAAGCCGCTAGACATGAATGATACTTATTTTAATCTACCTAAAAAAGATCAAAATAGACTGGTCCCTGTTTTAACAAGAGATGATCAAGAGTGGAAAATTTTTGAAACGGAAGTATATGATGTGGATTATCCCAAAATGGAAGAAAAGACATTTTTTTCAGGTGGAGCAGGGCTATCAAGTACTGTTGGAGATTACGCCAAATTCTTGCGAGTTTTGATTCAGGACGGCAATGGGAATGATAAACAAATTCTCGGGAAGAAGACCTGTGAATTATTGTATGAAAACCAATTAAGAGGCATTGAGGATTGGTCACTAGGCATAGCAACAGGAATCCTGAGTGAGAAAGACCTTTATCAAGGAGGTAGAGGCAGTGTAGGAACTTTGACTTGGGGAGGGTATTTTAATACCATCTATTTTGCAGATCCAGAGGAAAAAATAATCGGACTACTATTTAAACAAACTCAGAATATTGGAGATGATTACACCTCACAAAGATTTCGCGAACTTGTATTTCAATCTCTTGTAAAGTAATCTCAAGTATAAGTCTGATCAAAAATCAGGCTTATTTAAATACAGACTCTTTTACATCGTCATCAAGTAGAGTACTGTCTACTGTAATTTTAAATTTTTGAGGCCCTGCTGAAGTTTCAATAATTTTTTCGAATTTAATTCCATTAATTTCTTCCCAGTCTAAAACAGTACTAGTGATTGAAATATTTCCTTGAGGCGATTCTTGATTTTCTATACTTTGATAAAGAAGGCCAGATTTCACATCGAAATAATGAATTTTCTTTGACTCTACATCTCCACCAATTCCACCCACAGTTTCTGAAATTTGATAAACCTCTTTTCCGTCGATCAGGGTCTGGCCGTCAAAGCTAAAATTTTCTAAGCGATCCATCCACCCTACTTTTCCAACTACATACTTAGCCTGATTAATTAACTCTTGGAGTTCCAACCCTTCAACAGGTCCAGAGCCACGCATTCCGCTTTTTTCCGCTTTTCCGTTATTGTATAATGTTTTACTGATTGTCATGCTTCCCATGGTTTGTTTTTCTAGAACTTTATTGGGTGCCATTTTAGCTCTTATCACACTAAGTTTTTGAGGGGCTCCTGGAATTTCAATTGATGATTCTTGAAAAATAGCACGTAGTTGTTTTAGTTTTTCTAAACCGCCCAGTGCTTTATAATAATTACTTAAAACATCTTTAAGTGTCATATTTTCAGGAGTAAATAGGAATTCTGGCTCCGAAGNAGGCTGGGCAAACGCATCATAATATTCGATGTTCCCGAATGCTTCTAGTTTTGANGAAATATCTTGAGCTTTTCCAANAACTGCTATGGTTGTTTTTTCAGTAGAAATATATTTTTTGGCGACCCTGAGAACATCTTCAGCTGTTACATTTTGAATTCGATTTAGGTAATTGTTATAATAGTCAGAATCTAAGTTATAGCGGGCAATGTTTAGAGCGAAAGAAGCTGCGCTTGAAGGGCTTTCAAGCGAGCGGCCAAAAGAGCCACTTAAGCTTGACTTTGCTGCTTTGAGTTCCAGCCCTGTCACTTTCTCGGTTGTGATTTTTTCATACTCGTTTAGAAATTCAACAATGGCGGAGTCAGTAACCTCATTTCTCACTTTTGCAGAGGCGCTAAAGGTGCTGTTAAGCCGATCAATTCCAAAGTTTGAATAAGCGCCATAGGTATACCCTTTGTCTTCTCGAATATTTATAAAAAGCCTTCCTGATGCTCCTCCGCCCAATATTTTATTCGCAATTCGCAGCGGCTCAATATCAGGGTGCCCAGGAGTTAGGTTGATAACGTTTCCAATCCATATTAGGGACTGGACCGCTGAAGGTTTGTTCACCAATAAGATCCTTGAAGACTTCGGCAATGTTGTTTTCTTATAACTAGCTTTTGGAACAGGTTTCTTTTTCCATTTTTTAAAAGTCTTACTTATTTTCTTTTTAGCATCTTCAAGGGTGATATCCCCTATGATGACCATATATCCTATGTTTGGGCGGAAATATGTTTCCCAATATGATTTGCAGTCTTCGAGTTTTATCGAATTAACAGTAGCCTCAGTTAGCACTTCTCCATAGGGGTGCTTTAGGCCATAAATGGATGCCTGTGTCAATTTTTGAGACATGGCATCGGCGTTGTCTTCTGATGATTTTATCCCTGAAATCATTTGACCTTTAAGCTTAGAGAATTCAGATTCAGAAAACCTTGGATTTAATAGAACATCTGAGAAAATACTTAAAAGTTTGTCAGTGTATTTACTAAGCCCATTTGCAGTAATGGAAGATGAAGATGTCGAAAACCCAGCACCCATAAAGTCAATAGCTTCATCAAGCTCAGCTTTTGTTTTAGATTTAGTTCCAGCACCTATTAGGTCTCCAGCAATTTGAACATAACCAGCTTTATTTCCCTCAACGATAGGGTCTCTGTCTAAAATAAGTCTCATAGTTATTCTTGGAAGCTTGTGGTTTTCTACTACAAAAACCTTTAGTCCATTTTTCAGAGTGAAACTTTCATAGGATGCGATTTCAGGTGTTCTCGCGGCACCAGGAACCGGAGCTGTTGTTCTGTCAATAACCGTTTGAGCAGATATCTGAAAGATTGAGAAAATTAATGTGAATAAGAATATATATTTTTTCATCGGATAATTTTATTTGCTGTTTTCTGAAGATTCGGGCTTTTGACTTTTTGGTAAATAGCTTAGCACCACCCGATTTTCTTTAGTTAAATACTTTTTTGCTACACGCTGAATAGATTCACGAGTTACATTTCGATAGCGCTCGATCTCTGTATTTATATAATTGGCGTCATTATAAAAGGTGTGATAGTCTGCGAGAGATTCGGCTATTCCAGCCATGGTTGAATTACTTTGAATAAAACCACTTTCCATTTGATTTTGAATTTTCTCAAACTCTTGCTCGGAGATCAATTCATTTTTTAATCTATTGATTTCCTCTTCAATTGCAGGCTTCATATCTGTTATGGACTTTCCAGCATTTGCTACAGAAAAGGTTATAAAAGCACCTCCTTGCTCTAAAGTGAATGGAAATACCTGAACAAATGCAGCAGACTGATCATCATCCACTAGCCGCTTATACATCCTTGAGGAAGCTCCTCCACTGAGAACCGTACTGAGCATTTGAAGGGTGTAGGCATCATCAGACGCTCTTGGAGGCATTCTATATCCCAGCATTATTGCAGGCAGTTGGATGTCATCATATATTGTAGCAGTTTTTTCCTCTCCCAAAGGCTCTTCTTTAATTGTAGGCTGAACCACAATAGGCCCCATTGGAATATCATTAAAATATGCCTTTATTAATTCCTTAGTTTCAGGAATGTCAAAATCTCCGGCAAGGCTTAATGTTGCATTATTTGGAGAATAGAATCGATCATAAAATGAGGTGAAGTTTTCCAAGCTCGCTGAATTCAAGTGTTCCATTGATCCAATTGGAGTCCAGTTATAGGGGTGTTTCGTGTAAAGACGCTTAAATATATTTTCAGGAAAAGTGGCGTAGGGCCTGCTGTAGCGCTGTCGTTTTTCTTCCTTAACAACCTCCCTTTGTGTATCAACGCCAATTTGAGCGATTTCTGCATGAAGCATACGTTCGCTTTCGAGCCATAAGCCAAGCTCTAGCTGATTCGAAGGAAGTAATTCATAATAAAAGGTTCTGTCGGGTGAGGTATTGGCATTTAGCTGACCACCAGCAGAATTCACATAATTATCAAACTCGCCACGTTTAATATTTTTAGACCCTTCAAAAGTTAAGTGTTCAAAAAAGTGGGCAAAGCCTGTTTGATTTACATATTCATTTTTACTGCCAACGTGATACATCATGGTCACAGCAACGATAGGTGTTGTTCTATCTTGATGAAGAATTACGTGAAGGCCATTTTTTAAATCAAATTCTTCAAATTCAATTTTGTTCTGGGCACTGAGGCTAAGCGTTAGATTAATTGAAATGAATAGTAAAATATTTTTCATGATAGAATTATTATTGAGCAACAAATATACTTTCCTTTAGAGGGGTTGGCTAATTGACTTGAAAAGAAGGAATAATTCTTGCTTTTGACCGTTGCTCGAAATCAAAAGCAATTTCTATGAGAGCGGGTTCACTCCATGCTTTTCCAAAAATTGAAAGACCAATAGGCAATCCGCCTATATCTCCCATGGGAAGGGTAATATTCGGATATCCAGCCCAGGCAGCAGGAGAAGAGCTTCCTAAATAATAATTATCGCCATTAATCAAATCGGTTTCCCAAGCAGGACTACCTGTTGGAGCAATAATTGCGTCTAATTCATTTTCTTTCACTACTCTGTCAATTCCAAGCTTTTGACTCATTCTGACAAGGTTAGCCAATGCAGTTTCGTATTCCATTTCACTTAGATCACCTTTTCCTTGCGCCATCTCTAGATATGCTTGATTGAAGTATTTTAATTCTAAACTGTCTTTTTTATTAAATGCTATGAGTTCTGAAAGGCTTTTGACTGGCGCATTCTTGCCTAAGGAAGCAAAATATTCATTTAGGCCATATTTATATTCATATAGCATTACTTCAAAAGAGTTTTTTGCCGTTTCAGCAGGGGTGATCTCATCAATTTCTATGATTATTCCTCCTGCGTCTTTTATCAGTTGGATTGAATGATATAGCAATGAGTCTACTTTGGCATTTTTCCCCAATGGGGCTTTAAAAAGTCCGATTCTTTTACCATCTATTCCATTTAATTTTAAATAGGGAGTATAATCTTTTAGTCCGTAAACCTGACTCTTTAAGGTCGTTTTGTCTTGCGGATCAATTCCACTCAAAGCACCTAATGCAATTACTGCGTCAGTAACATTTCGGGCCATGGGGCCAGGAGTATCCTGAGTAAAAGAAATGGGAATAATTCCAGACCTACTTATAAGTCCAACAGTGGGTTTTATTCCAACTATTCCATTTGCACTTGATGGACAAACTATAGATCCGTTAGTCTCCGTCCCAATTGCCAAAACAGTTAGGTTGGCAGATACGGCAACACCTGAACCTGAGCTTGATCCACATGGGTTACGAGTAAGGATGTAGGGGTTTTTTGTCTGTCCATTTATTGCACTCCAGCCGCTTGAGGATTTTTGACCTCTGAAATTTGCCCATTCACTTAAATTACTTTTTGCTAAAATCACAGCTCCCGCTTCGCGTAATTTTTTTGCAATGTAACTGTCTTGTAGGGGCTTGGAGTTTTTCAACGCTAAAGAACCAGCTGTCGTATTCATTTTATCATGTGTATCAATATTGTCTTTTAAGACTATTGGAATGCCATGTAAAGGACCTCTTATTTTACCATTTGATAATTCATCATCAAGCTCCAATGCGATTTTTAATGCATCAGGATTAACCTGAATAATCGAGTTTAGTTTTGGACCATTAAAATCCAATTCATTTATTCGGTCCAGATATATTTTTATTATTTCTTGAATCGAAAATTCGTTATTTATATACCCTTTTTGCAAGCGCTCGATATCGACTTCTAAGATATCAATATCATTTTTGAGCATACCTGATTCTTTATCCGAGAAGTCGCAACTAAATAAAAGGAGAAATATCATCATTAAAGAAATAGGGGGCTTTAAAAACATCTTTATCGAAAATAGATTTTTAGAAAACATAGACTTAAATTTTTTTCAATTACTAAAAAAAATTGAAATAAAAACCAGAAAGAAAGTTGCCTTTATTTTACTTTTTCTTAAAAATCCAGGCTCTTCCTGAAACTTCATTAAGCACCTCCTTAGCTCGTGAAAAAGAGGGGAACGGCCCAAGAAAAACCCTATAGTAATTATTATTAGCCTTCATCATATTAATAGGCAAGCCATAGTCGGCGGAGGCACTATATTTTGATGCAAGTGATTTGTTTTCAAAAGAGCCTATGACTACAACATATGACCCTTTAGGAAGAGGGGGTAGTGGGATTTTTTTACTTTGAGCTTCTTTTTCTACGTTTTTGGTTGTAGCCGTTTGATCTTCAGTTTGCGCAGCGATAGATTCTAGTGAATCTAGTTGGCGATTTACTTCAGTAATTTTTAAGTTGGCCACCTCAAGCTCATCTTTTACCATATCGCTTTCTTCTCTTGCTTGATTCAGCTCTTTTTTTAGACTTGTAACAGCTCGAGATTTAGCCGCTTCACTCTCTAAGGATGCAAGTTTTTTAGAGCGGTATTTCTTTTTATTATTTACTCCAAATGAAAAGGTTAACATTTGATCATCATAGCCTACTCGACTCCCAATTCCAACGCCGTCAATTCCATCATCAAACATTAAATAACGGTAGTCCGCACCAATATAATAAGTTCGTTTATCACTGGGTATTTCATATCGAAATGAAATGCCGGCAGGTACTGCCAAAGACCCCCAAAGTAGCGAACCATTAATAACAGTAGAACCCAAACTATTTTTCTCCCAGGTTCTTATTTGCGAGATTCCCATTGTCAATCCATAACGCAACACATGGCCGTTTTCTAACGCAGATATTTTTCCTAATCCGAAATGTGGTGAGATACCGGCAATGTTTGAGGTTTTATTTGTTTCAATTGCCCTAAAATAGTGCACATCGCTTCCAAGACGCACGAAGTAATTATCCCAAATAAGCATGTCAAAATTCAAGTTTGCAGTGACATTGAATCCGTCTAAGCCTCCTTCATTACTTCCCCAGGAGCCAAAAGTAGAGCCTTCATCCGGCATAAAATAAGTGGCACCTATTCCATACGCCATTTGTGCTGCACCTTGAGCAAATGAGCTAAATGAAAAAATAGAAAGAAAAGCAAATAGAATAAGATTACGCATAAGACACTTGTAATTATGGGTTTAAACAAATATAAGGATCTNTNAGGCTTAGGCCATTATTTGTTTTTAGACAAAAGTTGCAGCACAANTCAATGGCTTTCTTGGAAAACCTTTTACCATGTCGCAGCTTAGNGAGTTATTGCAGCAAACAGAAGACTGGCNAAGAGAGCAAGAANACTNGAGCAAAAGTTAACGACATCATTTCCAATCCATTTTAATCCNTTNACTTTTTTTAATNGNANGCCGTTCCATACTTTCTTTTCTGTCAAACTCGGTAACTGATCATCCGATTCGGGTAGTTGATATTTCGCTTGGAGTAAGCCCAGAAGTGAGTCTATTACAGATCCAAAGACCCCAATGACGATTATTGCCCAAAACCAATTCCCAAAAGCCATAAAGAAAAGACCTATTGATGCGATGAATACAGAGCCACCTATCGCTCCTATAAAACCAGACAAAGTTACGCCTCCAGAAAGTCCCTTTTCAATGGGTGACAGATTCAAAATATGCCTCGGAGTACCTCCGAATCGCATACCCCATTCAGTCGACCAAGTATCCGATGTCGCCGATGCTACAGAACCCAAAAACCCCATTATTGCCCAATCCGTGTTGCCGCCGAAAACTCCCAAGAGTAATGCAAGAAGAGGAACTCCGCCATTCGCGATAACTTGAAGGGGATCACGGGCCCCAGTTTTCTCAAGGACATGCTCATTAGTCTGCAGTAAGCGACTCAAAACTGAGCCGCTAATAAAAAAGGCGAGAATCGGGACAACAAAGACCCAGCCACCCAGGCTGTAAAGTAAAACCCCTAAGGAAATGGCAGTAATAGTTCCCGAACTAGAGAGGCTTTTAGAGCGAAAACTAAGGAGGCCGAATAGAGTGACAAATGGAAGTATTTCAAGAAAACGACTCGCCACTTCAATTCGGCTAAGTGGTCCAAATAAAAATGGGAAAAGCACTCCGAAAACTAGAGGAACACTTAGGTTGTCACTACCATTTGCGGAGCTATTTTCAATTAGGGTTAACCAAAGAACAAAACCTAAAAGAACCAACATTGAACTGGGGTAATTCAACCAATTCAAAAGATGAAGCGTACCAAACAATAGAATAGAACTGATCATGAAAAAGGTGGTGCTACCCGCCCATGACTTGTCTTCATTCCCAAGTTTCAATGCAGGGGTAGGAAAGTTTCGACCTACGAGAGCGGCCATCGCATCGGCCAAGCCCATGACCGCCATGGCTAAAACTACGGTTACAGGAGATTTTTCTCCCCAGAAAATGAGTAGCATGAAGTAACTGAGGCCAAAATAGAAGATCCCCCAACTCGTGCGGTTATGAGGGTGATCAATGGAAAACCATTTCTTCGATATACTGTATAGAAGTAAGATAACGATTGCTCCCACAGCTCCAATGAACCAATTATTTATAGGAATCAATTCAATGGCTAGGGCACAACAAAGGGCAACGGTTATATGCACTCCTTTTCGTGCATTAAATAGAGAAATCCAACCTTTTCGAGCCGATATTTCACCAAAGGCAGTTAGAATTGTTGCGGCTGCTATAAGCACCCCAAACCAAAGGAATTCTGTCATGTTTTCGAAGGTAGTGAATCGGTTCAATAAGGCATACCTTCACAACATGGCTGCGAAAGGATTTGAATTCGAAGATCAACCTTGGTTTCCATCTCATTGGCGCCGGTGGCAAATGGATTACATCCGTTTTTGCGTTCGTCTATTGAATCCATACAAAGACCTTAAAGGGGCTAGTTTTGAAAGTTCGAAACAAGATTGGCTTGACTTAGCAAGCGGAACCGGTGGTCCTGCTCGAATGCTTAAAAAGGTTTGGGAGGAGAATTCAAGTATTGAATTGACCCTGACCTTTTCTGACCGTTATCCTTCGGACAAAACCATTTTGGATATCGATGTTTTGTCAGATGAATTGCCTCTGTCAGACGGCTATACCATGTTCAATGCGTTTCATCATTTTAATACTCAAGAACAGGAACAAATTTTGCTTAAAATGTCGAAGGGAAATTGGGCACTAGTGGCTGAACCATTGACTCCTTCTTTGTTTACATTCATAGGAATATTTTTTCTGACTGGGCCGTTGCATTTTCTGCTGGCTCCATTTGCTTCACCCTTTTCATGGGCGCGTCTTTTTTGGACTTATCTATTACCCGTTATTCCGATTGTTACTTGTTGGGACGGACTTGTATCGGTTCTTCGCGCGCCTTCTCCAAGCTATCTTTGTCAACTCGCTGAAAAGGCAAGTGATTCTTCTTTTAATTGGAGCGTTGAAATGGTACCTTTCTCATTTGGTCGAGTAAGTGCTTTAGTCGGAAGCAAAAAAAAATGTGAATGAAATTATTTTCAATAGCCTGGCGATTTAGTCGGCCCCATACCATAATCGGATCACTGCTCAGTACGTGGTCTTTATACTTTATGTCTGCGCACCCGCAGGCCGAGGTAAAAAACCAAATTGCACTTTTTCTCTTGACGCTTATTTCTGCTATCGGGTGCAATCTATATATAGTTTGCCTTAACCAATTAACTGATATTGAAATAGATAAGCTAAATAAGCCCCATTTGCCTTTGGCGTCTGGTGAAATTAGTAGAAGTACTGCCCGAGTCATAATCGCGGTTAGTGCTCTCGTTTCCGTTATTTCGGCCTACTCGGCCGGATGGCTAATGTTTGCTCTAGTTTTAATTGTCGGAGCTTTGGGAACTGCCTATTCAGTCCCTCCATTAAAATTTAAAAAGCACCATTTTGGCGCCGCATTCAGTATAACCTTGGTTCGTGGAGTCTTGGTTAATATTCTTATGTTCTTGCACTTTCAATGGGAAATTGCGCAGACACTGGAATTCCCACTATATATGTTGCCCCTGGTCTTGTTTATGATCCTTTTTAGTATTGGAATTGCCTGGTTAAAGGACATACCAGATATCAAAGGAGACCGCAATCATGGAATAGAAACGTTAGCTGTTAACCGGGGTTCTCGGTGGGTTTTTCGCGGAGCTATTTCTTTGGTATCCTTTTCTTATTTAACGCTCGTTCTTTGGGGTTTCGTTGGTCTGCCGGGTTTCAATACAGTATTCTTGTCTTTTTTTCATTTTGTAGTGTGGGTATTGTTTTTATTGGGCTCTTTAAAAGCCAATCCTTTTATCAAGAAGGATGTAAAAGTATTTTACCGATTCTATTGGGTTTTGTTTTTTGTTGAGTACCTTTTTTACCCGCTGGGTCTTGTTCTTTAGTTAGGGGTGAAAGTAAAAAGGAGGTCAAAAATGACCTCCTGTCTAAGATGGCTCCCCCTATTATTCAAAGATGCAGCACAACTTCACCATTTAGTGGACTATTTATTAGTAAACGAGTCCAATGAAATCAAAGAAAAAGGTTGTGATACTCACAGAGGGTCAAGTAAAGTCACTAATGGATAATCTCAAGAATGGCTTATATTATGAATGTACTCTTCATAAGAGTTAAGTTCAAAACTTTCCTTTTTACAAGAAGTAAATGATAAAAGGACAAAAAAGAGTATTGTTGTTGATTTATTCAAAATATTACTTTTTTATAATGATTAGCTTAGTCATCAAACCCCTTGAATCATTACTGCCTTACCATCATATGAGGTATCACTAATACAATCCACAAAAAACTTAGCGACATCAGAACGCGAAATGAATTTTGGAAAGAAAACGGTTGGCTTGGTAATTAAATGATATTTTTCTTTCCCTTTTTTATCTGTGAGTCCCGCTGGACGGATAACAACAAATGAGACATCCTTTTTTTCGAGTACTCGTTTTTCGGCGTTTTCAAAATCTGTAAATCCTTCTTTGCCTCCAATTTTTTGAAGAAGGAATTTCACAAGCCATGAAGATCCGCCTATACCGATACTCGATATCATCAGACAACGTGGCGACGTAGAGGAAGCGGATGCTGCTGACATTATGTTGGAATGTGCTTTCTCCATAATGTATATTCCTTTTTTTGGAGGATTACCTAAACAGCTTACTATTACATTCACCCCTACTATAGCGTTTTTAACATCTGTAATATTCGTTGCATCACCTTTGACTACTTCAATATCCTGACCTTTAGTCAGCGCATACTTTTCAGGGGTTCTGACAAAGGCTTTGACGTTATAACCCTTATCTAATGCTTGATTGACAACATGGGTTCCTAATTTACCATTGGCGCCAAAGACTAAAACTATTTTTTTCATGCCCATACGTTTTGCTTTAGAAAGAGAAACCCAGCAATGAGTATAAGAACAACTATAGGACCTGCCATTGCAGCAAAAGGCTCACTTGCTTTGTATTGCAGAATTAGTTCTACTACTTTAAGAACAACAAGAACCAAACAAGCCCAAGGCACCAATTTATCATTGAACCCTCCTTTACTAAAAAGACTGAAAAGAATAACACCAGCGGCTCCTACTTCTAAACCACCAAATGCACTCATAAATGGTTTGGCAACACCCAATTTGTTCATCCATTCGACAGCCATTTTAGCGCCCAATTGTTTTCCAATCCCTGCTGCCATTTCAAAAGCAATCAATCCGAGGCTTACTATCCAGTAAAGAATCTTCATTTTTATTAATGTGTTTGAATATTGAAACGAAATTAAGCGAAACCAGCTATATAAAGTATAGTACTATATCAAAGTATAGTGTACTTTTGTGCAAAAGATGAATTATGGATAAGGCCCTAAAAGAAAGAATAGAAGAGTTCAAAAGTTACAGGGTAGAGAAACCTCCTTTAGAAATAATTGAACACTTTAAGAGTGATCTGCAGGCCATTCAGGATTCCATGGAGATTATTCAAGGAAGGTGGAAAATGTCCATAATCGCATTGCTTTGTAATGGTGAATTCAGATATTCTGAATTGGAGAAAGGTATACCGAAAATCACTCCAAGAATGTTGTCAAAAGAATTGAAAGATTTAGAGATAAACGGACTAATTCTGAGAACGGTATATGATTCCCTACCACTCAAGGTCACTTACAAGTTGGCCGATTATGGTTATTCCCTTGTTCCGCTCATTATCGAGTTAACAAATTGGGGAAAACAACATCGTGAAAAAATAAAAACCGCTACACTATAACAGTATAACGGTTTTATCATTTTAGTTGCTCCTCCTCTTGGGCTCGAACCAAGGACCCTCTGATTAACAGTCAGATGCTCTAACCAACTGAGCTAAGGAGGAATTTTCCTTTAAAGGGGTGCAATAATACGAACAGACTCATATTACTACAAGCTGCAAAGGTATATTTGTACCGATCATTAAAAAAATAATAGAATATGAGTTTACTTATTGTCGGTACTGTCGCGTTTGATGGTTTAGAAACTCCTTTTGGAGTCCGCGAGTCCATACTTGGTGGATCAGCAACATACATAGGTATTTCCGCTGGTTATTTTGTAGATAAGGTAAATCTGGTTTCTGTAGTTGGCGGAGATTTCCCAGAGGCTGATATTGAATTACTGAAAGAAAAAAATATTGACACCGAGGGCCTTCAAATAATTAAGGAAGGAAAAACCTTTTTTTGGAAGGGGAAGTACCATAATGATATGAATAGTAGAGATACTCTAGAAACCCAGTTAAACGTTTTAGAAAATTTTGATCCCCTTATCCCAGAGAATTATAAGGATTGTAAGTATTTAATGTTAGGGAATCTAGTCCCCTCGATACAATTAAAGGTCTTAGAACAGTTAGCTCAAAGGCCAAAGTTGGTTGTGATGGACACCATGAACCTTTGGATGGATGCAACGATGGATGATCTCAAGAAAATGCTCAAAAGAGTAGATCTATTGACAATTAATGATGAAGAGGCTAGACAGCTTTCTGAAGAAAATAATTTAATAAAGGCAGCAGAAAAAATCAAAACGATGGGTCCAAGCACCCTGATAATAAAAAAAGGAGAGCATGGGGCTTTGTTATTTGGCAAAGAGC
>NYSL01000024.1 GCA_002682945.1 Cryomorphaceae bacterium | reverse complement strand
TCGGTAATTAACACGTTATTTGGAAGCACCGCTGTTATATCGTGGTCAGGAAACACCAATGGAGATGTTATAGATTATGAGCTTTTAGAATATGACCCATCTTCTGGTTGGAATTCGATAGCTACTGTTCCTTTCGGAACCACCATGCCATTTGCAATACCTGGTGCTTCTCCCTTGGATTCAGTAAAAAGTTATAAGGTTATTTCCACAGACAGTTGCGGTAACCAAAGTAGTGATATTCTAATGACAGGACATAATAATATGCTCCTTACGGAAAGTATGGATCCTTGTGAAGGTATTCTTCGTTTAAAATGGAATACCTACAAAGGGTGGCCCGGAGGGGTCGGAGCTTACAGGGTTTTAGCAGATGTTACTCCTCCCGGTGGGCCGACGCAAGTGGGAGTGTTATTTGGGACTAAGACTGCTAACGATTCTGCATTTAATACAAAATCAATCATTGGGGGATGGAATTATTGTTTTTATATTCAAGCTGTAGATACAGGCCTGACAAGGTTTAGTACTTCAAATCAGATTTGTATGAATAGCCTTGCTGTTCAAAGGTCTCGAATATTATACATGTCAAAGACCTCTGTTCGTTCTGATGATGCTGTAGAGCTTGTTTGTTATGTAGATAAAGATGCAGATATCATTTATTACGATCTGCAGAGGGCCGATAAGCCAGGGTCAGCTTATTCGTCTCTAGGGAAAATTCCAAAGCCTGTGATTCAACCCTCTGAGATTCGTTTCACAGATTTTTCAGCAGATCCTCAAAATCATTTTTATGAATACAGATTTGTTGCTACTGATAGTTGTGGAGGAATCGATACTGCTTCGAATATTGGAACCAATATTTTGTTAAATGTTGAATCTAAAGAAAATTTGACAAACGTTTTAAATTGGAACTCATATCGTGATTTTATGGGGGGTGTAAAAGATTATGAGATACATAGATCTCTTGGTGTTAGTGCAAATGGTTTTGTAAAAATTGGCACGACAACAGACACTTTTTATGTTGACAATATAAGAGGTGAAGGAGATAACATAGGGATTTTTTGTTATCGTATAGTTGCAACTGAAGAAAATAATCCCCTAGGTTTTGTCGACTACAATGGTTTGCCTTTCAATAGCATATCAAATGAGACTTGTGCGGAGCACGAGCCAAGGGTCTTTATTCCAAATAGTTTTAATCCCAAATCTGATAACTCTGCCAATAAGATTTGGCGACCAATTCATTTATACGTTGAAGATGCAAGTTATTTTCTAGAAATATATGACCGATGGGGCAATTTAGTTTTTTCCACCAATGATGAAACGAAAGGATGGGATGGAAAAGTTTCAGGTAACTACGTCCCTTCAGGAGCATATATTTATCAATTGAAATATCGCTCAAAGCAAGGAGAAGTTATTCAAAAAAGAGGCTCGATTACCGTAATGTACTAGTCGCATAAAGAAAAAGAGAAAGATCAAATCTTAATTCGGTATTCTTTTTCATTACATTTGTATGCAATTTAAATTTAAATTGTAAATAATGCCAAAATTGACTCAAAAAATAATTGGCGAATACCTTACTTATGAAGATGTATTGCTTGTGCCTGGGTTCTCAGAGGTCTTGCCAAGAGATGTCATAATCTCTTCAAAATTTTCAAAAAACATCACATTAAAAACCCCAATAGTAAGCTCAGCGATGGATACTGTAACTGAGGCCGCATTGGCAATTGCAATGGCTCAAGATGGGGGAATGGGGGTTCTTCACAAGAATATGAGTGCTGAAAAACAAGCAATGGAAGTCCGAAAGGTTAAGAGAGCTGAGTCAGGGATGATAATTGATCCAGTTACGTTAAGTAAGGATGCTTTCGTGTCAGATGCAAAAAACCTGATGAAGGAATATCGAATTGGAGGCATTCCAGTAATCGATTCCGATAAACGCCTCATTGGTATTGTTACGAATCGGGATTTAAGGTTTGAAAACGATGATAGTAAAAAGGTTTCACAGCTCATGACGTCTGTAAACCTAATAACGGCCAAGGAAAATACAACTATGGATGAAGCGGAGCTGATTCTTCAGGAAAATAAGATTGAAAAGCTTCCCGTGGTAAATGATAGTAATATTCTTATCGGCCTAATAACTTACCGAGATATTTCAAAAAAACGAAATAAACCTAACTCAAATAAAGACTCTTACGGAAGACTTAGAGTAGCCGCTGCTGTCGGAGTAACTCATGATATTAAAGAGAGAGCTGCTTTATTGGTAGCAGCAAATGTTGACGCTATTGTGATCGACACTGCTCATGGACATACAAAAGGAGTCGTTGACGCATTAAAAGCAGTCAAGTCAGAATTTCCAGATTTAGATGTTATTGTAGGTAATATTGCAACTGCAGAAGCAGCAAAATATCTTGTTGATGCTGGTGCAGATGCTGTTAAAGTTGGTATTGGGCCGGGTTCAATTTGTACAACGCGAGTTGTTGCAGGAGTAGGGGTCCCTCAATTGACAGCTGTCATGCTTGTAGCTGATGCCATTAAAGACAGTGGTATTCCCGTAATTGCGGATGGAGGAATTAGATATACCGGAGATATTGTTAAGGCCATAGCGGCTGGAGCCGATTGTGTCATGTTAGGTTCCTTGTTAGCGGGCGCAAAGGAGGCGCCGGGGGAATCTATAATTCTAGACGGAAGACGGTTCAAATCATACAGAGGAATGGGTTCCATTGAAGCTATGGAATCAGGTTCTAAAGATCGTTACTTTCAAGATGTCGAGGATGATATTAAAAAATTGGTTCCGGAGGGTATAGTTGGCAGAGTTCCTTATAAAGGCGAAGTTAATGAGGTGATGTATCAGTTTATTGGAGGCTTGAGGGCTGGTATGGGATACTGTGGTGCAAAAGATATAAATGAATTAAAAGAAAAAGGAACATTTGTAAGAATCACATCTTCTGGCATTGCTGAGAGTCACCCTCATGATGTGACAATTACCCGAGAAGCTCCTAATTACAGCCGTTAAGGGGTTTCCAGATTCTGCCGTCTTTGATAATTTTCGTAGCATGTGTAAAGACTTAATAATAGTTGGTAGTCAGTTTCATAATAGATCTGGTGCTTGTCCCAGCTACAAAATAAAAGAAGTTCTTCAATTTTATCTTTAGTTAATCCTGTGAGTTCAAACAACGCATTCCGGTTATTGTTTTCAGCCAGCTTAGCTCTATAGTTTTCGTTTTCTAAAATCGCTTTTAATTCCCTTAGCTGTCTCGGTCGTTTACCGAATCGATCATATAAAAAGTCTATTGGATTTGCTAATGTAGGCTTGACTCGAGTTGGCGTTGATATTCCATCTCCAGTAGGTCTATTTGGTTTGTTTAAGGGGATTTGCTTCGGCAAGTTGCTTGTTAGTTTGTATGCGGTAATTGGTACTTCATCTAATAAATAGTTCTGAGGAAGAAGAGCAATAACAACACTATCGTCATTTTTAGCTGAGGCGTATCGATAGGAAAAACCAGGCTTCGAAAAAACAAGAGTGTCTCCAGCTTTCGCTTCGAATGAGAAAAAACCATTTATATCTGATACTGATGATGATTCATTTCGAACATTTACAATAACAACATCGGGTACCGGGTCTTTTGATTTATCTTCGATCACGATACCTTCAAAATAAACTATCGATTGACCGTTAATGGTGAAAATAAATAAAGAGAATAAAGTTGTAAATAATAATTTCACGATCGGAAAAATACAATAACTATGCCCGTTTCAAATCCCGATATTTGTAAATAAAAATATATGTCTGAAGATAAAAAGATAATTTTCTCTATGACGGGAGTATCAAAAATACTTCCTAATAATAATAAGGCTATTCTAAAAGATATTTTCTTAAGCTTTTATTATGGTGCAAAAATTGGAATAATAGGGTTAAATGGATCGGGTAAATCCACTTTGCTAAAGATCATTGCTGGTGAAGAAAAGAATTATCAAGGGGATGTTATTTTTTCTGAAGATTTTAACGTGGGTTATCTAGAACAGGAACCAGCTCTGGATAATAATAAGACGGTAATAGAGGTAATTCAGGAAGGAGTTGCTGATACTATGTCTTTGTTAGAGGAATATAATTCAATTAATGAACAATTTGGATTGCCTGAAGTCTATGAAAACCCTAACGCAATGGAAAAATTGATGAATAGACAATCTGTGGTACAAGATAAAATTGATGCAACAAATGCTTGGGAGATTGATACTGTTTTATCAAGAGCAATGGATGCTCTTCAGTGCCCTGATGGTGAAACTTCGATATCGGTTTTGTCGGGTGGAGAAAGACGAAGGGTGGCGCTTTGTCGATTACTCCTCAAAAATCCAGATGTCTTATTATTAGACGAACCAACAAATCATTTGGACGCAGAGTCTATATTGTGGTTAGAGCATCATTTACAACAATACAAAGGGACGGTCATAGCTGTAACTCATGATAGATATTTCTTGGATAATGTTGCGGGGTGGATTCTTGAGTTAGATAGAGGAGAAGGAATACCGTGGAAAGGAAATTATTCAGGCTGGCTTGAGCAGAAGACTAAAAGGCTTCAGGTAGAAGAAAAACAGGCAACAAAGAGGCGAAGAACTTTGGAGCGCGAACTTGATTGGGTTCGAATGAATCCAAAAGGTCGGCAAGCAAAGTCAAAAGCTCGTTTATCTAATTATAATAAGTTGCTTGGTGAGGAGCAAAAAGATAAAGAGAAAACACTAGAGATTTTTATTCCAAATGGCCCGCGTTTAGGAGATAATGTAATTAATGCGAAAAATGTTAAAAAGGCTTTCGGAGAAAAATTATTGTACGACGATTTAAATTTTAAACTTCCTCCAGCTGGAATTGTAGGCATAGTTGGTCCAAATGGGGCTGGAAAAACCACGATTTTTCGGATGATCATGGATCAGTTAAATGTAGATTCTGGTTCATTTGATGTTGGCTCTACTGCGAAAATCTCATATGTTGACCAATCTCATGAAAAAATGGATTCAGAAAAATCTATATACGAGATTATTGGTGATGGTCAAGAGCATTTTGAAATTGCCAATCAGTTAGTTAATTCCAGAGCATATTTAGCAAGATTCAATTTTAGTGGTGCCGATCAGAGTAAAAAAGTTGGAGTTTTATCTGGGGGGGAAAGGAATCGCTTGCATTTGGCTATGGCTTTAAAAGAAGGTGGTAATGTTTTGCTTTTAGATGAACCAACTAATGATTTGGATATTAATACTTTAAGGGCGCTTGAAGAGGCCTTGTATAATTTTGCGGGCTGTGCAGTAATCATCTCACACGATCGTTGGTTTTTAGACAGGGTATGCACCCACATTTTGGCTTTTGAGGGAGATTCCCAGGTTTATTATTTTGAGGGGTCTTTTTCGGATTATGAAATGAATAAGAAAAAGCGTTTGGGGGGATCATCATTAGAACCTAAGAAGTTTAAGTACAAGAAATTAATAAAATAATGAGAGCACAATCACCAAAAGGAACCAGAGATTTTGATTTTACGGAATTGTCAAGAAGAAATTATGTGATTGACCGCATAAAAGCAGCTTTCGAAATATTTTCGTATCGGCCTCTTGAAACTCCTAGTTTTGAAAATATTGAAACATTAATGGGAAAATACGGAGATGAAGGGGATCGTTTAGTATTTAAAATTTTACGTTCAGGAGATTTTTTAAGGAGCGCAAGAGATAAATCGAATCCAAGTGTTGACGAGATAGCTGATAAGGCACTCAGATATGACTTAACAGTTCCGTTTTCTCGCTATGTATCTCAAAATAATGGAAAATTGACATTTCCTTTTAAGAGGTATCAAATTCAACCGGTATGGAGAGCAGATAAACCTCAGAAAGGACGCTTCAGGGAGTTTCTTCAATGTGATGCTGATGTAGTTGGATCTAAAAGTCTATGGCAAGAGGTAGAAATGCTGGATTTGTATACTTATGTCTTTAACTCTCTAAATCTTCCAATAAGAATAAAATTAAATAATAGAAAAATTTTAGCCGCAATATCAGAGGTATGCGGCATTGAAAACCGCCTGGCAGAGTTTACCATGATTTTAGATAAAATTGATAAAATCGGAGAAGGTGGAGTTCTGAAGGAGCTGAAGGAAAAGGAATTCTCAAAAGATCAAATAGAAAAACTAAAACCAGCGTTTAAATTACGATCGAATAACAAGGATATCATTTCCTACCTCAATGGTTGGCTAGGCAATAACGAACAGGGTATTTCGGGAACAGAGGAAGTTAATTTCATTTTGAATAAGGTAAAGAATAATGGCCTCATAGATATTGATATTTGTCTTGCTAGGGGATTAAATTATTATACTGGATCCATATTTGAGGTAAATGTACCTGATGTTGATATTGGTAGTGTTGGAGGCGGTGGGCGTTATGATGACTTAACTTCTTTATTCGGGTTATCTGATGTTTCTGGAGTGGGTATAAGCTTCGGGCTAGATAGAATAATGTTTTGCCTTCAGGAGTTAGGTTTAATGCCAAATAATCTACAAAAAGGAATTGATGTAATGATATTAAGGACAAACGAAGAGTCCTCTGAAAAATCTTTCCAGATCGCTCAAGATCTCAGAGAGGCGGGTGTTTTAGTTGACTTTTATCCGGATTTAGCAAAAATGAAAAAGCAATTTGATTATGCTGAAAAAATAGGAGCTATGCATGTTTTAATATATGATGAAGCAAATAACAAAGAGGTAATAGTAAAAGATATCAAAGCTGGAAAACAAGTTGCCATGCCTGCAGGAAACGAATTGAGCTATTTTTTGGATTTAAAAAAATAAAAGTTAAGGTTTGGCGTAAGGAAATTTATCAACTTTATTCGCTTTTGAATAAGCGCTTGTTCCCTGGGAGCTAAGAAGGGTCTTCTTGGTAAGGTCAACAAACCCCTCATTATCTGGATATAACGAAGAATAAACGTGGACGATTTCAGCTTCTATCAACACTGTTTGATTAGACATGATATGATTTTGAGTATGTTTAAAAATCAATTGAAAGTCACCTTCAAGTAAAAGAGGAACATGGTATTTTCCATGATTTTTCCATTTGACATTTAATGAATCTAATTCGGAAATATTTTTATTATAATTAGCGCTAGTTTGATGGAGATCTTTTGCAGAAATGAAAGATGTCGCGTGGCAAAAACTGAAGTATGGATTTCTAAAAATATTATCATAAGTCTGGTGTCTTTTTGTCGGCGGCCGAAACAGAAAACCCCATGTGGGTGGGGAAGATCCGATATGAATAATTTGGCTAAAGACAGCAGAATTAGCTTTCCCATTCGAGTTAAAAGTCGATAGAAGACCCGCAGTTTTTAAACCCCCTAATGAATTAAAAAACTGAGCCCTGAATCTACTGGGCCATATATCCCATATTTCTTTTGAAAATTCATTTTTCATTAATTTCTAATATGACCCATTCCACCGTTGACTCCAATTATTTCACCAGAAATCCATTTCGATTCAAGCAGCACTTTAGCCATTTGAGCTATATCTATTGGTTCTCCAACACTTTTCAGGGGATGTCTTTGTTCACTGGCCTCTCTTCGACTTTCATTACCAAGGAGTTTTGATGCCATCGGTGTATCAGTCAGTGATGGAGCTATGACGTTAACTCGCACATTAGGGGCCCACTCAGCAGCTAGAGATTTCCCAAGACCTTCAACGGCCCCTTTAGCCATCGCTACAGAGGCATGAAACGGCATACCTTGACCTACAGCTACGGTGCTAAATAAAATAACGCTACCTTTCCCCGACTTGATTGATCTTTCAACTTTTTGGAGAGCTGATGCGGCTCCAAGAGCATTTATCTCGAAATCATTTTGAAAATCTTGAACTTTTAAAGATCTAAATGGCTTCAGGTTTATAGTGCCCGGGCAGTATACAAAACCGCTTAAGTTTTCTGGGATGAGACTATCATCAATTTCAGCTATGTTACAAGTCAAGCTGGTTAGATTTTCATGACTGTAGTCACATGCCTCTCGACTAATTCCTAATACATTGTGACCTGAATTCAGCATTAATTCTGCTATAGATCGGCCAATACCTGTTCTGTGTCCTACTATTAAAATTGTATGTTCCATAGTCTAGTTAACACATCAAAACCTATTTTTGTTGAAAGATCAATCCATGAAAAAAACTTTTTCGTTAAAAATTGAAGATAAATGGACCATTTCTGACTGGGAAAGTATCGCAAATGGAAAAGTTAGAATAAGCTTCTCCTCAGCCACAAAAAAGTCTGTCCACAGAAGTAGAAAAATTTTAGAGGATAAAATAGCTAGTGGTGACATTATTTATGGCGTCAATACTGGGTTTGGTTCACTTTGTTCTACATCCGTATCTCAATCAAATCTCAAAAAACTTCAAGTGAACTTAATAAGAAGTCATGCTGCAGGAACTGGGAATACAGTAAGCCCTCAAATTTCTAGGTTAATGTTGGTTTCAAAGATTCGAGCACTTTCAAAAGGTTATTCCGGAGTTAGGTGGGATATTATTGAATTTTTAAATCTTTTGTACTCGCACGACATTCTACCTGTCATTCCTGAGATGGGTTCACTCGGAGCGTCAGGGGATCTTGCACCTTTGGCTCATATGTCATTGGTGCTGATCGGGGAGGGGGAAGTTTTCTATGAAAAAAAGCGTTTTAAAGCGAAAGATGTATTGAAAAAATTGAATATTGCCCCCATAGAGCTCGTTGAAAAGGAAGGGCTTGCTTTGATAAATGGAACCCAGTTTATGCTTTCTCATGGCCTTTGGGCGATTATCCAAGCTCGATATATCTCGTACTGGGCTGATTGGGTTTCTAGCATGTCAATAATTGGTTTTGATGCCTCCAGCGCGCCTTTTGATCCAAGAATTCAGAAAATTAGAAATCAAAAAGGGCAAATGTTTGTTTCAAAAAGAATTAGAGAGTTTTTATTAGATTGTCCAAGTTTTGTAAAAGAAAAGGATCACATACAGGATCCTTACTCTTTTCGTTGTATACCTCAAGTTCATGGAGCTTCAAATGATTCTTGGACACATGTGCAAGAAGTTTTTTTGAATGAGGCTGATGCGGTTACAGATAATCCAACAGTTTTTTCAGATGAAGTTATAAGTGCGGGTAATTTTCATGGTCAAAAACTTGCGTTGGCAATGGACTACGGAAAAATGGCTCTTGCAGAATGGGGCAGTATTTCTGAGAGAAGAATTAATCAGTTGACCCTGGGAAAAAGAGGTTTGAAGCCGTTTTTGGCAACTAATCCTGGTCTTGAAAGCGGTTTGATGATTCTACAGTATTCAGCAGCAGCACTGGTTAGCCGAAATAAACAAAGAACGGTTCCTAGTAGTACAGATAGTATTGATTCATCTGCTGGTCAAGAAGATCATGTGAGCATGGGTGCGAATGCTGCAACTGACTTGATTGAGGTGATAAATGGTGTCTGGAAAATAGTTTCAATGGAGTTAGTTTGCGCCATTAGATCCATAGAATCAGGTGAAAGAGAATCTTCAAAACTAATTCAAGATTTTATCAACTCCTATCGTTCAATATATCCGAGCCCAAAAGGAGATTCTAATTTATCTGAAGAAATTAATGCCGCAGAAATTTTTTTACGAGATACATTAATTGAAGACTCTGAATTTTTGATTTTCAATGAATGATTTAAGTTCTAATTTTTGAATTAAGTATTTTGCGTATTTCTTGCATGAGTAGCACTTACATAAATTCCGGCAGTTTCTGTTCTAAGTCTGTGATCTCCCAGGCTAACAGGCTTGAAGCCATTTTCAATTGCAGATGTAACTTCACTTGTTGAAAAATCACCTTCAGGTCCAATGAGGATTATAGATTGGGCTCTATCAGGATAACGAATTAAATCATTTAAGGGTAGTTTGTCAATGCTTCTGCATGTAGCAATGTATTTGTAATAAGTGTAATCATTCTTGATTAAATTTTTTAAAGATGTCAACTCATTGATTTTTGGAAGAATAGATTTTTCGCTTTGTAAGCAGGCAGATTTCAAAATTTTTTTTGAGCGTTTTTTACTGATGAATTTTCTTTCTGAGTGGCTACTAATTATTGGGGTTATTTCATGTACACCAATTTCAGTCGCTTTCTCTAAAAAGAAATTCCACCGATCAATACTTTTTGTTGGGGATATAGCAATATGTAAATATCCATTTACCAGACCATGATTCTCAATAATTTCAATTTTAACAGCTCTAACTTCTTTTTTCGAGATCAAATCAATTTCTCCAACAAAAATTTTCCCTACCCCATCAAAAACTTTTATTTTTTCACCGATTCCTAAACGTAGAGACTTAATAGCATGATTTATCTCATCTGACTCTAAAAAGGCATAATCGTCGTTAATAAAACCAAAGAAATTATGCATTTAAATTGTATTACTTTCTTTTACTACCCATTTATCTGAAATCAAACGCGCATCTGCTGAACTGCAAATGCTGTCTGATACTCCATTTAGCAAGGAAAATTGACCGACCGCTCCAATCATAGCTGCATTATCCATAGTATAAGAGAGTGGGGGTAGATAAATTTGAATATTTTGTTTAATCCCTAATTTTTGAATTAAATGCCGCAAATGAGAATTTGCTGAGACTCCTCCTGCTATTGCCAATTGTCTAATGCCTGTTTGTTTTATTGCTTGCTCAATATTTAAGACTAACGGCTCTACAAGTGATTTTTGGATACTCGCGCACCAATCATTTAATTCACTACTCAAAGTTTTCGGGTTATTCTTTTTTTCCTTTTGCATCAATTGTAAAATATTTGTTTTGATGCCACTATAGCTAAAGTTTAAACCATTGGTTTTCGTTTTACTAAAAATGAAACGATTTGGATTTCCAGTTTTTGCATTTTTATCGATTAATGGACCACCTGGATACCCCAAAGACAATAACCGGGCAGCTTTGTCAAAAGCTTCACCAACGGCATCATCTAAAGTTTGTCCGATAATTTCAAATTTATCCCAATTATGAACAATAACAATCTGAGTATGCCCTCCAGAGACGGTTAGGCACAAATATGGAAAATCTAAACTTGAATTTTGTTGAATGTTTTTTTCAGTGAGAAAACATGAAAGCATGTGTCCTTCTATATGGTGAACATTTATCATAGGAATAGATAAGGCAAGCGAAAGGGATTTAGCAATTGAATGTCCAACAAGTAAACTGCCTAGTAGACCAGGTCCTTGCGTTACAGCGATAGCTTCGACCTGATTCAACTTAATATTTGATGTTTTTAAAGACGCTTTTATCGTTGGCACAATGGATTCGATGTGCGCGCGTGAAGCCATTTCAGGAACAACTCCTCCATAATAACTATGAATATCCTGACTAAAAATGACATTTGAAAGAACTTCAAATCCTTTGAGGACAGCCACAGACGTATCATCACAACTTGATTCAATCGCCAATATAAGAGCCTCTGATTTTTTCAAAATTATGTTTACATTAGTTTAGCTAAGGGTAACATTCTTAACAATGTGAAGACCATACCCTTCAATCCCAATTCTCTTCATAGGTCGGTTTGTTAATAAGACAACATTTTTAATATTCATTTCTCTTAATATTTGCGCACCAACGCCGTAGTCTCTCGGATCCATCGCAAGAGCTTTGGAAGTTTCTATATGTTCATTTGGATTAAATCCTAAAATATCAGTTACTTCATTTTTGCGCTGATTCAAACAAACTAGAACTCCTGAACCATTGCTTTCTATGGCCTTAAATGCCCTTTTAATGTTGCTATGTTGAAAATAGTTAGTCTGTATTTCGTCAAGAATGGAATCTCTTTCGTCTCCACTTTGCATTCTTACCATAACTTCATCATTTGAGTTCCAAGTACCAAGTTGAAAGGAGATATGAATCTGATCTGACGTTGTTTGTTCGAATAATTGAACATCCAGTTCTCCGTATGGTGACTTTAGCTTAAAACGCTTCTTTAACCGAATAAGACTCTCGCGCTCAAGACGATATGAAATAAGTTGTTCAATTGAGATTATTTTTAAATCAAATCTCTTTGAGATTTTAATGAGCTCGGGGAGTCTTGCCATTGTTCCATCCTCATTCATGATTTCTACTATAACACCTCCGGGTTCTTTTCCCGCTAAACGAGCAAGATCAATCGCAGCTTCAGTATGCCCGGCTCTCCTGAGAACGCCACCTTCTCGAGCTCTTAATGGAAATATGTGTCCAGGTTTTTGGAAGCTCTTCGGTGTAGAGTTCTTATCGACAAGAGCATTTATCGTTTTCGCTCTATCTAAGGCGCTAATTCCTGTTGTAACTCCATTACCTGCGAGATCAACACTAACTGTGAAGGCAGTTTGGTGTGGGTCAGTATTGTTTTCAACCATCTGCATCAAGTTAAGCTGCTCGCAGCGATTATCAGGGAGAGGTACACATATAAGTCCTCTGCCGTGAGTTGCCATGAAGTTTACAGTATCTGGCAAAATATTTTCGGCGATTGCAATAAAGTCTCCTTCGTTCTCTCGATTTTCATCATCAACAACAATTACCAATTTCCCATTTGATAGGTCTTCTAATGCTTTTTCTATGGTGCTGAATTCTGAATTCATAATTTATTTCTTGTCGTAGGTTGCCAAATTCCGGTTTCAGATGTGCGAAGATACCTGATAAGACCTAAGAACAACGCAATATTCATCCAAGAGAAATAGGAGAGAGGTTTTAAGAAATTGGATAATGCCTTTGGTAATATTCTTTGGGGGAATAAAACAAATAAAATGAGTAATAATATTTGGAAGATAATTGATATTATTGCTAGTTGACCCCCTTGGAGAAACGAAAAAATAATATTTCTTAAGGACCCAAGGAAAAAAAATATGGGTAGCGTCCAACGAAGAATTTTATGACATAAAAAAATAATACCTGTAGGAAATGTATTTGTCAAAACAGTGGTGTAAAAATATTTTAGATTCTGCCAATTGCCTTGAGATATTCTTATTTTCCTTTTGAACTCCATGTTAGATTCATTGCTAACATCTTCGGTGCAAATGGCTTTCGGAGCAAATACAACTTTTTTATTCGATTTTAGAACGTTCATCGTTTGAAAGAAATCTTCCATCAATGTACCGAAGGGAATTTCCTGAAAGGATTCTCTTTTAATGGCATAACAACCACCTTCAACACCCATTGAGGATCCCCAAATTACTCCTTCCTTGTTTTTCAAATCATTTTCCCAATTGATGTATAATTTTTCATTTTTAGATATGTTATTTAACAAATTTTTGCTGATCCCTCGATAAACCAAATTACCACCAACAAGATGTACCTCATTGTCATTAGCGATGGGGAGAATCATTTCTTTTAATGCATCAGGATGAAAAAATATATTAGCGTCTGTTCCTACAATAATTTTCGATTTCCCTCTTTTAACTAGGGCATTTATGATGTTTGATTTTCCAGAACGAGTATTCATTCTAACAAAATCGATAATTTTTTCTCTTTTTTGAAATTCTTCGATGATCAAATCTGTTGAATCTGTTGAGCAGTCCGAACCGATTCTGATTTTTAACAAATCTTTTGGGTAATTTAAAGCTAAAATTGATTCAATTTTTTCTCTAATTACAGTTTCCTCATTAAATGCAGCAAATACGATATCCACAGAGGGCCAAACTTCTGGTTTTACATTTACATTGATATCGTGGGATTTATACTTGTAAATAAGATTCACCAGTTTTGGATATAGAAAATAGGGTATGAGCATTAATAAAATTGCTAAAACTAAAGTCTCAAATATGAAACCATAAAAAACATAATACTCTAACATTAATGACATTGGTTTAAATAACTATATTTTTCATTTTCGTTTTAAAGAGCTCTTCTGAAAAATTCAGTAAAACATGTTCTCGTGCTTTTTCTCCCATTTTAACTCTAAACTCTGTATCTAAAATTAAATTAGATAAAGCTTTTGCAAATTCATCCGCATTGTCCGCTAAAAGAATATGTTCTCCATTAATGCATTTTAAACCCTCTCCTCCAATACTTGTAGTGACAATAGCCTTACCTCTAGCCATAGCCTCTAATAATTTTATTCTCATTCCGCTTCCAGATAAAAGGGGAGCTATAAATATTCCGTATTTCTCAAATAAAATAACATCACTTGACGACTGGCTCCAGATAACTTGTTCCGGAATAGTGATAGTTCTTGGCCATTTTCTTGAAAAAACAGTAATTTCTGTTTCAGGAGAAATCTTGGGTAATACTTTTTCAATAAACCAATTCATACCTAAAATATTTGGTTCCCAATCTAATGCACCTAGATGGTAAACCTTGGGTGATTTAGATCCAGAAAATCTCCATTTTAAGTTTGGATTAAATGTACAAGGATAGATGTCAATGTTTTCAACTCCCAATTCAAGAAGATTCTTGGCATCTTCCTCAGTTATAGCCCAAACCCTATTTCCTTTGAGCATTTTAATTTCCCATTTTTTAAGTTTCTTGGTTTGCCAATTAGTAAAAATCTTCCTAATGCTAAAATTTGAATTTAAAAGAGTTCTCTCCCAAATTTGATGTTCAACATTGTGAGTTCTAATAATAAAGGGCTTACCACACCAAAAGTCTCTGTATACTGACATGAATATGCTATCTACAACTATCAAATCAGCTTTAGAAGAGGCTGTTTTTACAAACTTGGAGACTTTTGAATTGAAAAACCGCGAGGCGAAATAGGACCTTTTATCAAAGCAATACTTNAAAAAATAAATTAAACTTGGTGATAAGTTGACATCAAAAAAATCAAAATTGACGGAAGCAATGGAAGAAGTGGGTTTTGTAACTTTATGCTTATTTGTATTTAGNGCCACAACATGAACANTGTGTCCAGCTAGAACCTCTAAATTTATTAGACTTTCCATGGCNATGGANGAGCCATCTCTTCCNGGGAAAGGNACTTTATTACACAAATGCAGAATATTCATGAAAAANGTTTACTTCTTGATTTAAATAACTTTAAAATAAGTCGTTTAAAANTATGCATATTGGCATCATTTGCTGCCCAAACAGTCATCCAGAAAGAAATGGGAAGAAGAACTAGATTAGGCATCCANATGGCCCAAAAAGGTGTTACGATCCATTCTCTGCCCATTTTTTCAAATATTATGGTTAATACATAATGGAACAAGAACAAAAGAACAGATATAACGAAGGGTAATCCAAATCCCCCTTTTTGAATAATGGCACCCAACGGTGCTCCAATAAAAAATAATAGTATACAGGCTACAGAGATAGAAAATTTCTTGTGGAATTCAAGAAAATGTCTGGCAATAATTTGTCTCCTCCATTCAAATTCACTTTCTACTTGTTTCATAAAATCCCGGTTAGACTGAGCAAAATGAATGGAATTGTTTAATGCTCGAAAAAGATACTTTCTTTCCAATCTACTTTCAACAGATAAATCCAGATTATTAACCAAGTTTAGTGAATCATTAGTTTTCCATCCAAAAAACTTATTTCTCATTGTATTACTAACTTCATTTTGACGTTTGCGATATTTTTTAAACAAGTCTTGAATTGCAAAATTCAATTGATTAATATTGAGCATATTATATTCATCGCTTCTGCTAACTTTATAAAGATCACCCATTGCATAATCGCCCATGTCTAGTCTGATCAACATTTTCTCAAAGTTGCTCTCTAAAAATGGTTGTCTTTTTTGTGTTCTTTTTTTTTCGGATTCGTAATCTTGGAAAGAATGTCCATTGTATAAGGTGAATTCCATCCAACGACTTCCCTCAGAATAGCTTATTTGACCTTTTGGGGCAGTAATTAAAGAATGATTTCCTTTTCCTCTTTCTTTGTGATCATATATAATTACATCAAAAACTTCATTGTCTTTTTTACCACCAATTTTTATACTATAACCATCAATCCCTCCGAAAAAAATACCAGGAATTAAATTAAATGTTGGTCTTTGTTTTGCGATATTAATTAATAAATTTTCTCCCTTAAAATTGGCGATCGGAATAATATTGTTACTCACAAAAAACATTCCTGAAGAAATTAATGCTAGTGCTAAAAGTATAGGTCGCATCAATCTGTAAAATGAGGCTCCCGAGGATTTTGCAGCAGCAAATTCTTTACTCTCCGCTAAGTTTCCAAAAACCATAATACCTGCGAATAGAACAGCCACTGGAACAGCCATAGGTAATACAGAGGCACTCCAAAAAAACATTAGTTTCAAAATATAAAACCATTCCACTCCTCGTCCAGCTAAATCATCCACATACTTCCACACCATTTGCATGAGAAGGAAAAATACTGATATGCCTAAAGTTTTTAGGAAAATCCCTAAGAAAGACTTGAGTAGATACTTGTCAATTCTTTGCATCCGATTTATTTACATACCCTCAGGGGCGATATAATCATAATCTGGATAATTATTAATATCAAACTTAACGTCTTCTAACTTCATTCCCATATTTACTTTGTAATTATCTAATTTAACCTTAGTAATCACGTTGTTAAATCCATATTCATGATATGAGTAGATCTTTTTAGAATTAACTTCAATACCGAGAATGACCTTTTCTACTTCATCTGGATTTAGAGGAACTAATTCAATATATTGAATGAGCATATTTTTTTTATTCTTCTTTTTTTCTAAATACTTAAAACTAGTNCCTTTCGAATATCTATTTAAAATTTTTGAAGGGGAGAAGTTGGCATCAGACGTATCTATTCTTCTTACNACTATTTCCTCATCCTCACTNGATACCGAAATCAGCTTATTATTTTCCAAGAAAATTATCTGATCGTTGAGTGTTAAAACACCATCTTGTTTTACCATCACTAACGTTCCTGTGTTTTTTCTTTCAATTCGATTTCCATCCCTACCCATAGCATCAAGAACAAGGGTAAAAGAAAATGACTGGTCNTTATATTCTAGTGCTTTTTTTTGAGACAGGGACACGAACTCTTTTGCAGAAATAGACTGTGCATTCAGAAATTGAATCTGAAATAATGCTAATAAAAGTAACGTGATGTTATAATATGTTCTCATCTTCATTTGAACTATTTTTACCTAACCTTTGATTTAGCTCTTGTTCTGTAGATACAAGAACTTGACGTGCTTTAGATCCTTCAAATGGGCCGATAATTCCGGCATCTTCTAGCTGATCAACTAATCTTCCTGCTCTATTGTACCCCAGTTTTAATTTTCTTTGAAGCAATGAAGCTGAACCCTGTTGTTGCAAAACAACTAATCTAGCAGCATCCTCAAAAAGTGCATCTCTTTCTTCAGCACTGTAATTACTTCCACTCGAGCCATTTTCTTCTCCAGTATACTCTGGAAGGGCATAAGCATCAGGATATGCTTGCTGTGAGCCAATGAAATCACATACCTCTTCGACCTCTGGTGTATCTAAGAAAGCGCATTGAAGCCTTATTAGATCATTTCCCGCTGAAAAAAGCATATCACCCTTACCGATCAATTGATCAGCTCCACCAGAGTCTAAAATCGTTCTTGAATCTATTTTTGACGAAACCTTAAAAGCTATTCTTGCAGGAAAGTTTGCTTTAATAATGCCGGTAATTACGTTGACTGATGGTCTTTGTGTAGCTATAATCAAGTGAATGCCAATCGCACGTGCCAACTGAGCCAATCTTGCAATGGGGGTTTCTACTTCTTTACCCGCCGTCATTATTAGATCTGCAAACTCGTCAATTACAAGAACGATGTAAGGAAGATATCTATGGTCATTTTCTGGGTTCAGTTTGCGGGAACTAAATTTTTGATTGTATTCTTTGATATTCCTGACCATTGCATCTTTCAACAGTTCNTATCTCTTATCCATTTCAATACACAAAGAATTTAATGTATNAATTACCTTAGTNGTATCAGTAATAATTGCCTCATCTGTGTCAGGGAGTTTTGCAAGAAAATGCCTCTCTATTTTATTGTAGAGAGTTAATTCTACTTTTTTTGGATCAACTAAAACAAACTTTACTTCAGAGGGGTGTCTTTTGTAAAGAATGGATGCAAGTATAGCATTCAATCCTACTGATTTCCCTTGTCCCGTTGCCCCAGCCATTAGTAAGTGCGGCATTTTTGCTAAATCAGCAATGAAAACTTCATTGGAGATTGTCATTCCAAGAGCAATTGGCAGGTCCATATTCGTTTTGACAAACTTTTCTGAAGTAAGGACACTTTTCATAGAAACCATTTTCGGGCTTCTATTTGGTACTTCAATACCGATCGTGCCGCGTCCAGGAATAGGGGCTATGATACGGATTCCAAGCGCACTCAAGCTTAAAGCAATGTCATCTTCTAAGTTCTTAATTTTAGAAATACGAACTCCTGCCTCTGGAATTATCTCATAAAGCGTNACTGTTGGTCCAACAGCAGCTTTGATTTTTGCAATTTCAATTTTGTAATTTCTTAAAGTCTCTAGGATCCTATTTTTATTTGCTTCTAATTCATCAGCATCAACAACTTTATCCGGTGCTTCAACATCAGCTAAAAGATCATATGTTGGATAAACATATTTTGATAGCTCGAGTTTCGGGTCGTAGGATGTTTTTAGGTCCCCAGGGTTCATTTTTGAATCCTCGTTTTCTTCTAATGCCTCACTCTGAATATCAATAGGATCAGCAACTTCTAAACCAATATCTTCAATGTTATCTATTGAGCCCAAAGCTTGTTCATTATTCAATATTTCTGAGTCAGTAGAGGACCCAGGAGATGAGGAATCAATATCATCTGTGATTTCTATCAGTGAATTTACAGACTCTTCTTGAACGTCAACTGAGACTGGTTCAATACTGTTTTCCTCAAGAAGGGCATCATCGTTTGTTTCAGATATGTTTGGCTTTAATTTCCAGCTTTGAGGAGAAAGTTTATAAAACCAAATTACATGTATTAAAATAACAGCGAGCCAAATGAGCCAAGTACCTGTTTCGCCGAATAGGCTTGCTCCCCATAGGGCAATAAAACGAGCAGAATCACCAACAATTGCATCATTCAAAGAGTTGAGTACTGGAAATTCGGAAATTAAGCCTGTGAGGGTCAATAGGAAGAGAGTATACAAAAGTCCAATCCTAAGAATNCTTGAAACCCTATGTTGAAAATTGAATAGTATCTGTACACCCCAAAAAATAAAAATAGAAATAGGAATCAAGAAAGTCCATCCCAAGGATCTAACTGTGATAAAAAAACCGATAGCNGCCCCAAGTTTTCCAAATGAGTTTTTTAAGTTGATCTCAGGATTGAATAAAATATCTGCAAAATCATAATTTAAGTAACTAAAATCCTCTTCCCAACTTAATAAACTTGATATACCGGATATTAGTATGAATAGGCCGCCAAAAATCATTGCAAGTCCAAAAGCTGCATGAAGTGATTTATTTTCTCTTACTTCGCTTGAGAAAGACTTAACAGACTTTAATATGTTCTTGGTCTTTGTTTTTTTTGCCATCGATAGTTGACCTAAGTGTCAAAGGTAGCCTAATTCTTACCTTTGTAAAACCATGATTCAATTGATTTCTAAATGTACTTATCATTTATCCTTTTCTTTAAACTCAGAAAATAGAAAATTTTCTTTTTGCAATAGCCAATATNACAGAATTTCAGATGCTTATCATTTTAATTCAAATATGTATCATAAATGATTGACTTTAAACGCCAACTTGAGTCTTTGATCATGCCTCTAACAGTTGAGCTTTTTGGTGATCATGGTTTTTCGATTGATCTTCAAGAAACTCGCAAGGAATTTAATGCTGACTATACTTTAGTAGTATTTCCATTTCTAAAGTTTAGTAAAGCTTCACCCGAAGAAACTGCAGAGATTATCGGTTCTAAACTCTCAACGGAATTNNCCGAAATCAATAATTTTAGTGTTGTNAAAGGCTTTTTGAACTTAAACCTATCTCAAGAATTTGTTTCAAAGATATTTGCGGCCATTGAATCTGAAAAAAACTTTGGTATAACTGCCGCAAATATTACTCAGCCATCAGTTATGGTCGAGTATTCATCCCCGAATACAAACAAACCTTTACATCTTGGTCATATTAGAAATAATCTTATTGGTCATTCAATATCAAATATTCTNAAGGCATCTGGAAGAAATGTAGTACAAGTACAAATTATTAATGATAGGGGAGTGCATATATGCAAAAGTATGTGGGCGTGGAAAAAGTTTGGAAACAATGAAACTCCAGAAAAATCAGGACTAAAAGGGGATCACTTAGTGGGAAAGTACTATGTGCTATTTGATCAGGAATACAAAAAACAAGTAAGTGAAAAAATATCAAAGGGNATTTCTGAAGTCGATGCAAAAAAATCTGTAGCCTGTATTGTAGAGGTTCAAAAAATGCTTCTTGATTGGGAAGCTAGTGACCCTGAAGTGGTTGGNCTTTGGAAAAAAATGAATGATTGGGTCTATTCAGGATTTAATCAAACCTACCAAAGGTTAGGTATTGAATTTGATAAAAATTATTACGAGTCTGAGACTTACGTTTTGGGAAAGTCCGATATCGAGGAAGGCCTCAAAAGAAATATTTTTTTCAAAAAGGAAGATAATTCTGTTTGGATCGACCTTACTAATGATGGTCTTGATGAAAAAATTGTTCTAAGAAGTGATGGCTCATCTGTTTATATGACCCAAGATATAGGAACAGCCATTCAAAGATTCAAAGATTTCGAAATTGATTCATTAACCTATGTTGTGGGAAATGAGCAGGATTATCATTTCAAAGTACTATTTCTTATCCTTGAAAAACTGGGTTATAAATGGGCAAAGAGATTACATCATTTATCTTATGGAATGGTTGACCTGCCGACAGGCAAAATGAAGTCTAGAGAAGGGAAGGTTGTAGATGCAGATGATTTATTAGACGAAATGGAGTCAACAGCTAAACAAATGTCTGCAGAATTAGGAAAAGCCATTTCCTTGAGCTCTGACGAATCCCAAATGCTAGATAGAATTATAGGACATGGAGCGTTAAAATATTTTATTTTAAAAGTTGACCCAAAAAAAAGGATGGTTTTTAATCCTGACGATTCCGTAGATTTTAATGGGAACACAGGTCCGTTTTTGCAATATACTCATGCAAGAATTTCGTCACTAATAAGAAAAGCTGGATTTCAAAAAAGTATGGACTTAAGCGATGTTCATTGGAATGAGAAAGAACGAGATCTGGTCCTAGGATTATCTAAATTCCCTGAAGTAATTCATAANTCTGCTATTGACCTGAATCCAAGCCATATTGCAAACTATCTTTATGAAATCGCCAAAACCTTCAATAGTTTTTACCAAAAGCACTCTGTGTTGAGCGCAGAAAGTAAAACAATTACGGCTTACAGGGTCGAACTTTCTGCCCAAGTCGCAGGCGTTTTAANAAGAGGCCTGAATCTATTGGGGATTGATGCTCCTGAGAAAATGTAATGTATCTACCATTTNGCGTTTTTGGTAGCTTTTCTTATTCTATTTGGAAGTCCATCTTTATGCAGCATAATGGATATTGTTTTATATTTAACAAAAGCTTCTGAAGCATATATATAGCCATCTCGGTATGGATTTTTGAGATCGCCCCAAGAATTTTTCACAATATAATATATCCCATTTTTTTGATCCTTTACTTTTCCGACGATTTGCATGCCATGATCATCTTGAGTTTGATAATTATCAAAACCTTGCTGTCGTATTTCTTGGTTAACAATTAGTTCTTCATGTGGACCTGTATAGGCATTTACTCTCTCTTCATCTGACATTTCATTCCAAGGTTTTGCAGGCATCACAGCAACGCCATTCTTTATTGAAAATCCTCGTTCCGATACATCTGTGGCCCATGAAATGGTAAATCCATTTTCGAGAGCAAAATCAATGGTTTCCATCATTTTATTCAATGGGACATTATAAGAAGTAGCCCATGTCCAATTATCAGGAACCTCTATGGGAAACCACGAATAGAATCGGTGATGGCTGAACGAGGTTAGTTGAACATAATTGTCTGCATTAATTCCTAAATAATTATCAGCAAAACTTCTTGGAGTATATAATTTCCCATCTATAGAAAAGCTTTTGGGTTCATCTCCCAAATAGGCATCTAAAACACTTTTAAAGCCATTTTCCCATGCAGAGGATAAAGTTCCATTGTTTTTCTTTTTTACAGCATCGATAATTCCTTTTAAGGATGCCTCTAATTCCCCATGATCATTTTGTTGTGTTCCATAATTTAGCCCTTTGTATACATCTTCTGGCAAAGCACCATAATTCTTTATTACATAAAATAGGTCTGGAAGGGCGCCGCCTTGAGCAAAATTTAGGTATCCATGAAGACGAATATACTTTCTTGCTTTGTCTTCATAAACCTTCCGAACAGTATACATTTCAGATAAGTCAATTACAGGTTTACCCATTCGAATTAGTTCAGATTCCAAGAAAGCAGTGCTTGAATAACTCCAACATGTTCCAGAGCGACCCTGGTTTTTCACTTCAGTAGCCTCAATGTCATAAATGGTAGTAAACTCAAATTGCTTTGTGTCGGTTTCACCATTGTTTGAAACTTTATTAATTAAATCTACCTGACCGTTGAGTGAGATTGGAAAAATAATTATTGTTATAATTTTAAGAAAATTGTTCATCGATAAATAATTAGTGGTTATTGTAAGAGACTGTAGGGTTTTTTAATCCATTAGAATAATCATAAAAACCTTTTCCGGATTTAACCCCGGTATCTCCGGCTGTTACAAGATTAACTAAAACCGGATTTGGCGAATATTTAGAGTCACCGAAGCCTTTATGCAGCACATTCAATATGCTCAGACAAACATCGAGACCTATGAAGTCAGCCAGTTGAAGAGGTCCCATGGGATGACTCATTCCAAGCTTCATGATACTATCTATTTCAGCTACACCTGCAACACCATTTTGAAGACATTGAATTGATTCATTAATCATGGGCATTAAAATGCGATTGGCAACAAAGCCAGGATAATCATTACATGAGACTGGAATTTTTCCAAGTTTTTTAGATAAATTCTCAACGGTTTCTTTGGTTTTTATGGACGTTTTATACCCGCTTATTATTTCAACAAGCTTCATGACTGGAACTGGATTCATAAAGTGCATTCCAATAACATTTTCTGGATGCTTGGAGATGGCAGCAATTTTTCCTATTGAAATTGATGAAGTGTTTGTCGCTAAAATTGTATCTGAAGAGACAAGGGTGCTGATTTCTTTAAATATTTCGATTTTTAAGTCTTCATTTTCTGTTGCTGCCTCTATGACAAGGTCAGCAGATTTCACAGCCAGATTCATTTCATTGACTAGTTCAATATTTCCTAACGATGATTCGGCTTCAGTAGTAGTTAATATTCCTTTTTCAACCTGACGAGACATATTTTTTTCGATTGTTTTTATTGCTCGATCTAAAGACCCTTCGTGTATGTCAAAGAGTTTTACATTAAACCCATGAATTGCAAAAACGTGGGCAATGCCATTACCCATTGTGCCAGCACCAATTATCGTGATTTTTTTCATTCCTTAAAGATACATAGAGATCACTTTCCCCGCCCTAACAAGACTGTCCAAATGGTGTATAATAAAACTTTCATGTCATTAAAAATGGACATGTTTTCTATGTAGATAAGATCAAATTTCATTCTATGAATCATTTCCTCTACATTGCTCGCGTAGCCGTATCTTACCATTCCCCAGCTCGTAAGACCTGGTCTAACCTTATAAATATGTCTGTATTGAGGGGCTTGATTTATTATTTTTTTAGCAAAAAAAGATCTTTCTGGTCTAGGTCCCACAATGCTCATGTGTCCGATCAAAACATTTAGAAATTGAGGCAGTTCATCAATTCGATATTTGCGAAGAAATTTACCAATTGGTGTAACTCGAACGTCTTTATCAATTGTTAATTGTGGTCCAGTTTCTTCAGCATTAACGTGCATGGTCCTAAATTTGAATATAGAAAACTCTCTCTGCTCTTTGCCTAATCTTTTCTGAGTAAAAAAAACTGGAGATCCACTCATTCGAACCAATAAGGCAATAAGAATAAAAATCGGGGAGAAGACGACCAAAGAAAATAAGCTAATAACTATATCAAATAACCTTTTTGTATTTCTTTGCCATGGGGTCATTGGCTCTAGGTGCCATTCGAGCAGTGGTACCCCATGCTCGTCAATTTTCACTAAGCCTGATAAGATTCCATAGGTGTCTGGAATCATGAAGATTCTGACATTCGAAGACTCGAGGTCTAAAATTAATGAGGTTAACTTTGATTGTGATTTAGGTGGGAGTGCAACAATACAGTCTTTTACTTTGAATTTGTTAATTATTTTCGAAATATCACTCAATTCCCCTAATATGGGAATCTCAGAGACTAAATTTTTCTTGTCAATATTTGTTGTATTTACCCAGCCAATAAATTTTTCTCCAGATCTTATTCCATGTTTCTTGAGGGCTTTTATGTTTTTTTCAAGCTCAATTCGAGAACCAATTAACAGGGTTGGAAAAAAATATTTCCCATTGACAATCTTTCTTTGAATTAAATAGCCGAAAAGTACGCGAGTCATCAGGGTTCCAATAAATAGAGTTAAGAAAAACACGCCTACGGTTTTAAAATAATCCGAATAGCTTTTCACGTAATCATTCAATAGAAACAGTAAGAAATATATCAGAGAAAAAACAAAACATAGCTGAATTGCCCTGCTAAGCTCATTCAGTCGCGATTTTCTTATTGGATTACCATACAAGCCTACCATTCCCATTGAAAACAGCCAGAGAAAAGAGGTTATTAATGCTCCTAGGATATAAAAATCATCCCAATGCATGGTTTCTAGGCCGAATCTGGCTGGCTCAATAACTGATTTACGATAAGAGTATAAAAGTGTATATGCGAGAACTCCAATGAAAAAATCAAAGGAAATATAAATAGATCGCCATAACCTTTGAGATGATTTAAATTCGTTATTATTTATGATCATTGGCGATAAATGAGTCTAATGTTATCGACTAAAACTGTGTCGAGCTTTCCGTTATTTAGCTTTGCCGACCCCATAAATATCTTAAAAGAGCTTGCAAGTGGCGATCCGGATACCTCAGTTAGTAGATTTATATACCCGTGATTCCATTTTTTATTTGATGAAAATGTCGCTGTAGGCATCTGAATGATCTGTCCAGGGTTTGCTGCTATAACTCCAAAAGTCAATGGATTAGTGGTCCAGTAGTCAAATTCGATATAAACATCTTTCCCCCCTTTTGGCAGAATAAAGTTTTCAATGCTACTAACTTCAAATTTGGAAATACCGGTATCAAGAATTGCCATTCCACTGTAAATATTTCCTTCTCCTAGTGGGGCAGTAAATTTAAGGTCAGGGCTAGATGTTAATATCCATGAGGTGTCACTTTGATCCGTAGGTATTAAGTTGCGTCCAACATCTTCAAAATCTTCGAGATTTAATACTACCAGTTCTCCTAAATTTGAATTAAAATCATATTCTACAATTTTTTTTGACCCTTGAGGGAAATTTGTAACAAATCCCTGATTAAGAGCTAATTGGATATCCAAAGGTTTGTAAAATGGATAGATACCCCGAAAGCTTGAAATTCCATTAATATCAATTCCTGGTTCAATTCGAATATCGTAGGTGCCATTGTCGTCAATAATGACTGGGATGTTTATGGGAAGCTCAAAGGCGCCTAGATTAGTTCCAGATACACTGACCCATGCGGAAGTAATTTTTGAACTGGAATTCCCAAAGGAAACAGTTGGGTCTGTTGCTAATTTTAATTCATCTANACTTAGGTAAGCTGGTCTTTGCACTGTATTCGTATCGCATCCCAATAGAAAAGCTNTAAATAATAGTGATAACGCGAAACGAATATTAATATTCATAAGACAAAGGTAGAAAAGAGAGTGTATTGTAAATTGCAAACTCAAAATGAGTCAAGATACTGCAAAGCATCAAGGTCAAAGAAATCATCTAATAGATGAACTAAGATCAAAGGGAATCACAAATGAATCTGTCCTTGCCGCCATGAATAGAGTTCCTAGGCATGTCTTTTTAGATAGTTCGTTTGAGCAATATGCATACCAGGATGTGGCATTTCCAATTCGTGCAGACCAAACCATAAGTCAGCCTTATACAGTCGCGTTTCAATCTCAGGCTCTCGGTCTAGAGAGGGGCTCAAAAGTTTTAGAAATTGGCACAGGGTCGGGTTATCAGGCTGCTGTTTTAGATGAAATGGGATTTAAAGTATATTCAATTGAAAGACAGAAAGAGTTATTTGATTTTTCAAAAAACCTATTGCTGAATTTAAGATATAAGATCACACAAAAATTTGGTGACGGATACAAAGGAATGCCCTCATATGCGCCTTTTGACGGAATTTTAATTACGGCTGCTGCTCCTGAAGTTCCTATGAGCTTAATACATCAGCTCAATCCTGAAGGTGTTCTTTTAATGCCTTTGGGAGGTGCCGATGATGATCAGATAATGAAACGCATAACGTTTAATAAAGATGGTACTTTAAAAGAGGAGAGTCTGGGAAATTTTAGATTTGTCCCAATGTTAAAAAATGTAAACACAAAATAATGCTACCTTAAATCTCTTTCCGAGTTTCTCTATCAATGTCACGCTCTTTTATACTTGCTCGTTTATCATAATTTTTTTTCCCTTTACCCACACCAATTTCTAACTTCACCAAGCCTTTTTTATTAAAGTATAACTTTAATGGTATAATACTAAATCCCACATTTTTAGTAGTTTTTTCTATTTTTTTTAATTCAGTCTTCTTCAATAGAAGTTTTCTTTCGCGAAGTGGAAGGTGGTTTGAATTAGTTCCAAGTCTGAATTCGGAAATATGAAGGTTCTTAACCCATAATTCCCTATTGTTTGTCAAAATGCAGTAGCTATCAGATAAATTCGCTTTGCCTTCACGAATACTTTTAACCTCAGTTCCTAATAATTGTATTCCTGCAGTGAATGTTTCTTCAATCGCATAAGAGAAACGCGCTTGACGATTTTTAACAATAGGATCCATAATGCAAATCTAACCCTACTTTTGTTTAAGAATGCTTTACTCAAATTTAATAAGACCACTATTGTTTAAGTTGCCGGCTGAGACTGCCCATGACATAACAATTAGGCAATTGGAATTATTACAAAATTCGTATATGGGTAGGGAGTTGATAAAGCTTTTAAGTGGACATGTTGAATCTAACCCCGTTCAGGTAATGGGATTAAATTTCAGGCACCCTGTGGGACTTGCCGCGGGGCTAGATAAAGACGCCAAAGTAATAAGAGGATTATTTCAGATGGGTTTTTCCCATATTGAAGTAGGGACATTGACTCCAAAAGGTCAACCCGGCAACGATAAGCCGAGACTATTCCGTTTAAAAGAAGATGATGCACTAATAAATCGAATGGGATTCAATAATGAAGGAAGCATTGCAGCATCGAGAAGGCTTAAGAAAAGAGATCCCAATTGGGGAGTGGTTGGAGGAAACGTGGGTAGAAATAAGATCACAAATAATGAAAATGCGATTGATGATTATATCGCTTCGATGTCTCACTTAAGAGATCATGTTGATTATTTTACTGTAAATATATCTTCTCCAAATACGCCTGGTCTGCGTGAGCTTCAGCAAGAAGAAGTATTAAAAAACCTACTTACCAGAATAAGCGATGACAATAGTAAATCTTTTAAGCCTCGACCCCTTGCAGTAAAGATATCTCCAGACCTGTCCAAGCAGGAGGTGCAATCTATATCCAGACTGGCAGTTACATNTGGTTTTAATGGAATTATTGGAACTAATACAACTNTCAATCGCACTGGATTGAAAACCAAAGCGAATAGAATTGAAGATGCAGGATCGGGGGGGCTTTCTGGTAGACCACTTGCCCGTCACAGTACTGACGTAGTCGCTTGGATTAAAGAAGCTGTTGGAGATTCAGCCGCTGTTATCGGTGTCGGAGGCGTATTTAATGCCCAAGATGTTATTGATAAGAGAAATGCAGGTGCTGATTTGGTTCAGATTTACAGCGGTTTTGTTTATAATGGTCCCTCAATGCTAAATAATATTCAAGAGGCATGGATAAAATAGAGATCATAGAGTGCCCAAGAGATGCCATGCAAGGCTATTCAAGGCTATTTTCAAAAAAGGAAAAGTTGAGATATTTAAGGAGCCTCATGCCTGTTGGTTTTTCTGCTATTGATATCGGCAGCTTTGTCTCACCTAAAGCCATTCCGCAAATGGCAGACACTAAGATTATTTTAGATTCACTATTAGACTCNAAAGGATCAAATAAATTTCTAGTTATTGCTGCGAATAAAAGAGGAGTGAAGAATGCTTTAAATCACAGAGCCGTTGATATTATTGGTTACCCTTTTTCAGCTAGTGAGACTTTTCAGAAACGCAATACGAACCGCTCAAGAAAACAAGCTATCAATGACTTACGAGAATATTCTGATTTAATTCAGGATAACAATAAGAGATTAGTCGTATACATGTCAATGGCTTTTGGGAATCCATATGATGAGAATATTTCAAACCAAGAAATTTTAGATCTTGTTGGTGAAATCTCCTTGATTTCGCATTTTGAAGCCTTATCCTTGAGTGATACTGTTGCGATGGCTAAAAAAGGATCTATAAACGCATTGGCCAGACTAATTCAGGAGAATATAGCGGGTGTCCACTTAGGACTGCATCTGCATGTTCCCGGGGTTAATACCTCAGNACAAACATTATTGAAAGAAGCATGGAATTCCGGCATTAGAAGATATGACTCTGCTCTTTTAGGCTTTGGCGGATGCCCTTTTGCCGCTGATGATCTTTCTGGAAATTTATCGACAGAGTCTTTAATTACTTTTTTCGCAAGTGAGAAATTGAATGATGGGATAAATCCAACTGCACTAGAAGCCGCCATGAATGAAGCTCGAGATCTTTTTTTATAAGGTTTATCTCCTTTTCTTTACCTTTGGGATGTTGACGGGTTTCTAAATATAGAAACAATAGGGAATTTAGTGTAAATCTAAAACTGTACCCGCAGCTGTATGCTTCAATGCTTCAGGATAATTGCCACTGACACGAATCGGGAAGGCGTCCTAAAGGGAAGTTAGTCAGAAGACCTGCCCGCAACCATAAGCCCGTCAGCACCGGGAAGAGCGCTGAAGAGAATTATGCATAAGCAGTTTATAATCCTTGTTGGGTTAATTGTTTCTTGTTCTAAAACCTATGGCCATAGACTGGACACAGTTCTGGTTCTAAATGCCGTTCCAATATCTTCTTCATTATTTTTAGAATCAAAGATTTCTAAGAAATTACTCTCCACATGGGATCGGCTACCCTCTAGCCCTCTAGGAACATGGATGAGGGGAGTAGATACCAGAGCCATAAGTCCAGGCTCATCAATTACAATAAACCGCGATGGGTTACCTTCAAATTATTCGCAATTTATAGTTAATGGGCATCTTTTTCAGTCCCCTGATTTGGGAGTAGTAGATGTGAGTCTAATTCCCAGATATGGTCAAATATTTTCCCATACAGCTGGAGATTTAACTCCTGTAATCGGATCAGGTCTTGGCGGATCTACTTATTCAAGCCGTCCAAGCAACAGTAATTTAATTCAACTATCAACTTCGAGTATTGGAAGTTTAGGTATCGGTGGAAGTTGGTCATTTTTCAACCCTAAACAGAATCAAACTATCTCAGTATCACTCGGGCACGATGCATGGACACATAATTATAAATATTCTAATTATTTAGGAGAAAGATTGAAGAGAATTGGTGCTCAGGGATCTAGATCTGAGTTTAGTGTCTTAAGCAGATCCATAAATCCAGAATCAAAGATTTGGAGTAGTCAATCAGTTTATGGAGTAAATATGAATAGGGGCCTTCCTGAGCCCAGCACAGCTGCGTATCGAGAGGGAGCTAATCAAACGGATAGCAGGGTACAATTAAATAACTCAATTGGCTATTCAAAAAGAAATTATTCTTTAGAGACTCGGCAAAGTGTTTTTTATAGCAATCAATCTTATACCAATGTGATAAGCGATGTTCTTGACACAAATTACTCTAATGGATCATCTCTTGAATTAATTAATATTTGGAAATGGGGTAAGTTTTCTCTAGCCAACCAAAGTCAGGTTCAATATTTCGGGATTTCCGGACAAAATAAACCTGATACAGGAATTACTTCAATAAGTAATTTAACATCCCTTAAACATCATATATCAAAGACGCAATACATTAGTATTTATAATAAGTCATCATACCAGGACCTGATTAATGGAGTGGGTGGGAGTAGTCCAGGAATCCAATTTTTTTCGGAATATAAAAAGAGGGAGCTGGATATTCATTTAAAACGAATTTTTAGGTTACCCACTATGAATGATCTTTTTTGGTCACCTGGAGGGAATCCTAACTTAATTCCCGAGTCAGGATGGGATTTAAAAGCTTCCTTCAGCCTCCAGAATAAACACAATATTTTCAAGTTCGAAGCATTCGCAGGGAGATTAAATAATGGAATTATATGGAGACCAAATGGTCTTTTCTGGCAACCGATAAATGAATTTTTAATTACTCGATATGGNATAAATAGCTCATGGCAAGTGATATGGCCCTCTCAATTCGTNCAATTTGAGATNCAAGCTTTACAAAGTCAAAATGCTGACAATCTTCCTANTCCATATTCAACNCCCTTTCGCNTTCGAATGATATATTCAAAGCAAATCNAATTTGGAAAGTTGGGTTTTATGGGCTTATACCAAATTGGGGTGCCAACACTTTGGACTACTAACCGATCAACCGATTTACCGAATTGTAGCAACCTAAGCTTGTTTTATGAAAATAAAATATTTGAATTCAAAAATAAGGCTTCAATTGAAATTCAATTCAGACTTGAAAATTTACTAAATCAACAAATTGTTTTTCAAAGAAACTATCCTATGCCGGGAAGACACATTAATCTTTCCTTCCAAATTAATCTGTAATTAAACCTAAATAAAACTCAATCATGAAACAAATAAAAATTATATTTTCTATACTGCTATCGATTTCTTTTTTAATATCATGTAATCCCGACCCGGATCATGTTGATCCATCTTATCCGTATCTCGAAAATGGCTTTTTGATTATGAATGAAGGTGCTTTTTCAGGAGGCATTGGCACGCTATCATTTAGTTTCGGGGATAATTCAGGCTTTGATTCTGTAAGAAATGACGTTTTTCAAGAAATTAATGGAAGAAGTTTAGGCAACTTAGCTAATTATACCCTTAAGGATGATTCATATATCTATGTTGTAATGAATGGGGCAGCAACTGTTGAGATATTGGATAGAATTACGCTAGAGTCAAGAGGTACTATTACGGGTTTCAAATCCCCCCGTCAAGTCATAAGCCTTAATGATGGGTATATATACGTAAGCGATTGGGGATCAAATGCTGTTTATAAAGTTGATTTATCCTCAAGTTCCATTGTCGATTCCTTAAAAAACACAAATGGCCCCGAGGGTATGTTTTTCGCAGATGGNAAATTATTTGTCGCTAATTCTGGAGGATATGGGTTNGANAGNTCAGTGTCTGTCTATAGCGTGAACAGTATGACGCATGAAGGAAATATTCAAGTTGGAATTAAACCTCTTGAAATTATTGATGATGCTCAAGGTAATTTATGGGTTCTTTGTTCTGGGTACTCAGACTGGAGTGGCGCAGGGGGTGATAGATATTCATCAATCTTCAATTTTGACCCAAAAACTTCTAATGTTCTTGCGAATTATACAAATTCGATACTTACGGACCACCCAAGCGAACTTAGATCCAACTTCTCGGGGAGTCAGTTATACTTCATTCAGGATTCGTATAATGGAAATGTTATTAAATTTTCGCCAAATCAAATAACCTCATATCCGACCCAAGTATTAATATCACACCCGGCATATGGATTGGCTATTGACAGATCTAGTGGTGCGATTTTAGTCTTGGATGCTCTTGATTATCAGTCTCCCGGAAAAGCATTGCTATACTCTGAGTCTGGTTCAATTATTGACAGTTCTCAGGTAGGGCTAATTCCTTCTATGGCCATACAAACAATAGATTGATTTTTTTGAATAACTGCTCTCGTGAAATTAATTTTTTACGGGAGCAGTATTCAATACTTTGGATAATGAAAAAAGCATCACAAACCCATACACCAGTGTTCCTGCAAGAGAACTAAGGTAAAAAGGTATGGCTAGTGAATATGTCAAGAATAACCCGCCTATGTCTTGCGGTATTGAGGGGTTTCCGATCCAAACACCAAAATTACTTATCAGGAAAAAAATCATGTTGGCACCTGCAGCATGACCAATCCAGCTCATTTTGGTTGGCTTTTTTACAATATAATTACCCCATGCCATCATGGCGAGATGTCCAGCATATACAAATCCCATTCCTGAGTAAAACCATGTAATTCCTGAGCTGCCCTTGTAAAAAAGGTTATTGAGAATTAAGTCTGACATAAAAAGAAGTATCAGTGGAATAAGGACAAATCCTTTTTTTTCTCGCATCCAAAAGCCTCCAAGAAGAGTCAAAGAACCGATCGCAGTAAAATTGGGCGCGTGGGGTATAAACCTGGTGCAGACTGCCAGGACCAAAAGAAGAATAGTTATTGTAAGCTTTGACTTTCGCATTTTTTTATAATCGTTTAAAAATATAAATAACAAATAATAGGACTACAATTAAAAGTAGGAAGCGGGTGCTTTTTCCATAATGAACCGAATGTACTTCTGAATCTTTACGGTAGCTCCAAAACAGATAAATAAGAAAACTTACAGTAAATATTCCTGCAAAAATCCAATGACCTGTTGTTATGTTTTCCATTCGCTGTATTTTGCATCAAAATTACGACCAATGAAGAAACAAATTGATGCGGTAAAAAAATTTCACGAAGTCTATAAAATCCCTTTCCAAGATTTTCCTACTAAGGATATCCCAAAATCATTTTTAAACCTCAGATATAGCCTAATGTCTGAAGAAAATCAGGAATACCTTGAGGCTGCAAAGAGTGGTGACCTAATAGAGATAGCAGATGCGCTAGGAGATATGCTATATATCCTGTGCGGAACTATCATTACCCATGGAATGCAGCATAAGATTGAAGAAGTTTTTGATGAAATTCAAAGGAGTAATATGAGTAAACTAGACAATGATGGCAATCCAATTTATCGTGAAGATGGTAAAGTAATGAAAGGACCGAACTACTTTAAGCCTGACATAAAATCTATTCTTGGATCCTGACTTTCCCATCGATTCTCATAATNAGGTAAATGCTCTTGATCNGTATTGTCTTGCTGAACCTCTCCCTCAGGTCCTTTAATNAATTTAATTGATCCCAANGANCCTTTCTCAAANTTTAATTGAATNTTGGCAGATTGAATNCTGGTCGCACTTTTATCCTCNGGGTGAATAAGTGCAGCGGCATTTCCAGATAGAATAAGGGTTTCTAAATTATTNTTATTCAAAAANCCATAGAAAAACACTCCNGACATTTCATCAANAAGGCCATTATTATNGGGCTCACTTGATANATTAATATGACCNANTCCAAAAATCGAATCTTTTAAATNCTTATCTCTAAAGTANTACTNAACACTATCTGAAATNACNTGATANCCCNCTGTCCAGGTTGTTGANNCNCCCCACATTTNCATAATTGAATCTTTTGAATTCCAGATNAGGTTATTAGAATAGGTTATAATTTCATTTTGGAANGTNTAGACTCCATTTCCTGCAGTTGTNAGCTCAGGNGTATGGATGATTTTACTTGAATATATTTCCATTGTGTCATTACTGAAATCNGACCATTTTGCTGGCTTATCAATAGNTCCNTACAANTCACTCAATTNATTATCGTNTTTCTTAAAAAGGCTATCTGCAAAAAACTCCATTNTTGAATCTNTTCCTTGAGCNCCTTTGTGAAATANAGAAATNTNGGAATTATTATCAATGNAAGCNGCTCCAAACTCTAATATTTCATTTTNTCGAGATGCCTTTCCTGAACCAGGTATGATGTAAATAGANGATTCAGGNTAGTGTAACAAAGAACTGCATTCGATATTATATCCTTCGGTAATTGCTTTTACATTTTTATTAAACAGAAAAAGCTCTTTTTTTGCTTCATATTTTCCTTCCGTTGATTCCAGTTTTCCATCTTTAGAAATGACTATACCACCATTTTTAAAGTATCCTATCTCATTTTTCGTATCGTAAATCAATTTAGACGTATTTAACGTCTGATTTCCTTGGGTTAATTTTACATTTCCCCTTATATCTGCTAATCCTTTGTTATAATCAAGGATGTCTGAAATGATCTGCATTTGATTGTTTCCGATAAATCGAACATTTCCAAAAGCTTTNAANTAGTCGTAATNCCTCCACCATCTCGCTGAATCGCACTTAAATAGTCCATCGTTATTCTTAAGAGTTACATTNNTTGTTAAAATTGTTACNGTAGCCGAGTCTTTACTATTTACTGTTACGGATCCAGAACTTACAATTTCAATTCTCTGACTTTTTNCTTCTTGTGCTTGAATTGAGGAGCNAAGTATCGTAAANANGAGAATTTTTANAAATTTCATCCCCTCCAAAGCGTTTGCTCCCTATCCGGCCCAACGGATATAAGCACTATNGGAACACCTATGTATTCTTCGATGAATTTTGTGTANGACTTNAGTTGNTTTGGAAGTTGATCTGCAGANNTCATCTCTGTAAGATCNTCNTTCCAGGGTTTCAATTCTGTATAAATAGGTGTAACAAGATCGTCGTTCAAACTAAAAGGAATGTGCTTAATCGTTTCTCCACCATATTTGTACTCAGTGCAAACTTTTAATTCGTTGAGGCCTGATAACACATCGGCTTTCATCATCATCAATTGAGTCACACCATTAATTTCTACAGCATATTTTAGTGCTGGAAGGTCAAGCCAACCNGTCCTTCTGGGNCTGCCCGTNGTGCTCCCATATTCATTTCCTTGATCTCTGAGGTATTTACCATGATCGTTATTNAGCTCTGTAGGAAATGGTCCNGAACCCACTCTGGTAACATATGCNTTAAAAATTCCGATTACCTCATTAATTCGATTTGGNGCTAAACCTAGCCCNGTNCATGCTCCTGCAGCTGTAGTTGTTGAAGATGTAACGAATGGATAAGTTCCNAAATCAACATCCAANAGTGTNCCCTGAGCTCCTTCGGCAAGNATTTTTTTATTTGAATGGAAAGNATTTTGAATAAAAAGATCCGTATCGGTTAATTTCATTTTTCTTATTCGATCTATGGCACNCANCCACTNGGCCTCCGCTTGTTCGAGGTCAAAAGGAAAATCATAANCTTTTAGAATAGATAAGTGTTTCTTTTTTAANGACTCATAGCGAGTAGTAAAATCAGATAATTCAATATCTCCTATTCTAAGGCCGTTTCTACCCGTTTTGTCCATGTAAGTTGGACCTATACCTTTNAGTGTAGACCCNATTTTATTTTTTCCTTTTGATGCCTCCGAGGCAGCATCAAGTAATTTGTGAGTGGGTAAAATCAGATGTGCTTTCCTTGAAATTCTTAGCCTGCTNAGGCAATGGGGTTCAAGCTTTTGAAGTTTATCTATTTCGCTGCAAAATATTATTGGATCAATTACAACGCCGTTTCCTACAANNTTATCTGCATTNGNATGGAATATTCCTGAGGGTATNGTATGAAGAACATGTTTAATGTTGTTAAACTCAAGTGTATGNCCAGCATTAGGCCCCCCTTGNAAGCGGGCAACAACATCATACTTTTTTGTTAGTACGTCTACAATTTTCCCTTTTCCTTCATCGCCCCACTGAAGACCAAGTAGGATATCTGCTCCTTGACTCATTTATGATTTAGATTTTGCGTATATATAAAGTTGATGACCAGTTACTTCAACACCGAATACCTCCTCAACACTATCTTTTATATTTTGAATTCGAGGATCGCAAAACTCATGAACCTCATCAGAATCCAGAACGATTACATGATCATGCTGTTTATTGAAATAAGACTTTTCGTAATGGGCTTGATTTTGTCCAAATTGATGCTTTCGGACTAAGCCGGATGATAATAGAAGTTCAATGGTGTTGTAAAGAGTTGCTCGACTTACCCGATATTTTTTTTCTTTCATTGAAAGATAAAGGGACTCAATATCAAAATGCTCTTGGCTTTCGTAGATCTCGAAAAGAATAGCAAACCTTTCAGGTGTCTTCCGATGGCCGTTCTTATTCAAGTAATCAGTGAATACTAGTTTTACTTGCTCAAAAGATGAATTTTTCATTTCAATTTTTTGGATTCTTAGATGCTAAGTTACAGATTTGAGAGCGTAACTTCGTTAATAGAATATGCGTTTTAACTGGTTTTTTATCATCATTATTTTAACAACTCCATTTGAGAGTTTTGGTCAAAACCGTAAAGCTCAAAGAGCTTATGTCAATGGTCTAAGAGAATTGACTAAATCTAATGCAGATTATTCAAAGGCGGAAAGGTTTTTTCAAAAGGCTGTTCGCGTGTATCCCGAATTTTCACAGGCGTTAATTTCATTAGGAGATTTAAGTCTTAAAAAGTCAGAAATATCAAAAGCTATCTCATACTATGAAAGAAGTGCCTTAGTTGGAAACCCAAGAGAAGGGTATTTTAAAATGGGAATGGTAGCACTTAATCATGGGTTTTACCAGATGGCGATAACTGCTTTCTCAAATTACCTTAATCTTCAAAATATACCCAATTTAAAGCGAGTTGCAGCAAATAGATACCTGAAAAATTCAGAATTTGGAATTCACTCTATTGAAAACCCACTAGATATTTCACCGAGAAATATTAATTGGAATCAGAGACCTGAAAACTATCCAGATTCATATTTTTTTCCAAGCATATCTGGAGATAATTCTAGTCTCTATTTTACAGGTAGAAATGTCAGCGGTGGTCCGATTGATGAGAATATATATAAAATCGAAAGATTGACAGAAGATTCATGGACGCTCCCTGAGATGGTTCCAGGTGAAATCAATACTTATCAAAATGAAGGCGCCGTTAGTGTTCAAGGTGATGAAAAAAGGATGGTCTTTGCAGCTTGTAACCGAGTAAACGGCTATGGGTCTTGTGACATTTTTATGTCGGAATATTCTAATGGTTCTTGGTCTAATGCCAAAAACATGGGGCCTAAGATTAATACTCCTCAATGGGAGACACAACCTTGTTTATCATCCGATGGTCAGTATTTATTTTTCGTTAGGGATTCTCGAAAACCTGGAAGTAATTCAAATATTTGGATGTCGAGATGGNATGGATCTAGCTGGTCAATAGCGAAGCAACTTCCANTTCCAATAAATGGCTCCGGTGATGAATTCTCACCTTTTTTCCATGCAGATGGAAAAACACTTTNTTTCTCATCCAATAGTCATGTGGGGTTAGGGGGGTTAGATCTTTTTAAATCGANATTAACAAACAGTGATACATGGAGTGAACCTATGAACCTTGGGTACCCCATTAACGACTACAGAGACAATTTTGGCCTAGTAATTTCTACGAATGGAGATTGTGGCTTTTTAGCTGGTGGTACNCTAAGTAAAAGTTCATATCAGTTCAATACTCAAAAACCACAGATTTATCAGTTTAGAATGCCTGNGTCATTAAAGCCCGAACCAACAGATTGGATGAAAATATGGGCTTTAGATAAAGATGATAAAACTATTATTCAAAATGCAACCTGGTCNCTTAGTGCAAATGGTCTAGGAAAGGAATCTGTTGGGATTGGAGGGGTTTTCGAATCATCTATACCTATCGGTACTAAAATGGCTTTAGATGTCGTTGCAAAAGGCTACAATCTGTTTAGTCGTAATATCTTCTTTGGTACCTCAACGNGAGAAGCTTTTCAGGATACTATTTTACTAACTCCAATTAAGGAAGGAAATTCTTTTGTTTTAAATAATATNATGTTTGAATTTGATAAAGATGTTTTAGTCAAAAAATCTATTCTTGAGATATCAAGACTTGTAGATTGGCTCAATAAAAATCCAGGTATTNAAATTGAGTTTAGAGGGCATACAGATAATAAAGGTTTGNCTTCGTATAATTTAGAGCTAAGTAAAAAGAGGGCAAAATCAGTTTATGACGAGGTTTTAAGTCGAGGAATTTCTGGTCACAGATTATCTTTTGAAGGGTTTGGNGATACCTCGCCAATCTCCACAAACGAATCTGAAGCTGGAAGATCTATTAATCGTCGAACTGAAATTGTTATAAANAAATTCTCAAAGTAGAGNTGATAATTAGTTTANAAGCCCAGACTCTCCAATCCCAAANAATGCAAAATCATATCTCACGGGGTCTTTTTTATCAAATTTTCTTAGGTTTTTATCAAGTTCTTTTAAAGCCTGAAAATCATTTTGACTCCTTTTAAGGATTCCAATGGACCGTGCCACATTCCCGCTGTGAATATCAAGTGGACATGACAAAAATCTTGGATCTAGAGTTCTCCAAATTCCAAAATCTACACCTTTAACATTGGATCTGACCATCCATCTCAAGTATAAATGGATTCGTTTTGCAGCAGAACCGGCAACTGGGGAAGCCAAATGTTTTAATGATCTCTGATGGTTCCATCCCTCTGAAAAAACTAGTCTAAAACGGTCTATTGATTGGTTATAATCCGTCTCATTTAATCTTTTAGAAAATAATTTTTCTAAAGAATTATTTTTCCTGTAATAATTCCTAAAGGACTGGAGAAAGCGCCAACCATCTTCATTTAAGAATGTTCGATGTGACCAGTAGATATCATAAATGTCTTCATCTTTTAAGTCTACAAGTTCATCTACGGGTTGATCGCCAAAGTAGGAGAACATTTTATTTGCACTATTTAGTATACTTTTCCTTCTTCCCCAAGAAATTATGGCTGTCATGAAACCGACGAACTCCTTATCCACAGCTCGTGGGTATTTATGAGGAATAGAGATGGGATCTTTCTCTATAAATTTTGGAGATTCATATTTCAGTACCCAAGTTTCTAACCAATCCTTGAGGTCTTTTTTGGGAATCAAACTTCCCATTTACCATCTTTAAGATTCAAAGTTCTATCTGCTCGTGATGCCCAATTTTCATCATGTGTAACTACCACAATTCCAATACTTTTAGAGGATCTAACTTGATCTAATAAATTAAACAAATCAATTGATCTTTTGCTATCTAAATTTCCAGACGGCTCATCAGCCAATAAGAGTTTTGGTCTTTGGATTAACGCACGAGCCATAGCAACTCTTTGCTGTTCACCACCGCTAAGCTTATTAGGCAGATGATTTAACCGATTATAAATACCAAATTCATTAGCCAATTCCCGAGCATACTCCTCAACATTATCAGATTTTCCAATCCATCCTGGCATACAGATATTTTCAAGTGCTGAAAATTCAGGAAGCAGGTGATGAAATTGAAAAACAAAACCCAAATGTTTATTACGAAACTCTTCTATCTTCTTTGAAGATTTTGGGTAATCGACATTGTTGAATTTTAGAGAGCCCTCATCAGGGTGTTCTAGCCCTCCAAGGATGTGTAATAAAGTAGACTTTCCTGAGCCTGAGGCTCCAGTGATAGAGACGAATTCACCTTGAAATAATTCGAAATTTAAATCCTTTAGAACAGATACTTTACCGAAGGATTTAGATATCCGCGATGCTTTTAATAAACTTGACATATTAACATCAAAAATAGACATGATTTAGATCAGATCATAAGTACATTTGCTTGATTAATTCAATTCTTAAAAAAAAATGAATCTTCACGAGTATCAAGGAAAGGAAATTTTAGCTTCATATGGGGTTCGTATTCAGCGAGGAATTGTTGCTTCTTCTCCAATAGATGCCGTATCTGCAGCAGAAAAGCTCAATTCAGAGACAGGAACAGAGTGGTATGTTGTAAAGGCTCAAGTTCATGCTGGTGGTAGAGGAAAAGGTGGAGGTGTAAAGCTCGCAAAATCTCTAGATGATGTATCAAAATTATCCTCAGAGATTATAGGAATGCAACTAATTACGCCACAAACCAATGCCAATGGAAAGAAGGTAAATCAGGTTTTAATTGCTGAAGATGTCTATTATCCAGGTGAGTTTGATACGGAGGAATATTACATGAGTATTTTATTGGACAGAAAGCTTGGTATCAATATGTTGATGTATAGTCCTGAAGGTGGAATGGATATTGAATATGTCGCTGAACATAACCCCGAGAAAATATTTACTGAAAAAATTGATCCCTCTGTCGGATTGCAGGATTATCAGGCGCGACGAGTTGCTTTTAATTTAAACTTAACTGGAATTGCTATCAAAGAAATGGTCTCGTTTGTTAAAAACCTTGTTAAGGCATATGAAGGTATAGACGCCTCGCTCTTTGAAATTAATCCAGTTTTAAAAACAAGCGATAATAAAATAATGGCTGTCGATGCTAAAGTATCGCTAGATGACAATGCCCTCTTTCGCCATAAAGACTTGGCAGACTTAAGAGACTTAAGAGAGGAAGACGCTACAGAAGTTAAGGCAGATCAGGCTGGGCTTAACTTTGTTAAGCTCGATGGAAATGTCGGATGCATGGTCAATGGAGCAGGATTGGCTATGGCTACAATGGATATTATAAAAATGGCAGGAGGGAACCCTGCTAATTTCCTGGATGTTGGAGGCACTGCAGACGCCGAAAGAGTTGAAAAAGCGTTTAGGATTATTCTTGAGGATTCAAATGTAAAGGCAATTTTAGTAAATATTTTTGGCGGAATAGTAAGATGTGATCGAGTTGCTCAAGGGATTGTGGATGCATATCGCTCAATAGGGGAGATACCGGTACCTATAATCATCAGACTTCAAGGAACGAATGCTAAAGAGGCAAAAGACTTAATTGATGATAGTGATCTAAAAGTATATTCTGCTATTGGCCTTGAAGATGCTTCTAATTTAGTAAGCGAGCTTATTGATTAAACATTCAAAATAATCAATGGCAATTAATATTAGCCTTACGGGATTGGAATTTCTGTCCGTCTTTTTTAATACAATATTTGTTATTGGAATAGCCAATCAAAAGATATGGGCTTGGTTCTCTGGGTTCATTGGTTGTTTTCTGGCTGTTTTTTTGTTTCTTTTTGATGCATTATATGCTGAAGCCGCTTTGAATATTTTTTATTCTGGATTGGCTATTTATGGTTGGTTGAGATGGAGAGATACTTCAAACGCACCCAAGCTAAGAAGGTTGAAAAAAGATTTTCGAATTTCTATAGATCAAGTTTCATCAATACCCTTGATTCTCATATTTGCATTGATTTTAGGCTACATGATGGATTTATCAACAAATAATCCACTACCTTATGCAGATTGTGCCATAGCTGCGCTCTCTATCCTTGCTACTATTTGGCAAGCTCAAAGAATTATTGAAAACTGGTTTGTTTGGATGTGTGTTAATGGATCAACAATATTTCTTTTTTTTAACAGAGGGTTTGAGATATATGCATGCTATTCTTTTTTACTCCTAATAATGAGTTTTTGGGGTTATCAAAAGTGGAGAAAAGAAATTATCGAAATTTAGCTGATTTTATTTCTTTCAGTAATAAATCTCAGGACATCTGAAAAACAAGCCTGACTAATTGTGTGAGGCATTGGATAAGTCTTTACTTGCAGGTCGATACCATGACTATTTTGTGCTTTTGTATATGATGGTAATGATTTCCCTGAAGGGACGACAATGTCTTCTGTTCCAACAGCAGCGAAATATTTGACTTGATTACTAAGTTGTTTTAAAAAGTCCCATTCAAGGGGAAAGTAACTTGCTATTGAAACAACTGCACTTAATTCATCAGAAAGGGAGTAGCCCAGTGCGTTCGCCATTATGCCTCCTTGCGAAAAACCCAAAAGAATGGGCCGGGGAGAGTTTGGGTGAGTTACTTTGTGCCAATTTAAAGCATCCTTGATTCTATTTACTGAATCTTGAGCCTCTTGGAGATTACTTTTCTTCAGTCCGCTCGCATCGAAATCTAATCCATACCATGCAAAACCACCTGTAGGAAGGCTTTGAAAGGCTCTTAGAGATCTAATCAAATATTTATCTTCAAAGTATGACTCTAAGGCGTACAAGTCTGCCTCATTGCTAGCATACCCATGAAGAAACCAAATCTCTTGTAAATCATTTTGATTATCACCCTTTCCATTGCATAATGAGTGATTAAAGGCTATGGGTTCAGAAATCATTTAATTATCTGCCAAGTATGATCCCCCATCAATTTGACCGAATTCACAAACTCTCCTAAATTCCTTTGCGAGGAATAAAATTCTTCTGGGCTAATTAATGATAAAACATGTTCGTTGTCAGCGTTTAAGTAAAGGTGGTAGATATGATTAACCTCTGGCTTAAACCTGATTTTTGCACTGTAAATCCACTGAGATATTTGTTTCCTTTCTTGAATTTCTTTTACTTGCTTGGCAAGAAGCTCCATCTGTGACTTAATCTGAATTAATTGCTGATCGGTTTGAAGGTTCATCGCGGTCATTGCAGATGATCGCTGAGCCGTTTCATTATTCATTTTAATCGGAGCGCTACCTACGTGATGAGGGTACTCCAGAGCGCTGGGTTTTTCTGAAACTTTCTCAGCGTCAATCGGATTAACTTTAATTAAAGGTTTTTTCTGGCTCATTTTAAATTCGAAGAAAATATTTTTTCTGCTACATCAAATCTATAGTTAAATATCTCATTTAACCTTGGTTTCACAATGAGTGGGTGCACTATTCTACCAATAAGACCTAATGGCATCTTATAATGAACATGGTCTTTCATAAAAACCCCATCCTTTGTTTTTTCAAAAAAATGTTCATGGTGCCAAATAGAGTAGGGACCAACGCGCTGTTCATCTACAAAGTATTTATATGGCTCTACATGCGTTATTTCAGTGGTCCATCTCAGAGGTATTCCAAATAGTGGAGATACCTTATAGTGGATAAATAAGCCAGAATACATGGATTCAGGTGTATCGCCTAAAACCTCAAAGCCCAGGTTATTTGGGGTTATTCTCGAAAGGTTTGATGGGTTTGAAAAAAAATCCCATGCCTCTTCGATTGAAATCGGCAAATGCTGTTCACGATATATTGAATACATGCACTAGTAACAATTATATCATGAAGTAGTTTAAAACAAGGCTAAAGAAACTCATTCTACTAATCAATATTCCACTTACGGCGAAATACAATATCGCCTTTGGAATTTATAAACTCAGTTAATAATATATTTTCATTTAATGAAATTCTGTTAAAATGATTGGTGCTTACTATTGACCCATCAACAAGATTCACGTTTCGTTTCAATTCTTTTTTACTTGGCAGATGAGTTGAGGATGTTAATGGGGAGCTAGTGATTTCAATAAATTTGATGTTTTTGTATGCCTTCTCATTAATTTCTCCATGATGACGATCTCCTGTAAGGAAGACTATCTGGGATCGTGTGCTAGAGCAAATATCTAGAAGTTTATTTCTTTCCTTGGGAAATCTGGAATAGTTCTCATAGACACGCGCACTATTCAGAACTTGAGATCCAATAGCAATAAAAATAACCCTCATGTCTTCATATTCTCTTAGTGTTTCTTCTAGCCATTTTAGTTGATTAGCTCCTAAAACTTGTGTTCCTTTAGGTCCGCGGTGCGTTCTATTGTCAAGGCCAACAAAACCTACCTCACCCTTTCTCATTTTCCACCTTATATCTCCATATTTCGCGATATTCAGAGGGTTTGATATCCAGGTTTTTTCGAATGCTCTTCCGCTAACAGCCCCTCCTTCAAATGATGAATCTGAATCATTAGGACCATAATCATGATCGTCCCAAATTGCATACTGAAGTGGTATTTGATCGAAGAAATATTCCATGGAAGTAGTTGAGTGACGAGCTGAGTAAGCCAGTTTCATGGATTTAAAATCACCCCATTGAGATTCATTGGAATAAATATTATCACCTAGCCATAAAAAGAAATCAGGTTTGCTATCAGGCACGATATNAAAAATACTATCCTGAGCCTCACNTGTAAATTCAGCACAGCTACCAATACAGAAGTTAATAGACTGAGAAAAAGCAAGAAATGGACACAGGAGGAGCCAGGGTACAAATGATTTCATTAAGCAAACATCGTTTAATTTGAATTTAAAAATAAGAATTTACATAATTTAATTTTACAAGGTTAAAATTAGAATAGACGTTAAGAGTATATTTTTAGATTGGATTGATGACTAATTTTACAGTATTGAATTATGAGATATTTACCCACGAAAGAACGTTTTAGACTATTGCTGGATATTGCGAAGAAAAATTCTTGGTCAATTGAAATTGTGGGGCAAAGTTTTTTAGGGTCAGATATATTAGTTTTTAAAAATAAGCCAGATTTAAGCCCTGATATTTGCGCCTGGTCTTTAATGCATGGAAATGAACCTACGGGGTTCAATGCATTGTTAGGAATTATGTCAAATAAAAATTTAAATCTCTCCTGGGCCATTTGTCCTGTTGTTAATCCGGATGGAGCAGACTTATTTCAAAGACCAAATAAAGAGGGTATTGATATTAATAGAGATGCAAGAGATCTAAAAACAGCAGAAGGTAAAGCTTTATCAATTTGGGTTAAAAACGAAAAACCAAAATTAGCATTGAATCTTCACGACCAAAGAACATGTTTTTTAGCAGAAGGAGAGAAGGTTCCAGCATCATTTTCCATACTAGCTCCGAAGGGAAGTGTGACAAAAGAAACGGCTTCCCAATTAATTTCTAGAAAGTTTTGTTCTTGGATGTCTGATGAACTTGAGAAGATTTACCCTAAGGGTATTGCTCGTTTTGATGATAGTTTCTACCCTACGGCATTTGGTGAATATTTTCAGGGAAATAATATCCCTACAATAACAATTGAAACTGGAATATCCATAAATGACTGGAGTAGGATTCGCGTCTCAAATAGTCTTAGAAGCTTACTTGAAAAGCTTGATAATTCATTTGATATCGCTTCAGCATTTAAACCAGATTTTTATTTAAACCTAAAAGAAAATTCAAACTCAGCTTTGGATTGGATTTGTGAAACGTTATCTGGTAAACTAGAAATTAAGTTTGAGGAGGGTGTTAGAAACCAAAAATATTACTATTCCTGGATTGTAGTTGGNCCCGCAGATACAACCCGTTTTTACTGGTTAAGTAGTAAGTCTAATTCGTATTCAGGAGAATTAGTTCCCGGTCAGGTAATAACCCCCGATTTATATGAAAAATTAGGGATTGGGAACTTAAAAATGATAAGTCTTGGTCAAACAATTTAGGCTATAAAGTGTCGTTTAAAAGTTCTAATTTAGAAACGATGACCAAATCAAATAGCATTGCAATAATTGGTGGGGGAGCAGCAGGGGTATTTGCGGCTATTGCAGCAGCTGAAGCATCACCTTCAGCTAAAATTTATGTTTTTGAAAAGTCAAATAAGTTACTGAGTAAAGTTTCAATATCTGGCGGGGGNAGATGTAATGTTACACACGCTTGCTTTGATCCTAACGAATTAATAGATTATTATCCTCGTGGTTCNAGAGAATTACTTGGCCCTTTTAATAGGTTTGGTTGTGGGGACACCATGGAGTGGTTTGAAGATAGGGGTGTAGAATTGAAAATTGAAGAGGATAATAGAGTTTTTCCGGTTTCCAACAAATCCTCAACCATAGTTGACTGCTTATTAGATTTTGCTAAAAGGTCAGGTGTTGATTTTCAATTAAGACATGGCGTTAAATCCATAAAAAAAGACCGAGGTGAATTTTTTCTTGATTTCGATTCTGGTAAATCTAAAATTGTAGANAAGGTTCTTGTTGCTTCTGGTGGTTCTAAGAAATTGTGGGATGAATTAAAATTCTTAGAGCATAAAATAATTTCTCCAGTTCCATCTTTATTCACTTTTAATATAAGGGATCCTAGGTTAAAAGATATGGCCGGAATCACTATACCTCACGTTAGAATTACTGTTCCGATTGGTGGTTTTGAGACCGAAGGCCCTTTATTAATAACTCATTGGGGTTTAAGTGGACCTAGTGTTCTTAAGCTATCTTCCTTTGGTGCTCGATGGATGAATGAAGTTGGTCACTGTTTTTCTGTATTTATCAACTGGGCCCCCAACATGGATTATGATGATTTATTTGAATTGCTTAATGGTTTTCGAAAGGATTTTGATTTTCAACGTAAACGAATAATTTCTAACTCTATGTTTAATATTCCTTTACGAATATGGAAAGCGTTGTGTCTTTTTGCAAAAGTACCAAGTTCTGCAAATTGGTCTGATTTGAACAAACCTTCAATTAGGCGCTTTTGTGATATATTATCAGAGTCAGAGTTTCAAGTCACGGGAAAAAGTACAAACAAAGAAGAGTTTGTCACNTCTGGTGGCGTTGCATTGAATGAAATTGATTTTAGAACTTTTGAGAGTAAGCTAGTTCCGGGCCTTTATTTCGCTGGTGAAGTTATGGATATTGATGCGCTAACTGGTGGCTTTAATTTTCAGTCTGCTTGGACCTCTGCTTGGCTTGCTGGTCATTCCATTGTTAATCATTCCTTAGGTGATTCTTAAAAAGAATACACCTATTCGCTTTTTATTTTGGCTATTTAAAAATTACTAATTATTTTAGTAATCTAATTTAAATAGTAAATTGTATGAAATTAGATCAGACACTTAAATCTATGAGAAAGCTAAACGGCTGGACTCAGGAGCAGCTTGCAAAGCGTGTTGGGCTAAAAAGATCTTTAATTGGAGCTTATGAAGAGGGGCGTGCTGAGCCTAAAATAGAATCCTTATTNGCATTTTCTAAATTATTTAATTTAAGTATTGATGATATGATTTCTGGAAAAGCAGGGGGGGGTAAATTGATTTTAAAAGACAATAATCGATTGGCTGGAAATAAGTTACGTGTCTTAGCGGTTCCTATTGATTCAGAAACAAATAAAGAAAAAGTATCTCTTGTTCCTGTAAAAGCAGCAGCAGGTTATTTGGGTGGCTATGGGGATATTGATTTTGTTGAGGCTTTACCTCAGTTTTCACTTCCAATGCCTGAAATTTCATCTGAAGAAACCAGGCGCGTATTTCAAATACAAGGAGATAGTATGTTGCCTTTTTTACCAGGGTCATACTTGATATCTAGCTATCTTCAAGACTGGTCGAAAATTCAAACGGGAGAGTTATATATATTCTTAACCCAGGAAGATGGTATTGTCTTTAAAAGAGCAAAAAACTACATACTAGAGGCTGGCGAGATCGAGCTTATTTCAGATAATTCAATCTATAAACCATATAGGGTTAGTGTAGAAGACATTCTTGAAGTTTGGAAGGTAGAAGGCAATATACAATTTGATCTCTCCAGGCAGAACTCAAGCGATAATATTATAAATCAATTAGAGGTTCTTCAAAGAGAGGTTAGATCACTTCGTTCTGCGCTAGAGAAAAATGTAGCTTAATAAAGATTTTAGGTCCAAAAATGATCAAATCTATTTTACACATGGACTTAGATAGTTTTTTTGTTTCTGTAGAGAGACTTCAGGATAGTAGGCTTAATGGTATTCCTGTTATTATTGGAGGAACTTCAGGAAGGGGGGTTGTTGCGGCTTGCAGCTATGAGGCTCGATCATATGGGATAACCTCTGCGATGTCAATGAAAACAGCAAGAAGGCTTTGTCCTGAGGCTGTCGTTATTAAAGGGAACTCTTTAGCTTATTCTAAACAATCTAAAATTGTTACAGAAATTGCTAAAGAGAATTTACCCGTTGTAGAAAAGACATCAATAGATGAATTTTATGCTGATTTAACCGGAATGGATAAATTTTTTGGATCGCTTAAGGTGGCTTCAGACTTACGGCAAAAAATCATTAAAGAATCTGGCCTCCCTATATCTTTTGGGTTATCTGTAAACAAAACAGTATCTAAAGTTGCTACAGGTGAAGCTAAGCCTAACAATGAAATTTTTGTTAAATCNGGNTTAGAGCGANATTTTTTGTCACCATTATCTGTTCGAAAAATACCNATGGTAGGTCCNAAGACATATCAAGCGCTNAGNGGNTTNGGNATTCAGACTATTGGAACACTCCAGAAAATGCCAATGAGCGCTCTTTTGACTGTTTTTGGTAAGAATGGTCAGGTNATTTGGGAAAAAGCTCGNGGTATTGATNAAACTCCTGTTTATGAAACANCTGAACGAAAATCTATATCNACAGAAAGNACNTTTGNTCAAGACACTATGGATTTAAATAAAGTGACCGGTATTTTAATGGCTATGATTGAAAATTTAGCCCTTCAGCTTAGAAGAGGTGGTAAGTTGACTAGCTGTATTAGTGTTAAAGTCCGGTATGCTGATTTTCAAACTCAAAACAAACAAGCCAGTATTCATTACACTCATTCTGATTCAATCCTTATAAAGAAGGGGAAAGAGTTATTTAATCAAATTTTAAATAGGAGGGTGAGGGTTAGATTGATAGGAGTGAGTCTAAGCGGCTTGGTCGAAGGAGGGAGGCAGTGTTATTTATTTGATTCATGTGATAAAGATGAAAAGCTTTATGACGCTATGGACAAAATCAGAAATATCTATGGTGATAGGTATGCAATTCGGGCTTGCGGACTCGATTCGAGCACTATAGGCAGAGAAAACCCTTTTAACGGGGACGCTCCGCCATTATTAGCTAATAGAAAAAAATAAATATCTAAAGGAGTGCTAATAAAACTAATATAGGTTTTTTCTATATTGATATTTATATTACTGTAATTCAGTAATTTAAGTTAATTAAATTAAACAATAGAATTAATAATAAAGAGAGATAGAAAATAAAAATGTTCATTACGCATAGTGCATACAGTTTCCGTTTTGGGGTACTGAGCACAGAACAAATAATCAGACTAGCTGAAAAACATGGATGTATACCACTTGTTTTAGCAGAAATTAATAGCACAGCAGGAATACTGCCGGCGTTACAAATGGCTAATATACCAATACAGCCAGCTGTCGATTTAAGAGAGGGGGCTGCACGTAAGGCTTTGTTAATTCCGGAATCACCAATGGGCTTTCAAAATCTGAATGAGTGGTTAAGTAAAGACCAAAGGGATTTAAAATACTTAAACCTTAAGGAGATTCGAGTAGTTTATCCCCTGAAACAAGCACCAAAAAGGAGACTTTATTCAAATGAATGGATTGGAGTTGAGGTAAGTGAGCAGATAAAAGCCAACAATCACAAGCAATTCAACCGCTGTATCGCTTGGGAAACATTAGCCTTTGAAAATGTTAGAGACTACAACACTCATAAATTGTTACGATCGATCGATAAAAATACTGTATTAAGCAACTTGAATAGGTTTGATTATATAGCTCATGATTACATGTGGAAAGACAAAAGTGTAATTGAATCACAATTCTCACAAACTCTTTGGTCATCCAGCCAATATTTTATTAAATCATTACCCCCTTGGGATCAATTCTTAAATAGGGGGCCGGGAAGTAAAAATCAAAAAACATATACTGGAAAGGCAGACAAAGACAGAGCTCTACTTAAGCAACTATGCTATGACGCACTACCTAAAAGATACCAATATGTAAATCAAAATATTAAAGACCGGCTAAAAAAAGAACTGGAGCTCATTACAGAAAAATCTTTTTTATCATACTTTTTAATTAATTGGGATATAATACGTTACGCTCAAAAAGAAAATTTTTTTTATGTAGGTCGTGGAAGTGGAGCAAATAGTATAGTTGCCTATTTGTTAAACATAACTAATGTAGACCCTGTGGATTTAGATCTTTATTTTGAGAGATTTATAAATCTACACAGACAATCACCCCCAGACTTTGATATAGATTTTTCCTGGAGAGATCGGCCTCGTATTACTGAATACATATTTAATAGATTTTCAAACACATCACTATTAGGTGCCTGCAACACTTTTCAGCACAGATCTGCCATTCGGGAAATAGGTAAGGTGTTTGGATTACCTAAGCTCGAAATCGACGATCTTATAAATAAAGGAATAGCCAATAACGAAGATAATATTGCGAAATGCATAATTAATTATGCTAATAGGATTAAAGGGCTTCCAAACCAGATGACAATACACTCTGGGGGTATTGTCATCACTAATGAACCCATTCAGGTATTTTCAAGTACATTTTTACCCCCAAAAGGATTTCCTACAGCAAATTTTGATATGTATACAGCAGAAAAATTAGGTATACATAAGTTTGACATACTTGGCCAGCGGGGAGTGAGTAAAATATCAGAATGTATTGATATTATTAAAAAAAATTATCCTAAAAAGTCAAAGTTGATTGATATACATAACATACAAAAAATCAAATCTGACCCAGCAAGCATTTCATTATTACAGAAAGGGGAAACGTTAGGATGTTTCTATATTGAATCACCTGCGATGAGAATGTTAATGAAAAAGTTGAAGACATCGAATTATCTAGAATTAGTTGCGGCAAGTTCTATTATCAGGCCCGGGGTAGCTAAGTCTGGAATGATGCGTGAATACATAGAAAGACATCGATTCCCTAAGCTAAGGAAAAATGCAAACCCAATATTAACTGCTATAATGCCTGAAACATATGGAATTATGGTTTACCAAGAAGATGTAATCAAAGTAGCTCACAAATATGCAGATTTGACACTTTCAGAAGCAGATATATTACGAAGGGGAATGTCTGGAAAATACAGGTCGAAGGAGGAGATTATTGCTTTAAAAAAGCAGTTTTTAATAAACTGCAAACGAAAAGGATATTTAGCATCAGATTATAAAGAAGTATGGCGGCAAATTGAGAGTTTTGCGGGGTATGCGTTTGCCAAAGGGCATTCAGCGTCTTACGCCTTAGAAAGCCTCCAAAGTCTATATTTAAAAGCTCATTTTCCGATTGAATATATGGTGGCTACAATTAACAATGGAGGCGGCTTCTATAAAGCTGAATTTTATTTCCATGAAGCTAAACAATGTGGCGCTAAAGTTGAACCCCCATGTGTAAATGAGGGGGAATTGACAACCGTTATAAGACCTAAAAATAGAATCATTATAGGTACAGAGCGGATATCTGGAATTGATGTTGAGCTGTGCAGAGAGATTGAAGCTGAACGTAAAAAAAATGGAGCCTATAGCTCCTTAAATAATTTTATCAATCGTTTAAAAAAGAAGACCGGAAAACTCACACTAGATTCTTTATTACTGTTAATTAAATCTGAGGCGTTTAGATTTACAAAAAGACCAAAACGTGATGTTCTGTGGGATGCCTACCATCAAATTAGACATAAGAAAGAAGGTGAATCAACTTTACTCATTTTTGAAAACTCTCCAAAAAGTTTAGCCTTACCTAAGTTAGAAAATAGTGAACTGGATGATTTATACGATCAGGAAGAGTTATTTGGATTTAGCCTAAGTCATCCTTTTAGATTATTTACTGGCTGGCAAGGAAAGAAATCTACCTCCGTAAAGGATTGGAGTTCATATATAGATAATACAATACGAACCATCGGGTATGTCATTGCGGTAAAGCGCAATGAGACAGAAAAAGGAGAATTTATGCAATTTGGGACATTCCTAGAGATTAGTGGTGAAATCTTTAATACCGTACATTTTCCAAATTCCATACGAAATAATATAATCAGACGAAACGGTGTGTACTTATTGCATGGTTACGTTAGAGATGATTATGGCTACTTAACCCTTGAAGTTTTTGACTGTAATTATTGCCCAAGGCGACCGGATTCACGTTATACCGACATGAAAACTCAATTACCAGTGAATTAAAGTTGTACTTTTCCTATAATATATATTATGTTAACTAATTAATTTAATACAACACCTATCGTCTATAAAATTCGTCAACTTTAACAACTTTTAAGCGCACCCCTTTGATTACTATTATAGCAATTAATAATCCTTAGCTCTGAAGTGTGTTTCCGTAAAATTCCTTAGTTTCAATAGATTTCCATAGTAAAAGAGATGCTATGGTTTTGAAAGGTGACCATTTGTTAATTATTTCATCTAGCTTTTCGCCGCCTAAAGTATCGATACTGTAGTTTATTTTAACGCTATTTATTAGAGCTATATCCCCCTTAGAAAATATATCCATTCGAAATAATATAAATATCATGAACATTTCTACTGTCCACACACCTACTCCTTTTATATTTCTTAATTCTATTTCAATCTCTTGGTCTGTAGCTGATTCAAAATCAAAATTGGAACTTAAGAAATAGTAAAATATATTCTTTATGTATTCAACCTTTCTATAAGAAATCCCAATTGATTGAATTACATGATTTTCAAGATTTAAAATTTCCTTATTAGAGAGATTTGAGGTTAGGTCTGAAAACCTCTTTTTGATAGTAATTGCGGCTTTAAAGCTAATCTGCTGCTCAATTATTAAATCTGCAAGAGCTCTGGCTAAATTTTCGTTGTAACGATCATACAGGTCAATTTCGGAACCCATCTTCTGGATCAGGTATTTCATTACCGGATCTTTGTTCAAAAATTTAAATGCCTCGTCGTAATTCATTCTAAAAAAAAACGCGAACAAGGAATTGATCGCGTCTTATAATGTTTTATTTGTTGTTTCTCATAATTCAGAAAGTTCTGACATGATTCTTTTTGCATCATCATA